>JAYKJI010000038.1:0-16652 GCA_035285405.1 Snowella sp. | reverse complement strand
ATAGATTAAACAAAATTCGTATTTTGACTTCTCATCATAAGTATAAGTTATCTCTGCTTTTTCAGTTTATACTTCCCTAACCCACATTTCTTTCGTTTTTTGACTTTTTCAGCAAGCCCTAATTATTCTCTTTTGGTTAGCAAGAATTCAAGGAACCATTGATGCCCGTAGAGATGCTGTTAATGAAACTTCCACTCTGCCCGTGATTACCCTCGTTTTGCCTGAAAAACAAATCGCCTTGGGACAGAATCTTGATCGTGATAATGCTTTCAATCCCTCTCTGAAAGGCTATCATTTTATCGGTGATCAACGTTTGTTCTACGATTTGCGAGGGAGCGAAAATAATGATAGTGAAGTTAGGTGTATTGAGGATCGTAATACTAAATGTCCAAGAGTCTGGAGATTATTGCTAGAAAATAATAAATGGATTTATGTATTCCGTGCTTTATCTACTAAACCTAAAAATAATAAATGGACTTATGTATTTTCTGCTTTGTTCGCTACCTCTAAAAACGATGAACGCCCACCCATATTAGCCATTAACCAAGAGAAAGAAGGCCAATTAATGATTCTCGCTCCTGACTATACCCGCTCCAAATAGTTTTTTATTAAATAAAATGTCATAGCTTTCTGATTTTCGGGCTAGATTTTGCGGTGGGATGGCGATCGCCTGAAACGCTTTTTATTTAGCCTAGCGACTTAGCTTTTTTTGAGAGTCCTAATTTCTTCTTTAACTTATCGAATATTCTTTGTCCTTGTAACGTCAACATTCGTGTGCTGCTCAAACTAGGGATGCTAGAGGAAAGCTGTTCTTTACAATCAAAGAATTGATTAATATCTTCCAGAATGACCTGTAAACGCCCTAGAATATTTTCAGTTCGATATTCGGCAAGCAATTGCGTAAATAGAGAAGAAGAATTATCCATCACTGGACGATTAATCACCTTGAGAATGCGTTGTACATCATACTCGGTAGAATAGCCAGCAATTTTATGACAATTAAAACCAGGATCTAGATAGTCGGACAGACCACCGTTGATGCTAGAAAAAACCTGACAACCACAGGCCAAAGCTTCCATCGGTTGTAGCCCAAATCCTTCGCTAACTCCCTGAAGTGCCCAATATTCAGCCGAATCGTAGAGGTATGCTTTCGTTCGATTGAAAAGAGCGGCAAGATTGTCCACATAGGAATCCACAACGTACAATTTACATTGCTTTTGTAGGGCGGGAATAAGTTCTTGCATCAAGTAGGTAGAGGATTTACGAGTCTGCACCAATACATCCAGATCCCGATCGCGGTTTAAGTTCTGAAATTCATCATTAATTTGATTAGGTAAATAATAAATCAGGGAATGAGGCGATCTCTGTCCCCAATAACCCATCGTATTTCGACTGACGGCAATAATAGGAATACTAGGAGATAATTTAAAGCCGTAGCCTGCACTATGGGCATGATAGATGACGTTTTGACATTTTAGTCTAGCTGCTAATTTGGCAACATCAAAACCCCAGCTAATCACAAAAATCACATCTGCTAAGTTTTTTCGTCCCAGTAAATCATCTAGAAACAAAACCTCTTTTTCTCGCTGCCGATAAGTTACAACCTCCGCCAAACAGATTTGCTGGGCCAGAGCCAAGGTTTTTAATTCCACCGAGAGACCGCCACAGGTATATTTCCCTCCTGTACCAGGGACTAAAAAGTATAGCTTTCTCATGGCATTGTTTTTCTTAGTACTATTACACCCAGATAAGTTCCCCTTTTGCACCTTTACCGCGATCGCTTACGAGATCTATCAGCCATAGGCGCGATCGCTGTCTGCACAACATTGGGATTATTACTATTGGGATTATTGGGATGATTGCTAGGAGAATTATCATAGAGACGTTGGCGGCCATTATGAACAATGCGAATCATTTCTCCCAATTCCTGCTCTAAACGACCTAGTACTGTATCCGCATAATTGTCCGCATCCCGTTGAATTTCTTGGCACTCTCTGACCGTTTGCTGGCGATACTGCTGTAATTCCTGGGTTGTCACCTGTCGAATTTGTTCTAACTCTCCCAGGGTTTGGCGTTGCATCGATTCGCATTCCTGTTGAACTTGATAACGAACCTGAGAAGCCTGTTGTTCTGCCTGCTGAATAATTCCCGATTCATCTAGAATCTTAGCTGCCTGTTGTTGGGCTGATTGAATAATCCGCTGGGCATATTCCTCGGCCTGTCGCATGATCGCTTCTTCTTGATCGAGAACAGCCAGGGCTTTTTGAATAGCCTCCGGTAGATTGTCGCTGATTAATTCAATTTGATCGAGAATTTTACCCTCGTCGATGACCGTCCAAGGAGAAACCGGAATATGAAAACTCTCATAGATCAGTTCTTGAAGTTGTGCCAACTCCTGTTGAATGTCAAAATCGACAACCCGACGACGACCCAGGGATTTGGTTTCAGGGATCTCAGTATTAGGATTCTCGCGACGTGCCATAGCGTTTAATAATAAAATTTTATGTTTTGTGGTTAACGGTAGTATGAATAGATATCACCGGCGACATTTTCAGGAACCAAGTGGGTGATGTTGCCGCCAAATCGAGCAATTTCTTTGACAATGCTACTACTTAAAAAGCTATATTCTTTGGTTGTCGCCAAAAAAACTGTCTCAATGCCGTCCCAAAGGGTTTGGTTGGTATGGGACATTTGGAGTTCTTTCTCAAAGTCGGATAGAACTCGTAGTCCTCTCAGCAAAACGTTAGCATTGCGGAGCTTGGCATATTCTACCGTTAGGCCACTAAAGCTATCGACTTCAATATTAGGCAAATGACTTGTACAGGCACGGATCTGCTCAACCCGTTTTTCAACGGAGAAGAGGGGTTGCTTACCAGGGTTACAGAGAACAGCAACTGTGACACGTTCAAAAAGTTGACTACCACGCTGAATAATATCGAGATGTCCTAAGGTAATGGGGTCAAAGCTTCCAGGGTAAATGGCAATCACAGGATTTGGGTAATAAAACAATAACTGGAATATCAGTTTTAGGGATTTTTGTCTGTCCGATATTAGCAATCTTCATCGCTTGACCCCTAGTTTATCCTTAACTCCCGATCTCAAGCAAATATTTGGCACGGCGACTCCTCTCAGTGGTAAAGGTAGCGATCCTAACAGAATTCTTGGGTAATTCTTTCTAAAGTCTTGGCAATTTACTTCTCAGTCTATTTCCAGTACAAATATTGCCGCCCATGAGAATTTTCTATGCTACAGTAAACGAAATGTAACAAATCATTAAGCAAGCTTGACATTCTCGACTCAAAGTCCATTGCCACAATTAAAATTGCCTACCCTATGACCCTTAGTACCTTATCTATCTCATCTTTAGAAGCCTCAGCGATCGCTTTTTTTCGTCACAGTGTCGGATTCTGGCATTCTCAGCGACGTTATTACACCCTGAATCCCAAAATAGAAACCCAAACCGTAGAAAGCTTTATTCAAATTCAGTATTTAGAAGCAGGCTGTTCGGAATTACGGCATTTAGCCACCCTACACGAACTAGACGATGAACAAGCTTTGTTAGGTGGAACCTATGTTACCTGGGAAAGTAACTATACAGGAACCATTCGCAAACCTTCCGTCGGTTCTACCCTGTTTGGGATTAAAGACAATATTCTTTACCGCGATCGCGGCTTTGCAACGCCGAAACCAGTAACAGCGATCTATAATTTTACTAACCCTCAAACCATGCTCCTCAAAACAGAATATAGTGGCTCCGTTTTTGAAGAAGAACTCAAATTGATCGGCGACCAATATCGGACTCGCCAAACCCTTATTTCTCGTGCCGGTCAAGAACAAATGATTGGGCAATATCTAGAAAAACGCATCAACGGAGTCAGTTAACTTGTTTAACCTTGCTTTCTGTGCCCCTCGTTGAACCAATCAAAACTGTGATATGACTTAAACATAATCAACACTGAGATAGTGAGGTTGACCATGACCCCTGACCAACTGTTAATGCTAATCGTTTTATTAGTTCCGGGTATCTTGCTTTCTGCCCTCGTCATGGGAAGTTTTGCCAAGGGAGGCTAATTCTCCTTAAATTTTCCCAAACAATAAAGGGGAGTTCAACTCTCCCCCTCATATCTCTGTTGCCAAAACACAGTGAACTTAGTTTGCAGAACCACCGGCAGCCTGTAAACGTGCCCTGGCCTTTTTAATGGCCTGAGCCGCTTGTAATTGTTTAGGTTTATCGCCACTGCGACCCGCCTCTTCAAACTTGCCTTGGGCTGCGCTGTATTCTGTCCGCGCCTTTTCTTGGTCGATATTGTCTCCAATTTCTGCTGAATTGACGAGCACCTTGACTTCGTTGTTCTCAACTTCAGCAAAGCCACCCATAACAGCAATATTTTTCCAGTCTTTGCCTGGACGAACTCGCATCACACCAATATCTAACGCAGTTAGCAAAGGGGCGTGATTACTGAGAATTCCTAACTGTCCGGTAGTACTAGGTAGGATCACCTCTTGCACTACCTCGTCCCAAACCACTTTATCGGGTGCAATAACCCGTACTGTTAACGTCATTTTTTGATTAATGGATAATGGATAATTAACAATGAATAAGTGATAATTGATAATTAACGAATGGATTGCTGACAAGAACAAGAGCCTAATATCAACCTCATTTTTGTCAAATCAACCGTCAACTATCAACTATCAACTAAATCTAGCCTTTGAGTTTTTCAGCTTTGGCCTTGACTTCATCGATATTGCCAACCATGTAGAAAGCCTGTTCAGGCAAACTATCTAATTCGCCAGCAAGGATCGATTTAAAACCATTAATCGTATCTGCCAAGGTGACATATTTACCAGGAGAACCGGTGAATACTTCCGCGACAAAGAAAGGTTGAGAAAGGAACCGTTCAATTTTCCGGGCCCGATCAACGGTTAAACGGTCTTCTTCAGACAATTCATCCAATCCTAAGATAGCGATGATATCCTGTAATTCCTTATAACGTTGCAGCGTAGATTGTACTGCACGAGCAATACCGTAGTGTTCATCTCCGACAATGCTAGGTTGAAGCATTGTACTGGTGGAATCCAGGGGATCAACAGCTGGGTAAATCCCTTTGGCAGCTAAACCACGAGACAATACAGTTGTTCCATCTAGGTGGGCAAAGGTAGTGGCAGGGGCAGGATCGGTTAAGTCATCTGCTGGTACATAGACCGCCTGAATGGAGGTAATGGAACCTTCTTTCGTGGAGGTAATCCGCTCTTGCAAATCACCAACGTCGGTACCCAGGGTAGGCTGGTATCCTACTGCTGAGGGCATCCGTCCTAATAGTGCAGATACTTCAGAACCGGCCTGTACGAAACGGAAAATATTATCAATGAAGAGTAATACGTCCTGTTTATTCACATCCCGGAAGTATTCTGCCATTGTCAGAGCCGATAAACCAACCCGCATTCTGGCTCCGGGGGGTTCGTTCATCTGACCATAAACGAGGGCAATTTTCGATTCTTCAGGATTTTCAGCGTTGATTACCTTGGATTCGATCATTTCGTTGTAGAGGTCATTTCCTTCACGGGTACGTTCCCCTACTCCTCCAAATACCGAGACACCACCATGTTGAATGGCAATGTTATTGATCAATTCCATCATGATGACGGTTTTGCCCACACCTGCACCACCAAAGAGACCGATTTTGCCACCTTGACGATAGGGAGTTAACAGGTCAATTACCTTGATGCCAGTTTCAAAAACTTTGGGTTTGGTTTCTAGGTCTGTTAGTTTGGGAGCGGGGCGGTGAATCGGGAAAGTTTCCGTAACATTCACAGGGCCCTTTTCATCAACGGGTTCACCGAGAACGTTGAAAATTCTGCCTAAAGTGGCTTTACCGACAGGAACGTTAATTGGTGCGCCAGTGTCAACAATGTCCATGCCTCGTACCAAGCCATCTGTAGTACTCATCGCTACGGCACGAACCTGATTATCTCCTAGAAGCTGTTGTACTTCACAGGTGACGGAAACAGTTTGACCGGCGGAATTCTGGCCTTCAACTTTGAGGGCGTTATAAATGCGGGGCAGTTTACCACTGGGGAACCGGGCATCGACGACGGGCCCAATAATACGAGTAATTTTGCCAACGTTAGTTGCTTCTTGTACGGCTACCATGCTGATTGTCTAGGGAATTTACTTAAAATTAGACTACAGGACAACTGTTAAGTTTTAATGAAATTTGCCATCTAATAGATTACCATCTCTGGGGATCGGGATAGCGGTTAATCCTTGATTGTGAATAGTTAAGGTTATTAATAAAGACCACAATGACTTAATGGCTTAGGGATCCAGCGCGATCGCTGTCGTTAAGACCTGACTGAAACCCAAATAAGTTAAGGGTTGAAAAAACTTGCCTAGCAATCGTTCTAGCTTACCTTCTCTGCCCAAGACCCATCCTGAGAAACCAGGATAATGGTAATGTTGTCCGATCCGCCTGCATTTTTGGCTTCTTCAATTAATTCGGCAGCAAGATCGGGGTGGGCTTTATCTAATTGCAAAATTTCAGCGATACTCTCATCAGAAACTTCTTCTGTTAAACCGTCGCTACAGAGCAAGAAAGTATCCTGGGGCTGAACCTCTAGGGGCGCAACTTCAACCTGGTGTAGATCTCGTCTGCCTAAGCATTGGAAAAGAACGTGCCGCCAGGGATGAACTTTAGCCTGTTCTCGATCAATATCTCCCATTTCCAAGGCCCTAGCCACCCAGGTGTGATCCTTGGTAACCTGGAAGAGTTTTTGATTACGAAAACAATAGAGT
This sequence comes from Snowella sp., assembly GCA_035285405.1. Lineage (GTDB taxonomy): Bacteria > Cyanobacteriota > Cyanobacteriia > Cyanobacteriales > Microcystaceae > Woronichinia. Next base: position 9,856 of record JAYKJI010000038.1, on the reverse strand, counting down.
CGAGAATCACCAATGTGGGCCCGCCAAGCACCATCGTGCCGAAAGGCAATCATCACAGCGGTTGTACCCATATCTCCCCGTTCAGGATGTTCTTCTTGATCGGCAATAATGGCCTGGTTAGCACTTAACAAAGCCGCTTCTAATAGTGCGGGTGAGGGAGTCTCTGATTCCCAATGCTCCTCTAAATAATCCTTAATAAATTCGGTGGCAATCTGACTGGCTTCCTGTCCCCCAGCATGACCGCCCATTCCATCCGCAACAATAAAAAAACGGGCTTCTGGCTCGTCAATATAAAAACTGTCCTGGTTAACAGAACGAACGAGTCCAACATCCGTCTGCCCGGTGAAACGACGGCTGATCTTGGGTGAATTCACTTCCAACACTTGCTCAAATTAGGATTTTATTAGGGTGATTAGGCTCTAAAACATTCGGTCTTGACGTTCTATTCGTCTCATTAACTGCCAGAACGCCCAACCAGGCACTATTGCTATTAATAACACAACAACAGCGATCATGACATAGTGGTTTACGAACAATAGGGTGGCTGAAATCAGTAGGGTTGCAATCATAACCGTATAGTTGGTGCTTAATTGCATGGTGCTAATGCGTCGCAGCAGACGCTCAGATTCACTAGAACGAACCCGAATGCGGAGATCACCTCGATCTAGTTTTTCAATGGTGTCTTCAATGCGTCGTGGTAAGCCAAAAGCCGTGCTACTGACTTGAACAGCTTGTCGTCCTAGCTCATCCATAAAGCTATTGGGGGAAGGGCCATTGGCATTGTTCATAATTTGTAGGGCAAAGGGTTGGGCAACCGCCATAAAATTAAAATCTGGGTCGAGTCCTTTCCCGACTCCTTCGAGAGTAGAAAAGGCCCGCATGACAAAGGTAAAGGTGGCTGGGAAACGAAAGGGTTGGCCATAGGCAATGTCGTAGAGATCGTCACTGATTTGGGTGATGGATTGTTCCTCAAAGGGTTTATCCATAAAGTTATCCAGCAAAAACTGAATGGAGCGGCGAATCGGCCCCATATCTTCTGATCGCACTAAGGCTCCTAGACCGACTAAGGAATCTATGATGCGATCGGCATTTTTTTCGGCCACCCCAAACAGGGTATCCATTAATTTTGTCTTAGTTTCGGGGGTAATCTCACCCATCATGCCAAAGTCATAAAAAATGAGTGCCCCTTCCTCTGGACTCACGGCTAAGTTACCGGGGTGGGGATCGGCATGAAAAAAGCCACTGTTGAGGAGTTGATGAAGATAGGCCCTGGCTCCCAATTGGGCTAAGGTTTTACGGTCTAATCCGGCCGCTTCTAGGGATTCGTAATGACTGATTTTAATGCCGGGTAAATACTCTAATGTCAGAATTCGACTGGCGGTATATCGCCAATAAACCCTAGGAACTTTCACCCAATTTTCATTGCGAAAGTTACGACGAAAGGTATCGGCATTACGGCCTTCCCGAAGATAATCGGTTTCTTGCCAGAGGATTCGACAGCATTCTTCATAGATGCCTAGCCAATCGCGTCCTTTGCCCCATTTGGGATGATTTTGGAAATAATAGGCAATTTTTTTGAGAATGGCTAAGTCGATCGTGAATAGTTTTTTTAATCCGGGACGTTGCACCTTGACAACGACTTCTTCGCCACTATGCAGTTGAGCTTTGTGGACTTGTCCTAAACTGGCGGCGGCGAGGGGGATAGGATCAAAGCTGTGAAAAAGGGTGTGTAAGGGTTTACCCAGTTCCTTTTCAATCAGGGCTGTGGTTTGTTCGTAACTAAAGGCTGGGACTTCATCTTGTAGTTTGGAGAGTTCTGTAACGTATTCGGAGGGGAAGAGGTCGGAACGGGTAGAGAAAAGTTGGCCACATTTAATGAAGGTGGGCCCTAGGTTAAGCAAGCTTTCCCTAATCCAAATGGCTTGCTTTTGACGACGACGGGCTAATTTTTCTTCGCTATAGCCTCCTTCACCCTGATAACTCCATTTTTTACTGTTTAGCCAAAACTGGAATAGTAGGGTTAGAACAAACCGCCAAATGTCGAGGCGACGACGGGTGATGGAATAGTTTTCTTGATTCCAACGGTATTGTTTTTCTGCTGCCAGGGAGGTGATACGTTTTGTTGACACAGTCGCAGAATGGTAGGCAAGGGGTTGATCAACGTTACGAGATAGGGCAGACACACGCTTTAGGGGATGAAGTTTTTAGCAAGAAGGCGATCGCTGGGATGCGGTGATCGAGTCCGGCAATCTTTACAGTTAGTGCAGGAAGGCTTGGTACGGAGAATGAGGTTACGATTAGAGGGTCGTTTCTCGGTAATTTTTCAATTCAGCTTTGAGACTGGCAATTTCGGCTCGTAATTTATCGAGGGTTTCTTGTAGGTCGTCACTACTAACTAGACCATCCAGGGTGGCAATCATAGTACTACCCTGCTCTACCTCACGGGAGGCTCTTGCTTGCACTTCGACTATAAACTGACGGAGATGCTCCCGTTGCTCGGCATCAAACTTCCCCCATTCACTGAGGGCATTAGTCAAGTTGTCCTCAACTTTTTCCGTCAGAACTTCGGCAAAGGCTCGCCCTAAAAAAAAGGCATGAAGGACTGGATTCTGCATAACAGGAGACTTCTAAGTTTTTGTAACAAATTATAACGAAATTATAACTCGCTTCTAACCGGTTCTCATTGATCGGGATGGATTAGGCTGGATTACTTTATGGGGCTGATGGCTTTTCGGGATTTGATCCAGGCCAATCGGGGCGGGGGGGAAAGGATTGTTCGGCGGGAATGGACTCTCCTTTGGCATTGACGGGTTGGGGCTGGCCAAAACGAATCGCGGCTCCAAAACCAATACCGGCAGAAAGGGCGATCGCACTGGTCATGAAGAGAAATTCGAGGAGCGATCGCAGAGACCGAAATTTTGATTGAGAACGGGCATTAGGTTTGGCGGTCATAGAGGTCTGGATAGTTCCCGCACGAGGAACGACAAGATTATCCTGAGAGTAGCCCAACTCCGTTGTCTTGCCAAGCCTTTCTCCCTAAATTAGCCCCCAATACAACGCTAGGAATGGAGACAAAAAAAGGAAGCTTGGCGGTGCTTCCCTAATCTTGGGTGAGTGTGCTGAATCTCTGACGAGAAAAAATTTACTTATTCGGCTGAGGAGTCATCCGTAGATAGGGTTTAATTTCCTTGACCCCTTTGGGGAATTTAGTCCGCGCTTCCTCGGTGGGGATGGAAGGTACAACTACACAATCATCGCCATCTTGCCAGTTGGCCGGCGTAGCGACCTGGTGATAGTCGGTCAATTGCAGGGAATCGATCACCCGTAAAATTTCGGCAAAGTTGCGTCCTGTACTGGCGGGATAGGTAAAGGTTAAGCGCAGTTTCTTATTGGGATCAATGATAAAAACCGATCGCACGGTCAGATTATTTAAGGAGTTGGGGTGAATCATGCCGTACAGGCCAGAAACCAGGCGATCGCCGTCCGCCAGAATGGGATAATTAACTGTTGTATTTTGAGTTTCGTTAATATCGCCAATCCAACCTTGATGGGAGTCCACATCATCCACGCTCAAGGCAATTACCTTAACATTGCGCTTGTCGAATTCTGGTTTTAGGCTGGCCACTGTTCCCAGTTCGGTTGTGCAAACTGGTGTAAAATCGGCGGGATGGGAGAACAATACTACCCAGCTATCTCCAGCCCATTCATGGAAGGAAATAGTTCCTTCGCTCGATTCCTGGGTAAAATCGGGAACAATATCACCTAATTGCAGTACCATAATACTTTTTCCTAGAACACTTAAGACATGATCCTAAAGGACTTAGAATTATTGTGCCACAGAAAATCCCCTTTTCCTAGAGACTTCATGAGATTTTACTGAAAACAGCAGCATTCGTTCTCTGGTCAAGCGTCCCCGAAAACTCTACAATACAATCTAACTTTGTTTTATGCCTGTCTGTGGTTCGTGCTGGGTGGTTAATTCCCCATTTCTATAAAATTTTGTGTGTTCCATCAGGAGAACTATTCATGAAAATTCTGTCCCGTCTTTTTATTCTATTAACCCTTTTAGTGGGTTGTCTTGGTTTTCTGGGCCAGGCACCAGCTCAGGCTTTTAATTTGCCGACTTCTGCAACGGTATTAGCGGATGTGCGCGTTAATGCAGTAGATGCGAAGTTATCCACTGAATTTGGCAATAAAATTGATTTAAATAACAGTGATATTCGGGATTTTCGTAGTTTACGCGGTTTTTACCCCAATTTGGCCAGCAAAATCATCAAAAATGCTCCCTATGAAAAGGTAGATGAGGTTTTAGATGTTCCTGGTTTAAGTGAAAAGCAAAAGTCTCGTTTACAGGCTAATTTGGATAAATTTACTGTGACAGCAACTTCCTCAGAATTAACCGAAGGGGATGATCGTATTAATCCTGGTGTTTACTAAAGTTAATTATTGGGATTGCTTGGGTTATCTTCAGCGATTCTTCTCTTCTAAACTTTGGATAAAAACTTTAAATTCTGTGATTTGGAATTCACTCCTAACCCTAGGGGTGTTTTTTTGTGCTTGGAGTCAACGGAGATCGCCTTTTTATTATTCCCCAAACCACTCATCTCTTGTCACCCCTGCTTGAGGTAAAATGCGCTAGTAACAGGAATGCTTAATCCTAAATTCAGGCGTAAAGCCAGCCAATCACTAAGTGCTTCCCGTAAGTCCTGACGACAACTATCTAAGGTTGGTTGATTAGCCCAAACTCCTTGTAATTTGGGAATTTCTCCCCAGTAGGTGTTGTCGTCCTCAATGAGTTCATAAATAGCGGTTTCCATTGCTTTATCAATGTAACTAGCTAACATTTTCTGCTCCTAAATCAATACTGTCTAGTATAGAGTAAAAATTGGAATGTAGCGGCGATCACCTTTGAACCTAAACCTAAAGGCGCGATCACAAAAATCTTTTTAGGCTTCATGTTATTATACAATTTAGAACAGACTGTGGGTTGGTGAAATTCTAAACGTCCTGATCTTATCCTTGAAATCAAAGTAGGAAATGAATCTGAGAAAAAAGCAAGACCAAGTAAAACAGTTTGACAATTAATTTTCTCCTAAATAGTTTTGGAAACTTGTTATCATGTTGGCTGATCAATATATCTTAAACTTGTCTAAGTTATCGCTGAATATGAAGGATTTATTGCCCGAATACTCAGGCATTTATTATGTATTAGATGAAAATCAAACAGTTTGGTATATTGGGCAGGCTAAAAATATTCGTAAACGTTGGCAAGGGAAAGCTCATCATCGAATTTATCAGTTAGAATCGCAGAAAAAATATCATTTCTATATTTACTATGAAGCGGTAAATGCTTCTGAGTTGAACAACGTCGAAAAACAGCGCATTCAACAATACGATCCCCATTTGAATAAAAGCCCAGTCAAAACAAAAAAAGTTCGTCCAGTTGAGAGTCTTTTGCGCGAGACAGTTTCCTCTATTCATCGCTTTGCATTTGTAATTGGTATTGAACTTCCCAATAATGAAATATTTTTTTCTATCCAAAAAAGTCGAAAAAATACAAATTCAGAAGTGATTCACATTGGTATTTCCTTTGATTGGCTTGACCAAGAACTTAATACTCAATCCTATGAGGAACAAGCAGCAATTATTAAATCTTCGTTTCAAAGTCGTAAGGTTTATGCAAAAAAATGGGAAGCTATTCCTAAAATTTACCAAGTAGTCCATCGTCTCTATATTAACAACTACATTGTGGAATATAATCATTTATTTAGTAGCTCCATTACTTCTAAAGGTTTTGAAGAATTTCTTGAATATAGAGAGACAACCTTAGCAGGAGAGCCAATTAGATGTTTAACAGCAGAATCAATTAGTAAAATTCAACAGAAAGCTTATTCAGAGACTACGGATACTTATGTCTCCCAAGTTATTAAGCAGTTACAACCTTATGATTTCGATCCAATTAAACTTCTATTTAATGATTCTATAGATAGAGAGGAATCTCGTCAAAGCTTAGAAAAAATTAGTGAAGATTATAAGACTGGAAAAAGGGGGTTTGGCAGTCGCTCTAAAGTTATAAATATTGATCAATTAGTTGCTGATCGTTCGATTGATCTTCAAAAATATGAGGGGAAAGTACTTTCTTTTCCAAATAACAAAATTGGTCTTTATCTTCAATGTTTTAGTTTTGATCTTAAACAGCCCATGCCAATTACTAGTCTTGTAAGAGGAATGTTTGATAATAACTTGAAAATCACTGTCGCTGCAAATCTTAATTTAGTTCATTTCTTAACTCGTGTAGATAGGCAAGCCTGGTTACTTTTTGAAGACTATTTTCAAAGTTTTGCCAGACCTGCGACAAAACTAAATGAAGGTGAAGGTTTTATCGATAAATTTTATGTCTCGGCTCGTAAATTTATTGTTCCTGCTAAAGCAAATATCAAAATAGAAAGCTTTAGTTATAGTGTGTGGATTCCCTTTGGCCCTGCTCCAGAATTTCCAACTTTTGAGGCAGCAACCACAGAAATTCGGCGACGATTACAAGAATCCGATTTACCTGACCTGAAAATTACCTTTAAACGTGAAACAACTACCCACTAAATATGCACTTTTTTCGTGATCTCTGCCCTTATGCCCATCCCAAACAGCGATCGCCTCGCCATCTTCATTAGTTAAATTGTAAACTGTGATAGAAAATTAATCTTTATTCCCAAAATCTAAAAGTTAATAAGGCATCAATATCTTGCTCAAATGGCCATTGTTCTGGAAAACGAAATTGAGGATAGCTATTGCGAACAATATCAAGAGCATATTGATAAGAAGAATCAAAAACTTCCACAAAATAGGGCTTTAAACTAGGAGAATCAGCCAACAAATCCTTGAGAGCTTTTCTCTGTTTGATAATAGATTCTACCCAGCCGCGATAACAATCAGGCATCGTTACATAGATCCGTTTGAGAAGATGTTCTAATAGTTCTCCTAAACGACTTTTTAATTCCCGTTTCTGTGAACGTCCCAAATCTAATACTTCCTCGATTAAATTTTCCACATCTAGGCGCTCAAATTTTTTGTTGCGTAATTGGTCAACCGTTTCTTCTGTCCATAAAAGATAATCTTGTTCATAGGAAGATCGAATAATAGTGCTTGGAGCCATCGTTTTTATCCTAATTCTAGCGTTACAAATTCTAGCATATCTTTTAAGATTTTATGGCAAATTTAAGCGATCGCTGTTAACCTCCTACAAACCTGAACCAATTGGGGCGATTAGTCTCTTAATAATAAATTAGAGAGAATCAAGAATGTCCTGCTTACTCACTTTTTTATGTGCAGAAACGGTTTTTAGAATGCTATTTAAAGTTCCAATTCTGAGAGGATTATGATTAGGAATACTAATTCTCTGATGTTCTGGAGTTTGAGTATCGAGAATAATATGGCTGCCTTGTTGATGGACAAGGCGATAGTCCCACTGGCGACAAAGAACCTCTGCTAGAGACGAGCCTTTAAGATTTCTGGGAAGTTTCATTGAGTGACTAATAGTTCATTTTTTACAAGGTGTAATTTGATATTGGGAACTGATGGCTGATCAAAATAGTAGCCTGTAACTGCTTCTAAAACATTGACTTTTAACTCTTCCCAAGTATCTCCCTGGGTAAAAATATCCTCAGTTAATCCTTCAGCAACGAAGCCGCCATCTTCTTCTTGAGAGACTTCAATAATAATAGTTTCTTTCATAGGTTTAGATTTCCGATAAAAAATTACACAGTTGAACCTATAGGTGCGATCGCCGTTAATTTTAACTCAGGATGATCCCCCATAATCTGTTGTAAATTCCAACTATTTTTAAACAGTAAAACGGGTCTATCCCAATTATCCTTAACCGTTAAGGTGTTAAAAATGCGTCCAGCTTTTTCAAGAGCGGGCCAACCTCCGGCGACCCAACGGGCTAAACTATAACCCAAGGATTCCAAATTCGTTTCAACTCCGTATTCTGTAGCCATACGAAATTGAACCACTTCAAATTGTAATTGACCCACCGCCGCTAAAATCGGTTCTCGACGAAATTCATCCAAAGAATACATAATTTGAATGGCTCCTTCTTCCCGTAATTCCTGAATACCTTTTTGGAATTGTTTAAATTTAGAAGGATTGGGATTTTTAAGATAGGCAAATAATTCTGGAGAAAAACAAGGAATACCCTCATATTCTAATTTTTGTCCCATATAAATAGTGTCACCGATCGCAAATACGCCAGGATTATTTAGACCAATGACATCCCCAGGATAAGCCTCTTCAATGGATTCTCGATCCTGAGCAAATAACTTTTGAGGACGGGATAACCTGACTGTTTTTCCGGTTCGGGCATGGGTCACGGTCATATCTTTTTCAAACTTGCCTGTACAAACGCGCACAAAGGCGACGCGATCGCGGTGTTTGGGATCCATATTGGCCTGTAGTTTAAACACAAAGCCTGTAAATTCGGGATAGGTGGGTTCTAATTTGCCTAAAGTTGAAGCACGAGGGCCAGGTTCTAAAGCATAGTCAAGAAAACTTTCAAGGAAAAGTTGCACCCCAAAATTGCTCATGGCACTACCGAAGAAAACCGGCGTCATTTGCCCGGCATGAAAGGCTTCCAAATCAAAGCGACTACCTGCTTCATTTAATAATTCTAATTCGTCTTTTAGTTGATGATAAAGTTCGGTTTCTAAGCGTAATTCTAACTCAGGATCCCCAATGTCAAAAATAGTTTCCTGGGCCGCCTTACTGCCATGTTCTTTGCGTTCAAATAGGTGAATTTTTTGGGTTCTTCGATCAAATACGCCTTGAAAGCGATCGCCCATGCCAATGGGCCAATTCACTGCATAGGTAGGTAATCCTAATTCCTGTTCGATTTCATCTAATAATTCCAACGGCTCCCGTCCAGGACGATCTAATTTATTAACAAAGGTGAAAATGGGCAGCGATCGTAACCGACACACTTCAAATAATTTACGGGTTTGGGGTTCCAGACCTTTAGCCGCATCAATCAACATGACGGAATTGTCTGCCGCCGCTAGGGTGCGATAGGTATCTTCACTAAAGTCCTGGTGGCCAGGAGTATCCAGTAAATTAATCTGAAAGCCTTGATAATTAAATTGCAACACCGTCGAGGTAATAGAAATCCCCCGTTGTTTCTCCATCTCCATCCAGTCGGAAGTGGCTTTGCGCTGACTTTGACGGGCTTTGACGGCTCCCGCCTGGTGAATAGCTCCTCCGTACAGCAATAGTTTTTCCGTTAACGTCGTTTTTCCTGCGTCGGGGTGAGAAATGATGGCAAAGTTGCGCCGTTGTTGGACGAATTGGGCAAGTTCAGAAGGAGCGGCGATCATTGTGGCTGGTCGTTTTCGTGAAAAAATTTAAGTTTAGGGAAGTTTGCTTAAAAATAAAACGGCCTTCTATTCTAACGTTTAAAGGACTTTCAATCCTGGTTATTTTCTCGGCGATCGCTCTTTTTATCTTGACTTTACCCTAAACTACCAATCCAGTGTTCTGTTTCAAAGTTTCTTCTATGATTTGTTTTGACCTAGATCATATTTTAAGTTTTGTTTTAATATCGCAAAAAATAAACCCCTTCAAGTAACTAAATTAAGGGGCGATCGTAAGTTTTTCATCAATGTTTTTTAGGAGACTTTTGTGGTTTCCTTTTCGGTAAATTTGGATGATTTTAGTTTGCGTTTGAGGGTTGAGCTAGTGCCTAGAATGCCGAGGGCGAGGAGGCTTAGAGTGGAAGATGGTTCGGGAATAGGTTCTTCGTGTTCCCCTATAAAGTCTGAACTAAAACCAGATACTTGACCCACTGAAGTTCCTTGAAACAAAATGTAAC
>JAYKJI010000037.1:0-19995 GCA_035285405.1 Snowella sp. | reverse complement strand
TTCAGCATTAGCACTTTGTCATGGTAATGGGAGCCGAAACGATGATCTCTTATGCCAAGCTAAAAAACAAGCCACGGGTGTTTCGTGCTCTGACAGGACTCAGCTTGAGGGGATTTGAGACACTGCTGCCAGCTTTTGAAGCAGCATGGGAAAACTACATCTGGGAGTATCACATCCAGGGCAAAAAACGCCAACGTCAATATGGTGGTGGCAGAATCCCCCAACTGTCCAATCTGGAAGACAAACAGATGTTTATTCTGGTCTACTTCCGTTTATACCCAACGCAAGAGGTGCAAGGATTCTTGTTTGGCATCAGTCAAGGACAAGCCAATGAGTGGGTCCACAAACTGACGAAGGTGTTGAACGCTAGTCTGGGTTATCAGAAGCAATTGCCCGAACGAAACGCCTATAACGTGGAGCAGTTACTGGGGGCTTGTCCCGCCCTAGAGTTTTTCATCGATGGCACAGAGCGACCGATTTGGAGACCGAAAGACAAAGAGAAACAAAAGACTCACTACTCTGGGAAGAAGAAGCGTCATACGGTCAAAAACAACATCATTAGTGACCGCCGAGGATTAGAGTCGATAAGAATGTCACCATTCTTACCTCTCGTTCAGAACCGTGCATGAAACTTTCGCTTCACACGGCTCCTCAGTGACTTGGCTGGTTAGAGTACCTCATTCTTTGCGTGTCTGATGTCGTGACAATGCGTATGTAGTAATTCAAGATTATTGATTTTATTGTTTGCTCGATTTCTGTCAATGTGATGGATTTCAAGCAAGCTATTACTAATAAATCTCAGATTACAGTGGCTACATTTTCCTTCTTGTTTTTTAAGAAGTTTGGATGCCATATTTCTTAGCATCGGATGTTGGCTTAATCTTTGCCCCCAATATACCCAATCTCCGTTAAAAGGACTTTTTGTGTCTTTTACTTTGACATGGCGACGAATTTTCATGCTTTGGTGTTTTTCCAAAACATATTTATTGTCGGGGGTGATAAATATCCAGCCTAATCCTCTGTTGACTCCCCAATATTTTGAGACGATTTCAGTTTTATTCTGTCCTCGTCCTTTTCTACTGTTAGCCCATCCTCTTAATTTGGAGAAAATTATGTTGTCGATTTTGCTGAAGGTATCGGCACTGGCTACCGTTGAGTAGTATGCCGCCCATCCTCGTATTACTGGGTTTAGGGCGTTTATAACTTGCTCTTGGCTTGAGTTACGATTTCTTTTTATTAAATCGTCAATTTTGTCCAAATGTCTTTGGATGGCTTCTTTACTGGGTTTGATGAGCGTTTTGTGTCCTCTTTTGATTTCAGTTCCACCAACTGACCCACTTTGTTTGTCACTCACTGGGTATTGTCGAATGTTGAAACCCAGAAAGTCGAATCCTACATTGCCTTCGTGTTTCTCAAAGGTATGAGTAGTTCTGGTTTTACTTTCTTTGAGGGTTAGCCCCATTTCTTTTAACCATTCTTCGATTACTGATTTTGCTTCGAGGATTACGTCTAAGTCTTCATCCATGATTACAAAATCATCGGCATATCTGACGAAGCTTATATCTCGTCTTCGCTTCGTTTTACCGACTGTTCGTTTGAATTTACCCTCTAAGGCGTTTTCCATACCATGTAAGGCTATATTTGCCAGTAATGGCGATATAATCCCCCCTTGGGGAGTTCCTTCATTGGTTGGAAATAGTTTGTCGCCTTCCATTACCCCAGATTTTAGCCATGCTTTGATTTGTCGTCTAAAAGTGGGCGAGGTATTCAACTTGTCGAGCAGTTTATCGTGGTTAATTTGGTCAAAACATTTTTCAATGTCAGCATCAAGAACGTATTTTGGTTTTTGATTGATGCCATTGAAAATTGCTGCGATTGCGTCGTGTGCTGACCGTCCCGGTCTGAATCCGTATGAGTTAGGCTCGAATTTAGCTTCCCATTCGGGTTCTAGAGCCAGTTTCATTAGGGCTTGTCTCGCTCTTTCTGACATCGTAGGTATTCCAAGAGGTCTTTTTTCCTCTTTGCCCGGTTTTGGTATCCATACCCTTTTTGTGGGGTCGGATTTGTCATTAAAGCGTAACTCTTTGGCTAATCTGATTTTCTGGGGATTCCGTAAACGTTTTACCCCATCAATACCGGGAGTATTTTTACCCTTGTTATCTTGGGTTACTTTCCTGACAGCCAAAACTTTGGCATACCACGAATTAGTCAACAGCCTTTGTAATTTACGCACTGCCTTAACATCACCACGTTCAGAGGCTTGATAGATTCTCTTTTGAAGCTTGAAAACATATCGCTGAACCTTGGCCCAGTTTATTGTTTCCCATTCATACATCGGTTTAAAAGCCGTGTCCATGACGTTTGTACCTTTACTTGATTTCTATCTCCAAATCACCGTGATTCCGTTAGCATATCCTTTAGCTTTCCTAAAGGCGTTGGCTTCTGAATCAATCTCGCTTCTTGGTATCATGCGGCTTGACTGCCTACTCAGGTATTCGACCTCCTGAGAGATTACCGAGAAGTTACTTCGTTCCTAGTTCCTGCTTTGCGATGAGGTTAGAGTCCTGCTATCCACCGGGTTTCTTTGGGAATGCTCTAGGTCAAACTTCGAGTTGCCTAGCCCTTATCCTTGCCTTTTGGCCCAGCCAATAACCTATGTAGGCTGTTGTAAATGACGATGGTTCAGTCGCAGGTTCAGTTTTCCTTGCTCATGCTCATCTCAGCTAGAAGGGATTCTCTGCTAGGTTCAGAGTTACCTCCGTTATGCCCCGCTTCACCAGTTTGATGGTCAGTCTCCCCAATGGGGGCATTGCTTCGCCTTGCATTTAGACGGTGGGAATTGATTTCTAAAGATTTTATTAAGGTTTGAGTTTTCGCTTAATACTTCTTTAGGTTCCTCACCCACTCAAGAACTAAGTTATCTAGTCCCTTTTACTTTGACTGTTTTTGTTCCAGTCTTAGTATTGTTGAATGCCATGAGCAAATATTTAATGGCTGTGTGGCTCCAGTCGGGAGTTTTATCAACAATGAGTCTAGCAGCTAATCCCCCAAAACCCTTATGGGTTAAGGTTTCCAGCTAACGAGTCGCACCAAAGTACTCTATCTCAGTAATACCTATGAAGGAAAGAAACACGACAAAAAGATTGCCGATGAAGAGGATTACTGTTTTCCCCAAGGGAGTCATTTATGGAAAGACACGGGATTTCAGGGATATGAGCCAGAGGGTGTGACAACGCATCAACCAAAGAAGAAGCCGCGCAATGGCGAGTTAACATCCGAAGAAAAAAAGGCCAACCAAGAAATTTCCAAAGAGAGAGTCGTGGTTGAGCATCATATCGGCGGTATCAAACGCAGCAAGATTGTGCATGATATCTTTCGCAACCGCAAGGCTGGGTATGACGATTTGGTGATGGAAACAGCCTCTGGATTGCACAATTGGCGAATTGATGAGCGACAGTTGGCTGCCTAAAGTTAAGAATGACATGAGGGGAAATATGATTGAGCTTTAGCTTTCCTTATTTCCAATTAAGTCTATTATCAAAACTCTTTCCGTTATTGGCTGGGTCTCCACCAACAACATAGAAAAATTCCCACCCTTGTTGATGGGAGTGAAAAGTAGTAGTAGCTTCCGGTGGAATGACAAATTCAAAGGCATCAAAGGTATTGCCTGTTTTGCCTAGCGTGGCTACATTTTGATAAAGGCCTTGGGAGGGTTGAAAGGTCGATGTGGTTTCTGTATTACTGATTTCTTCTCTTAATCTGGGAATGTTGAGTGTTAAACTATCACAGTTTAAGCTAGGTGTACTGCCCCCAGCACAGGCAGTCCCAATATTGGGATTGGTTAAAAAATTAGTATCAATGTTAGAGCCAGTGGGTGTTACGAAGAGATAGGGCTGACTCGGCGAATTAGCAACATGAAAAGATCCCCAATGAATACCGTGGGCATAAGCAGGGGTTTTCATCCCTAAACAGCAAGCAGATACTAATACTCCGCTTAGCGTAATGGACAGCTTTTTCATTAATCTGAGGGTCTCCTATGATGGATTCATGAGCAAATTAAAGTATTGAGCAATAGTTAAAGTTTATTGTGGCTGATTGCAAACAATGATGGCATCTTGCCAAGGCTTTGCTGACTTAAGATCGGACATCAGTTGATGCTTAAGATTGAGCCTCTTACAAATTAACCTACTCAAAAGAATCGCTGCTATTTGTTAACAAAAATTAATACAATCTACAGATATCGACAAACAATAATACTGATAGTAGTCCTCAAAAGCATCCTTTCGGATCGTTCTTTATTCCTGAATTTCAGGTTTGATTCTATGCCCAGTCTTTCCATTTTTATATTAATTTCGCTGTTACAACCTCTCTTGAGATGGTTGAAGAACGAACCGTTGGCACAATTTGCGATCGCGGCTGCTTTATTGTTTTTACTGTATGGTGGGTTGTCAAAATCTGAATCGAATGTTATTGACATTTCCCTAGATAATATTCCGGCGATCGCCCAGCAGCGTCAATTACTTGGCCGTCCCCTCACCGATCAAGAACAGGCAGCGTTGATCGCTCAATATGTGGATGAGGAAGTCTTACTGCGCGAAGCCCAAAAATTAGATCTGATTCATCGGGATGGAGATATTCGTCAAGCGATTATCGATAAAATGGCAATACTTTTGAGTGGAGAGCCTCCCGAACCTACCCCCACTCAACTCAAGAATTATCTGAATGACAATCGCTATCGGTTGCCCCCCTTACTGATTAGTTTTGATCAAGTCTTTTTTCAAGGCGGAAATCCCAAGCAATCCCAAACGATTTTAATGGCACTACGTCAGGGCAAAGATTTCTGCACCCTAGGCGATGCTGCACCCCCTACTTTAAAGCGAATGCCAGAACAACAACTGATTCATGATTTGGGGCCAGCTTTTGTAAGTCATCTCTCAACCCTTAAGGAAGGTGAATGGGTTGGGCCTTTAGTGTCTATTCAGGGGCATCATTTTGTGCGGGTAACAGAAAAACTCCAGGCCAAAAAAGCCTCCTTTGAACAGCTTGAAAACAATCTGCGGGAAACTTGGTTTATTGATTGGCGCAAGACTGCCCTTGAAAAGAAACTTATCCCATTACGGAGTCAGCACTCTATCCATCAACCCACTAAGGTGACAGGCAATGGCTAACCGTCTTTGTCAGCTAGCATTGTTTATCCTGTTCCTGCTTATAGCAATTCTTCCGCTCCAAGCCCATAGTCTGGGTGTAGCGAGAGTTGAGTTGCAAGAAAAGCCTTCAGCCCATTACCAGTTATGGATTAATTTGCCCTCTGCTCCAGAATTTCTACAAGGACGGCCCCAATTACCAAACCGTTGTCAATGGGATACCTCACCGTCAGCCATGCCTCGATCGGGGATTGTGATCCGACGGTTTAATTTTCACTGTTTTGATTCTCCACTTAAGGCAGCAGATATCTTACATTTACCCTGGCCAAGAGAGGGCGCTTTTGTGGTAGCAACTTGGCAGAATGGAGAAACAACAACTCACTTTTTTCCTGCGCTCCAGGGACAGCCAAGCAAGGGAGTAGATCTCATGATTCAAGATCTCAAAAGTGGAACGTTGTCTGTGTTTGAGGTCGCTCAACGTTATTTTGGGTTAGGCATCGAACATATTTTAACGGGCTGGGATCACCTTGCCTTTGTCCTCTGTCTGTGCCTAATTGCTCGCGGCTGGAGCCTAGTTAAATTAGTGACGGGTTTTACTCTTGGCCATTCTCTTTCCCTGGCAATGGCAACGTTTAATCTCATTCGCGTTCCGGCTCCACCAATAGAAGCTTGTATTGCCCTATCTATTGCTTTTATGGCTAGAGAATCTCTCTTACCTTCTGTTACTAAACGACATGAAGTGGGACTTGTTTGTGCCTTTGGACTCTTACATGGTTTAGGTTTTGCCTCTGCCTTAAAAGAAGTTGGGATTGGCACGGCTGAGTTACTGGTTGGATTACTCACGTTTAATTTAGGAGTAGAAACAGGACAACTCTTATTTGTAATGGTTGTGATGACTTTAATCGGGTGGGGGAGCAAGTTGCAGATAGCTCATCAAATTCACCAGGCGATCACCTATGGAGTCGGAATCCTAGGAATTTATTGGCTCTTAGAACGCATTGCTAGTTTTAGGGAAGTACCTTTTTCGTAATCATTTCTGAAGTGCATAATACGAATCACCGAAAAACTTTCTAAGAGAAGGTTTGAAAAGGTTAAGTTTAACGAAAAAATAGGCTTTTCAGAACCAAATGACTTAATAAGATGGCTCAAAAAATTCTAACCCTTCCATTCTTAGCTTCCCTTAACTAAACGAATGATGAAACATCAGAAAAGGGAGGAAACTTTGCACTCAGAGGCTCTACTTTTTTGAGGTCATTTATATTGACATGAATAGTAGCGCAAAAGTTATCTAGCTTTAAATCATTAGGATCTCTACCAAAAGGATTTTCGATTTCAATGCCAATTTCCTCAACCCCAAATAGGGTAAAGCTGAGAATTGCCACAAAAATAATGGTGTACCAACCAAACTCCCTCACAAATTGAAAGGGTAAAAGCAAACAATAAATTAAAAGGAGTTGTCTGAGATGAATCGCATAGGCTAAGGGGATAGGGGTTCTGAGAATACGCTCACAACCACCTAACGTATCCACCATGTTATTCAAAAGCTGCTGCATATCCGATAATTGATGCAAATTAACACAACGACGGTGATACTGATGCTGTAGATAATCCTGAATCCAAAGAGCAATCTCCAGGGAAGGATTGTTCATTTGCTGCAATTTAGCATAACGAGTTGGCGATAATAAAATGGCAATTTCTTCACCTAAAACTTCCTGACGTAAATGAGTTTTCATTGCTACTGCAAAAGCCACTAATAAGTCCAACGTGGCTTCCTTTTCTTGGCGATCGCTTTCTTCGTTTTCTAGGATAATTACCCAAATATGTCTAGCCAGATTGCGAATGTTGTTAATCAGATTGCCCCAAAGCCGACGACCTTCCCAAAATCGTTCATAGGCGGTATTTGTCCGAAAGACTAAAAGTAGTCCCAAAACTAAGTTGAGCAGTACGCTTGCCGTTGGTGCCAGACCAATTGAAAACCCTCGTTTGTAAACTAATAAAACCAATAGGGAAAAAGCCACACAAAGCAAAGTGCGCAGTAAAATTGCTGGAATAACAGAGCCTCGCCACTGAAGGGCGATCGCAAACCAGTTCCGCCTTTTTACCCAACCAATAGCCATTTTTGACTTCCTAAAACCTTAAGCCTATATTATTCAGAAATGGGTTGAATTTAGGTAAAACTTCATTTTAAAAAATCTTGCTAAAAAGGCGATCGCCTCCTACAAGAGCTTTAACTAAGATCTAACGAAGATCTGGGTTAAAAATCCAATGTTCTATAAAGCCGTAAATTTAGCTAGGGACTGACGGGGATTTTCTGTTCGACTGGCACGAATTTTTTCATAATATTCCCGTTCAACTTCACTCAAACTTTTGGGAATTTCAATAACTATACGTACCAACTGATCGCCGCGTCCATCCTTAGGTAATATCCAACCCTTACCCCGCAACCGCAGAGATTGGCCCGATTTTACCCCTGGCGGAACCTTCATCGTTACCAAACCATCCGGCGTAGGCACTTCTATCGAGCAACCCAATGCCGCTTCATCCGGTGTAATCGGCACTTCACAAACCAGATTATCGCCCTCAAATTGGAAAATAGGATGGGGTTCTAGTTGCACATTCAGATAGAGATCTCCTCGTTGTTGATTGTAGGGATTGACTTGTCCCTTACCCCTGACCTTGACTCGACTGCCTGCTTTAGCTCCGGCGGGAATACGAACCTCAACGATTTCATTGCCTAGGTTAAGACGTTTTTGCACCCCTCTAAAGGCTTCCGATAGTGTTAAACGAAGGGTGGCTTCGCGATCACTGTTGGTTGCTTGATTGCCAAAACCGCCAAAATCATTAAACCCTGCACCTGAACCTGGTTGAGTCCGATAGGAATAGGAGCGATTACCCGCCCCCTGCGTGTTGAAACGTCCTAACAGTTCATTAATAAATTCATCAAAATTACCATACTGGCTAAAGTCAAAACCGCCAAAGTCTGTATTGGGAACTCCTTGACCCCAATTTCCTTGACCAGCCTGTTGCCAATATTTACCGAATTGATCGTATTTTTGCCGTTTTTCGGGGTCAGATAACACTTCGTAGGCTTCACTAATTTCCTTAAAACGTTCCTCAGCCGCCTTGTCACCTGGATTGCGATCGGGGTGATATTTGAGAGCCAACTTACGGAAGATTTTTTTGATCTCATCTTCCTTTGCTGTTTTTGTTAACCCTAAAATTTCGTAATAGTCTTTAAAGTCAGTAGCAGGCATAAGGTCTCCGAGTTACGGTGAAAGCTTGGCAGGTCGTTACGATCAATTAACGTATTAGTTAGGAAGAGCAAAGAGTTTAGCTTCCTTTTTGTGATCCTAGCAAATAACTTTGACCCCTGAAATGTCAACACTACAGAAAGAATAAACCAGAGCGACTCCTAAGCAAGGTTAGGCAAGCGATAGGTTGAAGTGTCCCCCGAAATTTTCTGACCAGAGGCTAAACTCTGCAATATAACGTCGCATGATTTTACCCGATCTCGTTTTGGGAAGCACACCCGTAAAACGAATCTCACTGGGACGGGCGATCACCCCAATTTCGCCCACAACATGCTGTTTGAGTTCCTTCGCCAGAGCCTCACTAGAGGTTTGACTGCCTTCTTAAGACTACATTAGGTGTGACGGAAGCGATCGCTCTTTGATCATCGGCTAAACCGCGATCGCGCTTGCAACGGAGAAAGATTGATCCGTACTTCAGTAAAATAATATTTTACTCCTTGCCTATCCTTCAGAATGTACTCAATTAATAAAGTTGTAAGAAGATTCAGATTTTTAGGATTTATTTTTGTTGTTTGTGCCATATTCTGGGGGGCGATCGCCTTGGCCAGTCCCAAGACTGTACCTTCACTCTGGCCAACCTATCAACAAACTTTTAAATCAGCAAAGTATGTAGATTTAACCCATCAGATTACCCCCAGTATTCCTGTCTGGTCTGGCTTTGCTAAACCTCGGTTTTCGGCCACTGTCAATCCAGCAACGGGCAAAGAATATACCTATAAAATGGACGGCTTCGAGGCAACCCACTACGATCTCCCGACCGATCAACTGGGAACCCAACTAGACCCTCCGGCCCACTGGAATCCTAATTATCCTGCCATTGATGAATTGCCCCCGACTTTTACCCTGCGCCCCCTCGTGGTTATTCCCATTCAGTCCCAGGTGGCAAAAAATCCCAATTATGCTTTGCAGATTGACGATATTTTAGCCTGGGAAAAAAAGCATGATCAAACAATTCCTGAAGGTTCGGTGGTATTTGTACGTTCCGATTGGTCAAAGGACTGGCCTAATCCTGATTTGGCAGCCCGCAAGGAATTTCCAGGGGTTTCTCTCCCCGCTTTAAAATTTTTGCATCAGGAGCGTCATATTCTTTTTCATGGCCACGAACCGCTAGATACAGATAGTACACCAACTTTGGAGGGAGAATCGTGGTTATTGAATAACGGTTACACCCAGGCAGAAGGAGTCGCCAATCTTGCCCAGGTTCCTGAAATCGGTGCTTTAGTGGCGATTGGTTTTCCCAAATTTAAGGGCGGTTTGGGAGGTTATGCCCGTTTTATCGCCATTTGTCCACCTTCCTGGCCCTATGGGGTATCGGTGGGAGAACTACCAGAGTCTCCTTTGCCAAAAGCTTCTAAACCTCTACATTGGGATGAAAATCTAGGGGTTAGGGTCAGATAGCGATCGCGGTTTTGCAAATGATAAAGAGCGATCGCGTTTGAGACTGAGAGATATTGATCGCCATTTTGATCTGACTTTAGTAACCAGTTTCAGTATTTCTATTGTCAACCAAACCTACGGAGCGGCGATCGCACTGGCTGGCAAGAACACAATTTTAGGCTTGGCACGGATCATCTGCTGTAGGATACAATCCAGTTCGTATCCAAAATCGCCTTGTTTCTCGGATGGAATCGTTCTCTGGATAACGGGTATCGTTTAAATCAAGCCGAAGGCAAGTGGCGCGACCAATTGGTGTAGTTCCTTGTATTACAATGCCCTGATCTTGCCAAACAAAATGCTCTGCCCAGTTCTGTTGACGAGGATTAAAAATAGGAACGATTTCCTGGGTTTCGGGATCAATACCAGCCACAAAGTTGTAGCGTCTCTCGTTGCAACGACGGCAAGCAAGTGCAAGATTGTCGAGTGCGTCAGAACCCCCCAAAGATTTCGGAATGACATGATCAATGGTGAACCTATTGGCACTCAGTCGCTCTGGAGAATGACAATACTCACAGATATATTTGGCACGCTCTCGAATAGCTTGCTTAAGTTCATCACTAATTGGCATTTTGAGCAGCAAGCATTGCGTTGATACGAGTAAAAATGCGGTCTAACTCGCCGATCGCCTCCAATTCAGAGATTTCATCAGGAGTGATTTGATCCGCTTTTTTCTTGTCTAGTAGGCTCTCCATTCGCAGTTGAAGAGATTCACTAAATTTGAATAAATTCCAGTTGCCAACTTTTTCAAGTTGGATTTCGTTTATTAAAGAAGATGGCTTGTTAAGAGTTGTAACCATTTGGCCTCTATTCTGCGTTATACACAAATTATCATTCTTTGCGTGAAACTAATAAGATTATAACGTTCTCTACGCAAGGCAAGATTAGAGTTTACAGTTCCTCTATTCTAGATTTATGCTGTACAAAGAAAATCCAACCGACAAAGCAGCGATTGCTAAAATGGGCTATGCGAGGGCGATCGCGTTTGAGACAGAGACATATTGAGCGGTGATCGCATTATTCATTAATCAGCTTGTGAGCGATCGCGTTTGAGAAAGAGAGATATCTAATCGGAGATTGCACCTGAGAACAGAGTTAAAATGAGGTCTGCGATCTCTTTTGAGACAGAGACATATCTAATCGGCGATCGCGGTTTTGTCGATAATCAAGAGCGATCGCGTTTGAGACCGAGATATATTGATAGTGCGATCACCTCTCCCAACTGAAGAGAAAAGTGATCGCACTATCTGAAAGTGCCAGGCTAGAAAAATAAAGCTATAATGTCAATATAATATTTTCTACCGTGTTTATAAATACTACTAAAATCGGTTAATTGTGTCTAACTCTTAACTCCTTCACCGAGGTAATCATCAATGGGTACTCAGTCCCCAGACCATAATTTTCACTCCGCCGATGTTTCTAACTTACATACTGATTTGCATACACACCAAGATTTGTTGAATGATCCAGCCATTGGAGTCCATCATGATCCTTTCGCTCCATCCAGTATTGGAGTTTATGAGCCGAATCAGGTTCATAGTGGGTTTCATAGTCAGTACTTAGCAGATTATCAGCCCCATCATGCCAATAGCTTGCTCGATCATCAATATTCTCATGTTAACTATCCTTCCCATTTGGATCATTCTTTTGAGAACCAGCACTTAGCGGATTATCAGCCCCATCATGCTAATAGCTTGCTCGATCATCAATATTCTCACGTTAATTATCCTTCCCATTTGGATCATCTTTCTCAGCGATCGGGTTCTGCTAGTTTTACTCCGTCTTCCCCTGCTGAGGTTGCTAAGAATAAGGAAGTCATTATCAAAGACGAGTTTGGCCATGAAAAGTTAGGTACGGTAACAGATAAGCATAGTGATGGAACTTACAAGGTTGAGACTAGTAAGGAGGTTTATGACAAGGTTTCCTATCATGATGTTCAGAAATATGGCCCCAAGTGACGATCCATTGTAGAACAGGCATCTTGCCTGTTGCTGTTGCTTTCTCGTTGCTTTCTGCCATTAACAGGACAGGCTGGAATCCCATTCCGATTAGATAGACATTCTTGCTTGTTCTTTGCTTTTTTTCTGACTGGACAGGCTGGAAGCCTATCCTACGGGAGGATTTTTAGGGGATTTTGCCTATCATTATGGGATCGCGCTGTTCTGGGTTACTGGGATTAATTGAGATCAAATTAAATTTACAAAAAATTATTGTGGAGAATTAAAACTATGCCTGTAGTAGAATCTATGGCTGGAATGTATGCTATTAGTGCGGGAATTGGTGGCTTGGGTTCTTTAATATCAAGTATTTCAAATGCTTGGTCATCCCATAAAAATCGTCAATCGTCGGAAAGAATAAGTGCTTTAAATCGGGACTCATCGGAAGAGGTTGCACGGTTAAGCAGAAAGCATTCCGCCGAGTTGCAATATAATCAAATCAAATTTTCGATATTGCAGCAAAGAGAAAATCAAGATTTCCAAAGAGAATTAGCGGAACTTAGTCACGAAAGATTAAAAGAAATTGAGGCATTTCGGGCTGAGGTTAATTTTGCGATTAATCAAAAAAATTTGGATTTTCAGAAGTGGCGTTTTGAGGAAGAAAAAAAGATTCAGTTTGAAATATTGCAATTACAGCAAGATTTTCAACGTGATTTAGTTCGTTTGCAACATCACAATGCGGTGGAGCAAATGCGAGAAAAATCAAGATCGGATAAATCTCCCATTGCTAATTTATCTTTTGATTTACTGGAAAATTCCTTTGCTCAGGGAGTAATGCCTTTAAAGTTATTTTTAGCACCACCTTTTTTAGATCATGATCCCAGTACAGGTAAGCCATTAACATCGGGTTATGAAACCTATTTAGCCGAAGAAATCGAGCAATTTTTGCACCAAGGTTATTTAGGGAGTCCTCACCATCCTGTGCAATTGGTTGATCGAGCTTGGGAGTCTAAAAAATGGGGTGGAAGTTCGGCGTTACAGGCTCTTCATGGACAACTAAAAAGTATTCCTGTTTTGGTTTTGGAGTCGGATATTAATTTAGGGGATTTGGTTAATTTCAAGTTGGGTTATTGGTCGGCAGGGGATATTTCCTACACTAAAACTACTATTTTGTCAGGTCAATCTTTGGATGATTTACTTTATTCTGTCGCAAAAAATCGGGCTAAAGAGTGGGAAGTAACTCGCCAAAAATTACAAGAGATGGGTAAGGATGAAGCTTTTATTAAGGAAAAAGGAGGACTGAATGAGGAAAATTTACAGATCCTTCAGGAAGAATTAGCTGAAAAAGCTGAATTTGAACAGCATGGTCTGGATTTGACCGTGAAAAAAGATTATAAGCTCAGTAATCTCGATTATCGTGCATTTTATCAATATTTGGCTGTATGGCATTGTTTGGCGATCGGGCTTTATGCGGATATTCTCTTTTTGGGTAATTCTTGGGACAATACGCCATTATTGCCAAGTTTTATTCCGTATTTGTTGGAGAAATACCAAAGTAATCCGCTTTTAACGCCAGATTTTTGGCAGGAAGCTATTTCCAAAATTGTGAAGTGTTATGGGGATTTTTATGACAGTTTGACGGTGGATTCTGCCTATTGCGCTCCCGATGTTCGGATGAAGTTAGCGTTATCTTTGGCTAATTTACCCCGTGAGTATGGCTATTTGGCTTTAGAACAGGGAAATAAGGCTTTTTCTGATTGGTTAGATGTCAATAATGTCCCTTCAGATAAGGTTTTTGATGTTGAGAATGATGAGGATTGTCAGGTATTAAAACGGATTATTTATCAGGAGGATAAGCCATTTTTAGAGTCTTTAAAGTTGTTATTAGGAAAGGTGAGGGATGCGGACAAGATCGAGGCCAGTCAAACGGAAGGGATTAATAGTCTTTTATTGGGTTGGCAGTTTTTGAGTCGTTTTGGTAATATTCCCCAGTTACCAGCGATGGAAGCGATCGATTTACCGATGATTGTGGATGAAAAAGTAAAGCCCAATATGCCGAATCCTTCAGAAAATTTTACGGAAATGTTGCCTGGTGAGGTGGCATTAGAAATGATTTCTATTCCTGCGGGTGAATTTATGATGGGTTCAGATGGTTATGATGATTTAAAACACGATTTTCATCTTGAACATATTCCTGATCATGATGCGGCAAGCCCCATGCACAAGGTAAAAGTTCAGTCCTTTTGTATGGGAAAATCTCCAATTACTCAAGCTCAATATGAAGCTGTTATGGGAAATAATCCATCAGCTGAAACTTACAATAACGCTTACCCTGTTAACGGTGTTAATTGGAATATGGCTCAAGAGTTTTGTCAAAAGTTATCAGAGTTGACAGGGAAAAACTATCAATTACCGACAGAATCTCAGTGGGAATATGCTTGTCGAGCAGGAACTACTACTAAATATTTCTTTGGAGAAAAATGTCAATATATTCAAAAATATGCAACAATCAGGTATCATCGACACTTGTTTTTCCTAGACAAAAGAAAAAATGGCTTTGTGGAATCTTTTATTTTTAATTATCATAATTCCCCTGGGATTGGTATTAGACTCGTAATGTCATTTAAGCCTAATCCTTGGGGATTATATGACTTACTAGGAAATGTATGGGAATGGTGTGAAGATGATTGGATTGATGGTTATTATGGACATCCTTCTGATGGTTCAGCAGTGATTACAGGGAGCAATCAAAAAGCAGTAAGAGGAGGCTGTTTTAATAGTTCACAAAATGATTGTTGTTCTTTTTCTCGTAGCTTCAGAGATAGTAATATTGCTGATAACACGATTGGGTTTAGGGTTGTTTGTGTCCCGTAGAACAGGCATCTTGCCTGTTACTTTCTCCCTGTTGCTTTTTGCCTGTTGCTTTCTCCCATTAACAGAACAGGCTGGCAATTTATACCACTTTTTGAGCAACTGGACAGGCTAGAAGCCTATCCTACGATTTGAATTTTTTTCCTTAATTAATTGGACGGGTTTAAACATCTTTCCCGCTTTTTGCTTAACAGGACAGGCTGGAAGCCCATCCCACGATTTGATTTTTTTTCTTAATTAATTGAACAGGTTTGGAAGTCTATTTCGCTTTTTGATTAATTGAGCAACTGGACAGGCTAGAAGCCGATCCTACGGTTAGAACTCTTCCCATAAAAAAGGATAATCTTCAGGAAGTCCTGTCAAGCCAGCCTTAACAGGATTTTGCCGAATATATTCCCAAAAATTAATAAATTCTTGATGGTTCCTGACGATCCGATCATACCGTTCCACTTGCCAAACGATTCCAATATGCTGCATAACTTGAGGAATTTGTTTAGAACTATAACTTTTAATACTGTGTAAAATACTGCTAAGTGACCAATATTTATTATTGGATTTGGGTAAAGGTTGCATCAACCAATGAACATGATCAGGCATAACTACCAGTGCAAAAGTGTAATATCTTGCCTTATTTTGAATCTGACTTTTATCAAAAAATAGACAGCAATCTAACACCAGTTTTCTAGCAGACGGATTAAGTTCCAACTTTTCCCAAGTGTTGAACGTAATAAAATAAACCGAACCTAGTAATTCCCAATGGGGCAGATTTCTCGTTTTAATGGTAAAATCACTGGTTTTAAATTGCATAGAGTTTTATGAAAATTAGATATTGTATTAAGTTGACAATAGGAAAATCAACATTTCAAAGGTAAAATGATCATTCTCACTATTCTCAATTTTAGTGATCACTTTTTTCAAGTTCAGAAGAGCGATCGCCTTTGAGACTGAGAACTATTGATAGCGCGATCGCATTTTGTTCTGAGATATTAAGCAGCGATCGCCCCCCTTCTTTGGATTTAAAGATAAACCTGAAAAAGGGGGCAAAATGACTAAGCATCTTTGCGTAATTTGTCTAACACGGAACGATCTTCTAGGGTTGAAGTATCCCCCGAAATTTCCTGACCAGAGGCTAAACTCCGCAATAAACGTCGCATGATTTTACCTGATCGTGTTTTGGGAAGCACATCCGTAAAACGAATCTCACTGGGACGGGCGATCGCCCCAATTTCTTCAACCACGTGCTGTTTGAGTTCCTTCGCCAGAGCCTCACTAGGGGTTTGACTGCCTTCTAAGACCACAAAAGCAAAAATGGCTTCTCCAGTTAAATCATCAGGTTTACCGACAACTGCGGCTTCTGCCACCGTGCGATGGGAAACTAGGGCTGATTCCACTTCCATGGTGCCAAGACGATGACCGGCAACACTAATCACATCATCGACTCGACCCATTACCCAATAGTAACTATCTTGATCCCGTCGCGCACCATCGCCGGCAAAGTAAACATAGTTACCATCCTTGGGCGGAATCTGCTCCCAATAGGTACGACGGAAGCGGTCTGGATCACCGTAAACATTGCGAATCATACTGGGCCAGGGGTGTTTGATAATCAGATAGCCCCCCTGCTCATCAGTCACAGGCTTTCCATCTAGATCCACAATATCGGCAATAATGCCAGGGAAGGGACGAGTACAGGAACCAGGTTTAGTCGGAATTGCACCAGGCAAGGGCGTGATCATAATACCTCCCGTTTCCGTTTGCCACCAGGTATCCACAATCGGACATTTTTCGCCACCAATGACTTTGTGATACCACATCCAAGCTTCAGGATTAATCGGTTCGCCAACGCTTCCTAGTAAACGCAAAGAGGAGAGGTTACGGGCTTTAGGAATGTCATCTCCCGCACGGATAAAGGCACGAATTGCGGTCGGAGCAGTGTAGAAAATATTCACACCATATTTTTCAATCACATCCCAGAAGCAACCTGGATTAGAAGGACGAGGAACCCCTTCATACATAACCGTTGTGGCTCCGTTAGATAACGGCCCATAGACGATATAACTGTGGCCCGTAATCCAGCCCACATCAGCCGTACACCAATAGACATCGGTATCTTTGAGATCAAAAATCCATTTAGTCGTCATGTGGGTATAGAGGTTATAGCCTCCGGTGGTATGCACGACCCCTTTGGGCTTACCCGTACTTCCCGAAGTGTAGAGAATAAAGAGCATATCTTCACTGTCCATCGGCTCGGCAGGACAATCAGCCGACATTTGGGATTTGAGATCGTGCCACCAATGATCCCGACCATCCACCATGGCGATCGCTTCTTTTGTGCGTTGAACGACTAATACATTTTCCACGCTGGGCGCACCATGGTCTAGAGCCAGATCCACCTGTTCCTTGAGGGCAATGACTTTATCTTTGCGGAAACCACCATCGGCTGTTACCACTAATTTAGCCTTGGCATCCACCAGGCGATCGCGAACGGCTTCCGCACTAAAACCCCCAAAAATAACACTATGGGCAGCCCCAATCCTGGCACAGGCCAACATGGCAATGGCCGCTTCGGGAATCATGGGCATATAAATCGCCACGCGATCGCCTTTTTTAACCCCCAAGTGTTTCATGGCATTGGCAAAAAGACAAACTTCTCGATGGAGTTCCCCATAGGTAAGGGTGCGAGAATCGCCCGGTTCTCCTTCCCAAATAATGGCGGCCTTATTGCGTCGCCAGGTGGTGAGATGACGATCTAAACAGTTATAGGAAATATTGAGTTTTCCCCCTACAAACCATTTGGCGAAGGGGGGTTGCCAATCGAGAACCGTATCCCATTTTTTAAACCAATACAATTCCTGCTCGGCCAATTCAGCCCAAAATCGTTCCGGGTTGGCGGCGGCCTTACTATACAGTTGCTCATACTCTCGTACACTGCGAACATAGGCTTGGTCACTAAATGCCGGTGGCGGGCTAAATAACCGATCTTCGTTGAGCACTGATTCGATAGTTGCGTCTGACATAATGTTTAATTTTGTTGATCTGCTGACTTGCTAAGTCAATTGTCTCAAACATCGTTATTGATCCCGCAATTGTAATGTTCTGTTAAGCCTTTTGTACTTTTCTCGATCTAGGTTACAGGTCGGAACAAATCTCTTAACTCGGTTTTTAAAAGGCTAACCGCTTGGGACGACAGTTTGCAATCCGATCCAGAATAAGCGAAAATACTCAGGCGGCGATATCTGCCAATCATAAATTTTGATTAACAGGAGTTTTTTCAATGTCTTATAAAGATGACGATGGACGGTTAAACAATTTTGCCAGGGAACCAAAGATCTACCAAGCCCAACCTCTGAGTCAACAAGAACAGCGTAATTACCTGATTCTGGCTGTCATTACCCTCTTGTTAGTGGGTGGTTTAATTATGGTTGCCGTTTACGCATCGGGTTCCAGTGTGAGCTAGAGCGGTTAGTGGTTAGGGACAATGCGATTTCCACTCAAATTTTTTGATAAATCCTACAATAGATCATCATTCCTTTAACGCTTCCCATTTTTAATCTATGTCAGTTTTAGCGGCGATCGCGGTTTTAGCTCTGTTAATTGTGGTTCATGAATTGGGGCATTTTGCCGCAGCCAGATTACAAAATATTCGGGTTAGTCGTTTTTCTCTCGGCTTTGGCCCCGTCTTACTCAAATATCAAGGAGCAGAAACCGAATATGCGATTCGCGCCATTCCTCTGGGAGGCTACGTTGGTTTTCCTGATGATGATCCCGAAAGTGATCTACCCGCCGATGATCCCGATCTGCTTCGCAACCGTCCCATTTTAGATCGGGCGATCGTGATTAGTGCCGGTGTCATTGCTAACCTGATTTTTGCCTACTTTTTATTAGTGGGCCAGGTAACAACCGTTGGACTACAGGATTTACAACCGGGTTTACTTGTTCCCCATGTCGATCCCGCTTCAGCAGCGATCGCGGCAGGAATGAAACAGGGAGATATTATTGTTGGACTAGAAGGTCAACCCCTACCACCCTACCCAGAGGCCAGCAAGACCTTTGTGGAAACCATCAAAAATGCAGCCAATCAGCCTGTTAATTTAACCCTCAAACGGGACAATCAAGAAATTAACCTCACCCTAACTCCGATCGCCAGCGAAAATGGCCAGGGCAAAATTGGCGTTGCACTACTACCCAACCTTAAAATTCGTCGCGCCCAGAACATAGGAGAAGCTCTTGTGTATGGGGCTGATTCCTATCAGCGTATTGCCACTTTAACCGTTCAAGGCTTTTGGCAACTGATTAGTCACTTCCAAGAAAATGCCCAACAAGTGGCTGGCCCCATCAAAATTGTCGAATATGGAGCCGCTATTGCTCGTAATGATCTCGGTAATCTTTTCCAATTTGCTGCCTTAATCAGTATCAACCTTGCCGTGATTAATATTTTGCCTTTACCAGCCCTAGATGGCGGTCAACTCGTCTTTTTATTGATTGAAGGACTTTTTGGTAAACCTCTACCCAATAAAATCCAAGAAGGCATTATGCAAACTGGATTAGTTCTACTCTTGGGTTTAGGAGTCGTGCTAATTGTTCGAGACACTCTTAATCTCGCCATTTTTCAGGAACTCTTCCAATAGCCATGGCCAGCCTTGTTCGTAAATTCGCCAGCAAAAAACAACGTACCTTAGAAATTCTCGTCATTCTGAAGCGACTCTATCCCGATGCCACCTGTAGCCTAAATTACGAAACGCCTGTTCAGCTTTTGGTGGCCACTATTCTTTCTGCCCAATGCACTGATGAGCGAGTGAATAAGGTGACACCAGAACTATTCAGACGTTTTCCTGATGCACCAGCCCTAGCCTATGCTGATCGAGAAATCCTAGAAGGTCTAGTGCGCTCAACTGGTTTTTATCGCAACAAAGCAAAGAATATCCAAGGAGCCTGTCGCAAAATTGTTGAGGAGTTTAAAGGGGAGGTTCCCCAACAAATGGAACTCCTTTTAACCTTGCCAGGTGTTGCTCGCAAAACAGCCAACGTCGTTTTGGCCCATGCCTTTGGCATCCTTCAGGGAGTAACCGTTGACACCCATGTCCGACGTTTAAGCCAACGATTAGGATTATCCGTCGAGACTGATCCTGTCAAAATTGAACGAGACCTAATGAAGCTTGTCCCCCAAGCGGATTGGGAAAACTTTTCCATCAGCATCATTTATCATGGTCGGGCGGTCTGCAATGCCCGTAACCCCAACTGTCCCGCCTGTTCTCTAAGCCACCTTTGTCCTTCCAGAAAAGAGGCAAATTAGCGATT
>JAYKJI010000036.1:0-16159 GCA_035285405.1 Snowella sp. | reverse complement strand
ATAGATTAAACAAAATTCGTATTTTGACTTCTCATCATAAGTATAAGTTATCTCTGCTTTTTCAGTTTATACTTCCCTAACCCACATTTCTTTCGTTTTTTGACTTTTTCAGCAAGCCCTAATTATTGCCCTTCTCGCGCTGCCTTTTATTTTTCCGATTCCCCCTGGACTGACGGGAATTCCAGGGTTAGGTATCTTGCTGTTATCACTCCAAATGCTAGGGGGTTATCATCGTCCCTGGTTGCCCCAACGAGTTGCTAACTTTCCCTTTCCCCAGGGCATTGCCCAACAATTACTCCGCCAAGTCAAATATTTAACCCGTATTTTAGAAAGAATTACCCGTCCTCGGTTATTAAGCCTGGCGGGTAATCCCTATATCTGGCGCATTAATGGTCTAATCATTGCCTGGTTAACGATCCTATTAATGCTGCCTATTCCCTTTACCAACCCGCTACCGGCGATCGGAATTTTGTTGTTAGCGGTGGGGATGTTAGAAATGGATGGCCTCTTGATGTGCCTAGCCTATGGTTGGACGGTGGCGATCACCTTTGGCCTGTTCCTGATTGGTTCTAGCCTTTGGGAAGCGATCGCCCATTACTGGCATTAGCGTTGGGAGCAAATTAGGTATTGGAATATTGAACAACTGCTTGTAGGCTAACCAATTGGCTCCAGGTAAGATCAGAATCTTGATAGCCCCAGGGATTGCGGAGATGGAATTGTCCCGTCGTGCTGTTATAAGCCGTAATGGTGTAAGCGTGATTATTTACCACTAAACCACCGCCATCACCATAGACAAAACCCGCCGTGAGAATTTGATTAGAATTAACGAGGTTAATCAACGCAGTCTGGGTCATTGACGTAGTAGCAGAGAGGGTTTGAGAGGTGGTCGATAGGCCAGTCACTTCTTGAATAACGAGATCCATCCAGCCACTTTCAATCGCTGCATAGGAATTGGTCGAGGTGGAGGCATTATAGGCGGGACGACTCCAACCGGATTCAGCTAATTGAGCATAGGCCTTTTCGGCGAGGGCGACCCATAGTTCATTACTGGTATTGGTATAGCTACTGCCATAGCTGGCATAGACAAACTTATCATTACTATCCGTCGGTAAATAGTGATCAACAGTAACATAGTTGTTAACTCCATTATTCAAAAACTTCACGGTAAAGGTATTGTCCCCATTGTCAATGAACATATCTTGAATGTAGGACGGTTTTTCCTGGGCAATGGAAGAAAGGGTGGAGAGATAATAACAATCTCCGACGATGCCCTGTTTGATGTCATTGACATTAATCCCATTTTGGAACAAAGCTCCCTGGGCATACTGATAGCTATAGCTCGTATCGGGGCGATCTTTCCCTAAAAACCATTTATCTACCAAATTTGTCATCTGTGTATCAGTACTACCTGCAAACAAGTTGCCGATACCAGAAGTTGTATTGGCGGTATCACCGTTCACCAGATCATTGGACAAAGCATAGACATAATCTTGCATTCCTAGCAGTTGCTTGCCATTAGCGACCAACGTTTTCAAATCAGTGAATTCAGTACCATCCACCACACTGTTGTCCTTGGCATTATTAAACAGATCGATCATGTCCTGACGAGAGAGAATGCCATCGGTGGTCAGGCTACTGCTCAAGCTGCTCAGTTCTACATCTTTAATATTTTGAGTACACCAATTGGCTAAGGTGGTTACACTGAAACTACCGGAATTTGTATTATTTGCTTCATTACTTTCTGAGACAGTATTACCGCTATCAGCCTGGGCAAAGAGATAATAAGCACCTTGATTTAAGCCACTGGCTAAGGTCAGGGAGACTGAACGATTGGTATTCGCTCCTGCTGCTAGGCTAGAAACGGTATCCGTTCCAAGAACTGTATCAGCCCCATCTAAAAGAGCATCCGTAGAAAGATAGAATTTCGTTAAACTGGAGGCCGCCGAGGCATTACCGAGATTCGCGATCTTATAGTTCAGACTTAAAGACGTTCCACCGACAAGTACACTACTGGGGGCGATCGCGTTAATGTTTAGATCGGCCTTGGCTGCGGCATTAATCGTAATGGCTTTGCTAATTAAATTATTGCTTTCGTTCGATTCAATAACTTGATTGTTACCATCGGCCTTGGCAAAAAGATAATAATTGCCTGGGGCTAAATTGCTATTGACCGTCGCTGAAAAGCTAATATTTTTGGATTTATTTGCGGATATGGAACTAACGGCACTGCTTCCTATGAGGGTATCGGCAGCGTCCAAGCTATTATCAGTGGAAAGATAGAATTGTGTAGTATTCGAGGCGGCGGTTGCATTACCTTGATTATTGACCGTGTAACTAACGCTAAGCGTGCTACCTGCATTGACAGAGGAAGAAGACGACAGAGAACTGATCATTAAGTCAGGACTACTGCTGGCGGCGGGTGCTTTGAATTGAACACTAGCACCGACAGACTGAGCGGAAAGCCCTGTAAGACTATCTGCTGAGTTGAGATTTCTAGGACTGCTACCTGGCACCCTCTGATCTGAACCGAAACGATCCAAGCGATTATGTATACTGACGCTTTTGGGAGCCACAAACTCATCTAAGTTATCTCTATTCAGCACTAACTCAGATTTGGAGTGAATACCTTGTAGGGTATCTTTCCAAAGAGAGAGATTATCTTCAAGACTGGCGAAGGGAGAAACAATGGGAGAAGTCGATTCAGTAAACATAATTTTAACCCTCTAACTTTTTAAGTAGCTCCTAGAAACAATGTCAAATCACCTTATATTTCAATCTGACAGGTGAAAGTCAGAGATAAAGCTGTCGTTGTGTTTGAGATTAATTAGCAATCTTGGTAAATTTTTAAGTAGCGTGTAATGTTGCTACTGTTATGTATATCTTTAGTCGTAAAAGGTATTTTGAAGGGAATTGTCAGTTGAGAAATAACGTTCAAAAATAACCCTACCCTTGATCATGGAAATAATAGATAAGTGCTTCAAAACGTCATCCTCAAGTCAATTCCGTTCGGTACACTTAAGTTTTATCACGGTCTATTAGCAGAAACCGACTGTAGGTTCCCGTAACTTTTTCTCATTTTTCTAGAAATACTCCGTATTTTTCCTGAGCAACTCTCAAAAAGTTGCCAATCTGCGTTTTTGGATCATCTATTTTTTGCTCTCAACACTTCAATAAATAGGCTTAATGCAAACTGTAAATTCCCGTAATTTTTATTATTATTTCTCGGAATATTCCGTATTTTCCCTGAGAAATAGCGATCGCCCCATCCTTTATTGATCAAATTGCATGGGTGCAAGCCGTTAGATATAAGCCTTTGAGTTCACAAGCTTTTGAGCACAAGCATTCCGCCCCTACCATCTTCCTCGCCTTCCCCCTCCTCCCAGTCTCCCCCATCTCCTAGTCCCCCCATCTTCCCCCTCCTCCCAGTCTCCCCCATCTCCCAGTCCCCCAGTCTCCCCATCCCCACCTAACCAAGGCGGGAAAGAACCGTGTGCAGGATCGCTGACTGTTGATAGCCTAAGTTTTGGTAGAGTTGATCTTCGTTTCGTTCTCCTGCCTGGTAGCGAGCCAGGGCTTGTGCCAGTTCACCCCAACCATTTTCGACGAGATCGGCTAATACGGGTTCTAGGTCTTGCCAGTTATCCACAATGGCTTCAATTAGGGGAAGAAAGCGTTGCAGGTCGTGGCGGCAAACGGGAGCGGCGAGGTAGCTTTCACGCATTAAACGGCGATAATTTTGGGCTGTGGCGGTTTCTCCCTGTTGGGCGGTGATTTCTGCCAAAATACCGTAGTTTTTCCAGATTTCGGCGGTATTGGGGTCTGGAGTTTGCTTGATCGCTAGGGAGTCCTCGGCGGCTTGACGGGCTTCGGGGAGACGATCGCCGAATTGTTGCAAAAGGCCAGCCAGGTTACTGAGGGCAAGGGATTGACTAAAGCGATCGCCTGCTGTCTCGAACCCTTTAATGGCCTTACGAGTCCAAGCTTCGGCACTGTCCAGATTTCCAGCCAATTCATTCAGATGTGCTAATTGACCCCAAGTTTTGGCGGCTCCCGTTAAATTGCTTTGGGACTCGTTAATGCGGGCCGCTTCACGGTAGGACTGGTCGGCTTCTGCCCATTGCTCTGCCGCTTGATAAACCCTGCCCAACTGATGCCAATAGGCGGCTTCGGTTTCGGGTTCACCGAGTTGCTGAAAACGGCGGAGGGCGACCTGGTAGCGTTGCGCGGCTTCCGTTAGGTTTCCTTCCATTAGAGCTAAAGTACCCAGTTGTCCCAGGGTGACAGCTTGCCCTCGTTCATCCCCAGTTTCCTCGTCAATCGCCAAGGCTTGTTCGTAGGCAGTGCGGGCGGCTCCATAGTCCCCTATTTGTCCCAACACATCCCCTAAATCGGCCTGTAAAGCACCGATCTGTCTTTTTACGCTGTCATTGGACTCTAACTGTTGGGCAACGGCGATCGCCTGACGGTAAAGGGTGGCGGCTTCTGGCGATCGGCCTTGACGGCTTAAACATCGCCCTAAGCAGCCTAACGTTAAACAGCGTTGATAACTGGCGGTTTCTCCTAATCCCTCCAGAATGTTTTGGAAAACGGCCTCTGCTTTCTGGGTTTGTCCCGCTTGCCGTAACTGTTCCCCTGTATTAAAGTGAACTAAAAACCAATCATTAGAACCGACTTCACTGGCCCGTTGCGAGGCTCTTTCTGTGAGGCTTTGGCGAGTCCCATTCAGTCCAAAATTCCCCAGAAATTTGTTGAGCTTATCCACAAACTCTACGGCCCAGTCTTCCTGCAAACGAAGGGCGTGATCCACCGCAAAAAGCAGGTTGGGCAGTTCCCGTCGCACGATAGACCGCGCAAAGTCGGGATTTTTTTGATCTTCATGGTACAAATAGCGCGACAGTTGATAATAGCGTTCTCGGTGTCGGGCGAGGAGTTGGGCTTCTTCGGTGGTTGGGGATGTGGGGGTGGATGGGGTGGTGTGGGGGGAACGTAATTTGAGGAGGAGGACGGGGGCTAGGGTGGGATGAAATTTGATGAAGGGAGAATTAACGCCTGGTACGGCTTCTAATTCAATTAAGCCTTCATTGACTAACTGCGCTCTCAAAACAGACCAATCCGTTTCCGTTAACTCGGTAATCGCTAACAATTCAAGCTCAAAGGCTCCTCCCTGAAACACACCTAAACGGGGCAATAGGGCCTTAGCTCGCTCGTCCAATCGCGCTAAGGATAAATTCAAGGAAGCCACCAAACTGCGATCCTTTTCCTCCAGATTACTGCTGTCCAAAATCGCCTGCTGCAATGCCAGCCCTAATTCCCCTAAAGGACGGGCTTTTAACTGGGGAACCAAAACCTTAATGGAAAGGGGATGAAAGGCGACCAAATCCAATAAATCCAGTAAATCTTGCCGTGCAGGAACTCCATAGGTCGGTTCGGGGGGAAATTGCATTAAACGTTGTACATAGTCCAGGGCATCCTGAGCCGCTAATCCGTCCAAACGCAAGAACCGATGCTTTAAACTCGTACTGGAATAATCGGGATGACCGAACTCAGGGGAACGAGTCGTCAACAGGAGCCGCGTTTGTTCCACTTCTGACCAGACTTTGGCCGCCGTTAAGAGGGGTTGTAGGGCCGTTTCGGGCAGGGCTTCCAAATTGTCCAAAATGATCAGGGTGGGGATTTGGGCCAGCACGGGGATTACCGCTTCGGCATCCAGAAAACTGTGGTGGAGAACGGTGGCCAGGGTGGCAACGGCAACGGCTAGGGCATCTAGGCTTTGAAAGTTGGCATAGTCCACAAAACAAACTCTGCTGAACATTCCCGTTGTTTGTAACCAGGCTCCTGCTTCGATCGCTAAGGAGGTTTTGCCCTGACCACCAAAGCCAGATAGGGTGATGCGTCGGGTGTTTTGGGTGAACCAGCGATCGATTTTCCAGAGTTCGCGGCTCCGTCCGAAAAAGCCTGCTTCGGGTTGTTTGGGGAGATTGTGGTGATCCCCCCCAGCCCCCCTTTGAAAGGGAGGAGAATAGATGTTTGCACTTTGAACGCGAGACGAATATGGATTTGTGCTTGATAAGGATGGATTTAGAGGTTGATTCTCCCCAATCTCCTCATCCCCCCCAGTCCCCGTTTGAAGGGTTTGATCCCCCCCAGCCCCCCTTAAAAAGGGGGGAGAATAGATGTTTGTACTTGATAAGGGGAGAGAATTGATTAAAAGGGGGACATCTTGGCCTGATTGGTAGAGGGCGGGTAGAAACCAGTCCTGGAGTTTGAGGGTGATGCGTTTTTGGCCGCGCTGGCGTTCTCCTCGGTCGGGATTGCGGATCAAGTAGCGGCGGGCATTGTCTAAGGATTCGGCGATCGCTTTACCGTTGGCCAGATTTTCGTAAAATTCCCCTAATAACTTTTCGGTGGAGTCAATCAGGACGGAATAGGTCATGGCAATAATGCTGGGAATGCCTGTTTTGGTTAAGCGCACGGCGATCGATCCCAGGGCTTCTTCATCAACGGACTCCTCGGAAGTCCCGACCATACCCGACTGACAAGCTGATAAAAAGACCAAACTCACTGCCTGTTGATGGAGCATATCTCCCAACTTTTCCGCATCAATTAAGGCCCTTTTACCCTCCTCTGTTTCAAAGACTAAATAGCCCATATTTTTACGATTGACCAGACTATTTTCTCCCGCTTTTATGCCTGTGTAAGCCTCTGGAAAAACCATTTTTGCTTCTTCAAAATAAACCCCATCGGCATCAAAAACCCCATGCCCATCAAAATGCAAAATATCTACCTGGGGAAGGTCAGTATTTTCTAACCGTTTAATCAATTTATCAAAAGTCGCTGGCCGCAAAAATTCCACCGTCACCTGATTGATTCCCTTAACCGCTAAGGCATTGAGTACCGCTTTCGGCTCTGTACGAGGATCGAGAAAACCAACATCATCGGGCCGACTAATCACAAATAGTAAATGTAACTGATGTTTCGGGTTAACTTTAAAGGGTTTTCTGCCCCCTCTTTTCAACTTGCGACGGATAGAAATACGGGGATTTTCGTTAAATAAATAATTGCCCTGGGGATCATGCAGTAATTCCCAGGGTAAGGCCAAAATTTTAGGCTGTTCTGCATTCAAAGTAACAACACGCCCCACTTCTCGACTATCCTGAAAAGCATTAAATAAACGTTGAGCATCCCTCGCCCCAAAAACCTGGTTAAATAACGCCTTGCCCCATTCCTTTAACTGGGCTGCAATCTGTTCCGCACGGCGATCGTCCACCTCCGTCATGTGCCCACTGGCATAGGTTTCCATATACCAGCGCAAATCTTTTTGATTTTTTTCCGTCAAGGGTGAGCTAAAGGCGATCGCTTCTGAAGTTTCGTCATCAAAGCTAACGGTGACTTGATCGGCGGTCGTAAAATTGAGGGTTAATTCCAACATCGGCTTCAGGTTGATTCTGTTCTTAAAATTATACTGTCTAACCTGTTAAATGCTAGAAAGGCGATCGCGTTGTACCTTTGTTTTTGCATTAACATTAAGATTATTACTGCTAACGAGAATTGATCATGAGTCAGGCGATCGCGGCCAAAGATGTAACGCTGAAAGAATTAAAGCAAAATTTTGGCATTCAGATGTCTCAATCTCCCGCTTTTTTTACGGAATGGTTAGAGGCTTTTACGCCTCTCAGTGAAGAAGAACGACATTTATTAGATCGAGTGAAGGCTAACTTTCAGGAACTAATGGAAGAACCGCCAATGTTAGAAAATACGGTGAAAATGGTTGTGCTTGCGCCTTTGCTGGATCTTGCTGGTTTTTATCACAGGCCCTTTCGGATTGAGACCGAAACAAGTGTGGCATTAGAAATGAAAGACGAAGGCACAATCATCCGAGGAAGAATTGATGTCTTAGTGGTAAAAAATCAACTTTGGTTATTAGTTATTGAATCAAAACGTAGTGATTTTGCTGTAACAAGAGCAATTCCCCAAGCCTTAGCTTATATGTTGAGCAATTCGGAAATGATGCAGCCAACCTTTGGCATGATTACCAATGGTAACGAATTTTTATTTTTGAAGACTTCACAAAATGACTATGCAAATTCACGGTTATTTTCTTTGGTAAACCCCAATAATGAGCTTTATGAGGTATTACAAATACTAAAACATCTAGGTTCAAAAATATGTATGTAAGCTTTGCGATCGCGTTTAAATAAGATGGTTATTGATTCTGTTCTAAAATTACACTGTCTAACCTGTTAAATGCTAGAAAGGCGATCAACTAAAATACGAGAATGGAGATCGCTCTTTTAAAATAGAAATAACTTTCTCAACTAATAATGATAAAAGCAAGATTATGAAAGCCATTGTAATGACGACAGCCGGTAGCCCCCAGGTGTTAGAACTCCGCGAAATCCCTAAACCAGAGATTCAGCATCCTACCCAACTTTTGATTCACCTCAAAGCGGCTGGTTTGAATCCCATTGATACCAAATTACGCCAACGGGGAACCTTTTATCCCCAGGAAATGCCTGCAATTCTCGGTTGCGATGGGGCTGGAGTGGTGGAAGCGGTGGGTGCAGAAGTGACCATATTTAAGCCAGGGGATGAAGTTTATTTTTGTACGGGAGGATTAGGTAAAGCCAGAACCGGAAATTATGCGGAATACACGATCGCTGATCAGCATTCCATTGCCCTCAAACCTCGCTCCCTCTCTTTTGCCGAAGCAGCCGCCGTTCCCTTGGCTCTAATCACTGCCTGGGAATCCCTTTACGACCGAGGACGACTAGAAGCAGGACAAACGATTTTAATTCAAGCTGGCGCAGGGGGTGTGGGTTCTTTAGCGATTCAATTGGCAAAATTACGAGGTGCAATGGTTTTTACCACCGTAGGAACCCCTGACAAAGAACGACTTGTCCGCCAGTTGGGGGCCGATCGCCCCATTTTGTATCAGCAAAGCGATTTTGTGGAGGTGATTTTGGCTGAAACCGAGGGTCAAGGGGTAGATTTGGCCTTTGATACGGTGGGCGGCCAAACCTTTTTTAAGACCATTCCCGCCGTTAAAGTCTATGGGGATTTAGTCACCATTCTGGAACCCAATAGTGCGTTAGGTTCTTTAAAAACAGCCCGCGATCGCAATTTACGGATCAGTTTAGAATTAATGCTCACTCCACAACTGTTGAATTTGACTCCAGCCCTTAGTCATCAAGCCGATATTCTCCAGCAAGCGGCCCAATGGTTTGACGAGGGTAGGTTACAGATTCACCTCAGCCAGACCTTTCCCCTCGAAGAAGCGATCACCGCTCATCAATCCTTAGAAACGGGTCACACAACCGGCAAAATTGCTTTAACCATTGACTAAACAAACTTAGAGGTTAAGGAGTAAGAGATTAACCTTTTCTTTGGCGTGGATTTCAGTAATACCAACAGGAATAACTGCCAAAGCATTAGTACCGCGCAGATTAATGACGTTAGCCGAACTGTGGCTACCCGCCGCGACCTGAAACTCAAAATAACCAGAGGCATTAACTGTGGCCGTTCCCCAAAGGTAGGTTTCCCGCTTGCCATCACTTTTTAACGTCGTCAGCGATCGCCCTTGAATAAAGCTAGGATGCCAGCCGGTCGCTAATCCTGACAATTTTCGTAAGGCCGGTTGGACAAATCGCCAACAACAAACCAAGGCAGAAACGGGATTACCTGGAATGCCAAAATAGAGACAACCATTGGCAAATTTAGCCACCGTCAAAGGTTTACCCGGTTTAATCGCTACTTGACGAATCAACATTTCACCGCCCAATTCCTCTAAAAGTGATTCGATATAGTCATAATCCCCAACGGAAACTCCACCCGTTGAAAGTACCAGGTCTGCTGCTTCAATGGCCTGCATCATTTTTGCCTTTAAACTTTCCCTGCGATCGCGAACAATTCCCAACGTCAGGGGAACGGCTCCTTGGGACTGTACAAAAGCAGTCAAGGCCGATTGATTAGAATCCACAATTTGCCCTATTTTTAAGGGATACCCTGGACTTACCAATTCATCTCCCGTTGAAAAAATAGCCACCTGGGGACGACGATAAACCGTCACTTGGGTCACCTGAGTCGTGGCGAGAATGGCCATTTCTGCGGCTTGGATAGGGCTTCCTAGCGTTAACACGGGATCACTGGCTTGGCAATAGTCTCCTCGACTCCGAACAAAGGCTCCTTTTTTTTGAGGTGCAGCCAGAACAATAACCTGTGGAGCTTGCGTTTTAGTTTGTTCCTGCATAACCACCGTATCAGCCCCCTCTGGCATCATCGCTCCGGTAAAAATGCGGGCAGCTTGACCTGGTTTTATCTGATATTTTGGTTGCCGACCGGCGGGAATTTCTTCGACAATAGTTAATTGGGTTGGGTTTTCAGGATCTATCTGACTCACATCGGCAAATCGAACCGCATAGCCATCCATTGCCGAGTTATCCCAATCGGGAAAATCCGAAGGACTCAGTACCTCTGTTGCTAAAATCCGATTCATTGCCTTTTCTAGTACCAGACTTTCGGTTTCTATCAGGGGGTCAACGTGATCAAGAATGAGTTTTTCTGCCTGGGCAACCGATCGCATAATATCAAGGAAGAGAATAAGCCAGTAGGCCACCATCGGACTACCGATAAAAATGATCGAGAGAAGAATACGTATGGGCGATGACGGGCTCGAACCGCCGACATCCTGCTTGTAAGGCAGGCGCTCTACCAACTGAGCTAATCGCCCTTAATTTCACTTTGTTACTATAACATAGACTAATTTACTTAAGCAAATTTTTTCTGGCTATCTTTATTATTAGCTCCAATCTAACGGTAACTAATGCCTTCTGGTCGAACTCATGATCGCATTACCTGGTATTTGACCCCTGTGATGGCAGGCTTCAGCTATCTGATGACTCATCAAGAACATTTGACCGTCTTGGCAACGGGGGCTTTTTTGTTTAGTGGCTTAATGTTTGGCCCTGATTTAGACATTCATTCTGTCCAGTACAAACGTTGGGGATGGTTGCGCTGGCTATGGCTCCCCTACCGTAGGCTATTGCGTCATCGTTCCCTATTTTCCCACGGATTAATTATTGGTACTTTTTTGCGGATTTGCTATCTGGCAATCGTCTTAAGTTTGTTTCTAGTCCTGTTGGCCGCGATCGCCGTATTATTGGGAAAAATCAAGCTGGTGGAATTGTCAAGGATTCCTCAAATGATTGGCCAATTAGGTTGGCATTATCTACCAGAAGGTTTAGCTTTGCTTGTTGGGTTAGAACTCGGATCTATTAGTCATATCTTGAGCGATCGCCTCGGTTCAAGGCTTAAGCGATTACAAGCTTCCCGAAAAAAGACGAAACCTTCTCGTAAAAGTTCAAAGCGAGATCAACGTGGTAGAAGGCAATAAAATAGCTATATTTAGTAAGTAGTTGACTGATGTCGTACAAAATTATTAAATTAATCTTGACTGACGTGGCGTGAGTATTGAGAAAAATGTGACCCACCTTTAAAATCTTTTTCTGAGCGCAAAAATAAGAGTGCGATCGCTTTTAGAATAATTTTCTTTAAGGCAATTGAATGTTCTTTTAACTGATCTTGCTCTTGTTTTAGACTAATTTCTAAGGATTGCAATTGCTCTCGTTGGGTTTCTAACTCGATCCTTTGTCGCGTCAATTCTAGGTTGGTAGCGGTAATTTCCTGTCTCCAAGCCTCAACTCGTTGCTTCTCTGTTTCTACCACTGCTGCGGACAATGGAACTTCTATTAAAGACTTGCGAAGAGTCGCAAAGATCCACTCATCTGCATTATTCAGAGATTGAATTTTTTGATTCTCATCGATTTCTATAAAAACAAACATCGTGTTGTTAGGCTTTACAGAATAATCTGGCTGGGTAGAAAAAGGAAGAATCTCAGAACAACCCTCCCAGATGTGATCTGATTTTTTACAAGCTAACAAGTATAACTGCTGTTCACTCAAGCAGGAATGGTTAATAATTTGAGCCAGATATAACATAACCAACTGAGTCAATAGAGGAAGCAGAGCAGGATAATCATTATTCAGAATTTTCAGTTTTTCGCAAATACATTAACGCTCTTTACGTGCGAATCATGAATGATGATTAATTCAGCATAGACTAAAAACCATAATTTCTTAAAGAGGTTGGGGCAATTGAGATTGCTGAATGCCTTACTCTACAAAGATTAATCTATATAAATAACTGGGGATTGATGTCTATTATAGACTATTTTGAAAAATAACCCTCTACTCTCATTGTTCTTTGGTTTGTTTGGAGCCTAGTGAATCTACTAGGTTACAGTCACTTTGAAACAAGAGAGTAAAAGGAAGTCGCTTTTTATCGGGGAAATTACTGGAGTCGTTGCAATCGTTCTCGTAGGATTTCGGCTTGTTTTTGGGACTCTGCTAAGGCTGCTCTGGCTCCTTCAATCACGCTTTCTGGGGCTTTATTGACAAAACCAGGATTATTGAGACGACCTTCCAAAGATTTAGCTTCATTTTCGATTTTGTCCAGATTTTTGACTAATTTCGCTTGTAAATTAGCAAGATCGACTAAACCAGAAAGGGGAATAAGGACTTGAATCGTGCCTACTACTCCAGCAATACATTGCCGATTTTCCTGAGCAAGGTCTTCCGTAATGGTTAATGACTCAATTTTAGCCAAATCCTGAAGATAAACCTGTCCAGATTCTAGCGTTGTCCGTTCTGTCTCGCTTTCACTCTGAAAAATAACAGGGACTTTAACACCGGGCTTAATGTCCGCTTCGGCTCTGAGATTACGAACAGTACGGATCGTCTCAAAAATCAGGGAAAAAGATTGCTCTAGGGATAAGTCAATATCAGCCTGGTTAACCGTCGGATAGGATTGCAAGGCTAAAAAATCATCGTTTTGCTGGGTGAGGGTCTGCCACAATTCCTCGGTAATATGGGGCATAAAGGGATGAAGCAGTTTGATAATATTCTCTAGGACTGCTGCTAGGGTTTGTTGAGCAACGACACGCGAGGGATCACTGCCCTCTTTCCAGAGACGGGTTTTTACCAGTTCAATATACCAATCACAAAAATCGCCCCAAATAAATTCGTATAGTCCCTTAGCGGCTTCTCCTAAACCATAATTCTCGATATTTTCCCTGGTTTGAACAATGACCTGATTAAGACGAGATAAGATCCAGCGATCGCACAATTCCAATTGATTAAGATCAGGTTGACCTAGCTGTTCAGGAGTTTTACCCTCCAAATTCATCATCACAAAACGAGCCGCATTCCAAAGTTTATTGGCAAAATTACGGGACGCTTCCACCGACTCTGATTCATCATTTTTGCGGTTATATTGCAGACTAATATCCTGACCCGCTCCAGCC
The DNA here is from genome assembly GCA_035285405.1 of Snowella sp. Taxonomy (GTDB): domain Bacteria; phylum Cyanobacteriota; class Cyanobacteriia; order Cyanobacteriales; family Microcystaceae; genus Woronichinia. Next base: position 2,801 of record JAYKJI010000036.1, on the reverse strand, counting down.
ACTTCTCGAATTAAAGTGTAACGCAGAGCATCAGTTCCATACTTATTAATTAGCAGTAATGGATCAATGCCATTATTGGCAGATTTGGACATTTTTTTGCCATTTTCATCCCGCACTAAGCCATGAATATAAACATCTTTAAAAGGCATTTTTCCAGTGAAGTGACCTGCCATCATCGTCATTCGCGCCACCCAAAAGAAAATAATGTCAAAACCCGTTACTAAGGTTGTGGTCGGATAATAGGTTTCTAAATCTTGGGTATTTTCAGGCCAACCCATCGTAGAAAAGGGCCATAATCCCGAAGAAAACCAAGTATCTAAGACATCAGAGTCTTGCTCTAGTTTTACCTGATTACCATATTGGGCTTTTGCTTGATTCCAGGCTTCTTCTTCACTGTAGGCAACGATAAAAGGAGTATGATCAGTCACTTTACCGTTAGTTTCACTGACAATATACCAAGCAGGAATTTGATGTCCCCACCACAGTTGTCGAGAAATACACCAATCCTTAAGTTTGACTAACCAATCTCGATAGACCTTACCCCAACGTTCAGGCACAAAACGAGGAGATTTTTCCTGATCTAAACAAGCTAAAGCTTTACTAGCTAAGGGTTCAATCTTGACAAACCATTGGGTCGATAATAACGGTTCAACGGGAACTTTACCGCGATCGCTGTAGGGAACGGTATGTTTATAGTCTTCAATTTTAACAAGAAAGCCTTGTTCTTCTAACGCATTGACCACATTTTTTCGCGCTACAAAACGGTCTTGGTCTGCAAAATTGCCGCCATTCTGATTAATGGTTCCGTCTTTGTTCATCACATTAATAAACTCTAATTGATGACGTTTTCCCATTTCAAAATCATTGGGATCATGGGCAGGTGTAACTTTCACGCAACCTGTGCCAAATTCAGGGTCAACTAATTGATCGGCAAAAATGGGAATTTCTCGACCCACTAAGGGTAATGTAATGGTCTTACCAATAAAGTTTTGATAGCGTTTATCATTGGGATTAACGGCAACCCCCGTGTCCCCTAACATCGTTTCTGGACGGGTGGTCGCAACTACTAATTCCCCACTACCATCACTCAAAGGATAACGGAAATACCACAAATGACCGTCAACTTCAATATTTTCGACTTCTAAATCCGATACCGCCGATTGCGATTCAGGACACCAATTAACTAAATAATTACCGCGATAAATTAAGCCCTCTTCATACAGTTGAATAAAGGCCGTTTTAACCGCTTGAGATAATCCCTCATCCATCGTAAAACGTTCCCGTGACCAATCCACAGAAACCCCCAAACGGCGCAATTGATTAACAATGGTTCCCCCTGATTCGGCTTTCCATTGCCAAGCTTTTTCTAGGAATTTTTCTCGGCCCAAATCATCTTTATTTTTACCTTCAGCTTTCAGTTGTTTCTCTAAAATCGTTTGCACGGCAATACTGGCATGATCCGTACCAGGCAACCAGAGAGTATTATCCCCTTTCATACGATGATACCGAACCAAAGTATCAATTAAGGCACTTTCAAAGGCGTGCCCCATGTGCAGACTACCCGTAACGTTGGGCGGTGGAATGACCACACAAAAGGGTTCTCCTCCCTGCTCTGGATTCGCTTTAAAGACTTCGTTGGTTTCCCAAGCCTCTTGCCACTTAGCTTCGGCGATCGCGGGGTCGTATTGAGTAGAGAGGGGTTCAGTCATCAGTTTGGAGGGAGAAAATAGCTTTATTTATTGTGCCATAGATTGCGAAGTTATATTTAGGTAGAGGTTGTATTTAGGTATTGTAGAATTTAAAGTTAATTAAACAATGGCAAAATAAAGGCTAAAATAATTCCACCAATCACCATAAATTCTATAATTCTTAGGAGTTTACTCACCTGATTAATCCGAATATCTTTCAAGCAATTAGACAGCTTATCTTCACTGCTTTTTTGAGTACTAAACATGGAGATTAACAGAGAAAATCCCCCTACTTTTGCGCCTAATAATAAATGGAAGGCTACGCTTATCAACACACAAAACCATGCTGTCAAATGGGCAATATACCAAGGGTGAAAAATTTCTCCCGCCGGAAGCCATTCTTCTTTCATCATCCGTCCTGTTATAACGGCAAAGGTTGCAGAAAATAAGACTAATGTGTTAGAAATACGATGGAGTGATACCCACCAAATCGGTTTACCAATCTCAGTTAAATGGCTAAAAGACTGCTCTTGTACTAGGCGACGATAGCCAATGTGAAAACTGTATAGAACAAAGACGGGGAGTATTAAGAGAAAGGTCAGAGCGATGGTGCCATGAATATCTTGAATCGCGTCCAATCTCGGTAAATTAAGACTTCCCCAGCGTTTGTCATAGGTGTTGTAAACCCCAAAACCCGAAACAAGAGCCGATAAAGTGAGTATGGCGATCGCTGTGTGTAATATTCTTAATAAAATGGGTTGGTAGGGAGTGGCAGGCGACATCTGATTGAAGTTGATGCTAAGAGACATAATTGCTTAAGTGTAGCAGAATCAAGATTACAAGTGCGCGATCGCTGTTACAATTTATGGGCTTCCAGTTAATTGCCTAGTGAGTTTTCAACAGGTAGAAATAGACTTTTTTGCGGTTTTGGCTGAAATTGATGAGGCGGTTTATACAATAGACTTAATCGGAAATAACCTATCATGTTCAGCATTAGCACTTTGTCATGGTAATGGGAGCCGAAACGATGATCTCTTATGCCAAGCTAAAAAACAAGCCACGGGTGTTTCGTGCTCTGACAGGACTCAGCTTGAGGGGATTTGAGACACTGCT
>JAYKJI010000035.1:0-3346 GCA_035285405.1 Snowella sp. | reverse complement strand
GGTATAAGGAGGCTTTGGATTTGAATCGATCGCTTTGGTAATTTTAGGTAAACTTAAACCAAGAGGAATGACAACACTAGGAGAATTAAGGTTTAAATCTCTAACTTCTTCCTGCTCTAAAGCGGCAGTGAAGTGAAGGACTTTTGCCTGATTCAAATTTTTGCGTTCAATCAGATTTAGGTAGAGTTGTTTTTTAGTTTTACTCTGTGCTAAAGCCCAATGGCACAGTTGTCCCAAGGGACGAGCGATGTAAGGAATATTATAATGACGAGCGATCGTCATTGCTAGGGTAGAAGGATATGAAAAAATAGCGTGAACATGGATCAGGTCGTAATGAGGAATCGATCGCCATAACCATTGGGTTAATGTAGCGGAAAAGGCAAATTCTCGAATTCCATGAATCGGCGGAGAAAAGCGAGAAAAGAACCAGACAGGTACCCCTTGATAGTCGATTTTCTCTCCTAATGGAACTGTTAAAAGGCTAGATCCGTTATCATTTGTTGTTACAATTTCAGCATGAACATTCTGATCAGTGAGAGTCTTGACCATCTCTAGAATAGCTTTGCTTGGCCCCCCTCTCACAGGGCCAACAGAAGGAATAATATGCAGGATCTTCATCAGAGGAAGCAACTTTCCGCTAAAATAGCCTCGACAGACCAACGACACTGTTCAGAAAGCTGAGTTTTAGTGTAATTTAAATAAGCCTGAAGCATATCAGAGTCATTAAGATAAAGTTTTCCACCAGTGTTGGAGCATACATAAAGCCCACGGGCGATACCAGGGAGAAAGTGTAATACTAGGATGCACTGTAAGTTGGGCAAAGTAATCTTTCCATTCTGTTTCCATCCACTGGGCATAGGGGAAGAAAAATCCTCGCTTTGGTCGATTGATCAGCCAAGGAGGAAGGTCTTGAACCGCTTCAACTAAGAGTTTTTTCCCTGATCTTAGGCGTATTGGGTGAGGAATTTGAGTTAGCGTTTCAAGCAACATACGATCGACTAAAGGAACTCGTAATTCCAAACTCCAACGCATACTCATGACATCACTATCTCGTAGGAGTTGGTTTCGCATATAGCGACTTAATTCGAGAATACTTACTTGATCGGCTAAGGCAAGTTGTGAGTTATGAAATAAATGTGTAAATGGATCTAGTGGCTGTAGCAAATCAGGAAACCAAGTTCTTACAATCTTCTGGCTTTCCGCTAATGAAAAAATTCCTCGAAAACTACTATAGGCATGATCAGCGATCGAATCCTGGCTTAAAAAATCACCTAAACGACGAAATTTAGCCGATTTTGTCCATTGGCTTAACCCGAAACCGATACCTTTTTTAAGGGGAGGAATTAAATTTAATCTTTCACCCCAACGGACTAATTTAGGGACGGTTCTAAAGGAACCATAACCGCCAAAGATTTCATCTCCCCCAACCCCAGAAAGTACCACCTTACTACCGGAATCATGAGCCAATTTCGAGACACAAAAAGTATTAAAACCATCAATGCTAGGTTGATCGATCGCTTGTAAAAATTGAGGCAAAAGCGATCGTCCCGTGGCTGCACTTATCTTATACTCGGTATGCTCCGTACCAAAATGTTGAGCAACTTGTTGGGCTACATCTCCTTCATTCCACTCTTCTTCATTGAAAGCAATGGAGTAGGTTTTAAGAGAACCCGTGTGAACTTGTCTAGCCAGGGAAACGATCGCACTAGAGTCAATACCGCCACTCAAAAAGACTCCCACGGGTACATCACTAACAAAGTGGTGTTTTAGAGAATCCAAAAGTGCATAGCGAGTCATTTCAAGGGCTTCTTCAATCCCAAGGTCTGGGTTGGGCTGAAAGTCAATTTGCCAGTATTGCTGTTGGGTAACGTGTCCCTTTTGCCAGGATAACCAGTGGCCAGCCGGTAAGCAGTAAATACCCTCAATCAGGGTGTGGGGTTCGGGAGCGGATCCCGTGAGGAGATATCCCAATAAACCTTGAGAATTAAGCCTTTTTTCAGGTAAACCAGAAGCGAGAACGGTTCGCAACTCCGAAGCAAATACCAAAGTTGTACCAGATTGCCAATAATAAAGGGGTTTAATTCCAAGAGGGTCGCGGGCTATAAAACATTGCTGCTCTTGCTCATCCCAAATGGCAAAGGCATACATTCCTCGCAATAGATCGAGACATTTAGACCCATACTGCTGGTAGAGCTTGAGGAGAACTTCTGTATCTGTTTGAGAGCGAAAAACTTCTCCTTGGTTTTGAAGTTCTGTTCTTAAAACTTGAAAGTTATAGATTTCTCCGTTGAAGGTAATCCAATAACGACCATCAGGGCTTGACATGGGCTGATGACCGGCGGAGGTGAGATCGAGAATAGAGAGGCGGGTGTGGATCAGGCTTGCTTGCTGGGTAGGGGAGAAGTAGATACCGCGATCGTCTGGTCCCCGGTGAGTCAGAGCATTTTGCAACCGTTGAGCGATCAATCCTAACCCTGCGATTTGTTGGGTACTAATGACACCAGCGATCCCACACATACTGAAAACCTCGTAAGTTTTATGTCCTACTCATCAGTAGAGCAATGAAGCAAAAGAATTGCAATCGAACTCAACAGCCGATCTCGCTCTCGCCTTGACAAATCTTCAATCTCCTCAATAAGATGATTGAGATCTAAATTGTCCCAAGACTTCTGCCGTAAGACGGAGACGGTTTGTTCTGCCCAACAGTAAATATTTCTCTGATACAAATCACGATCGACTTTCATGTTAACCCTCAGTCACGCAGCTAAAAAGCTGACCATTGGTTTAGTTTAACTTAGTCATCATTATTTCTAGCGTCTATTAGATTACGAATAGATTACGAACAAGTCATAAAATCATCCAAGTATTCATGAAGGCGTTGCTGAAAAATTTCAAAACCAAAGCGATCTATTACGGCTTGACGCAGTTGTTCGGGCTGATAGAGGAGAGGATTTGGATATTTCTTTTGAAGAATCTGAATTAAAGCGTCTGCAATTTCATCAATATCATCTGGATTAACCAGAACACCTAATGCTCCATGATCTAAGGCATCTAATGCTCCATCTTGATTTCCCCCTAAGCAAGGTTTTCCACAAGCCATTGCCTCCAGATAAACAATCCCAAACCCTTCTCTTTTGCTGGGCATGGCAAAAACATCACAAAGATTGTAATGATCGCAGAGTTCTTCGTCAGGGACAAAGCCTGCTAAGGTAACATGGTTTTCGAGTTGTAACTCTTGAATCATTTGCTCAATGCGGGGGCGATCGTCTCCTTTACCCACCAGTAGATAATGAACATTAGGAATAACCGATCGAATCTTGGGTAGAGCCTGGAGAACGCGATCGTA
>JAYKJI010000034.1:0-12567 GCA_035285405.1 Snowella sp. | reverse complement strand
AGGACGATACTTATCGGTAAGTGGACGCTTTGCGGCTTATTGATTGGGCGGGATTCATCCCCACCTAAAATATGGGTATTTGTTTTAGAATTTATAGGTGGGGACTTCTCCCTATATTCTGTTAAATAAGTACAAAAAAGGATTAGGCGATCGCTGCTTTTAGAACTTGCCATTTTTCCTGAATTTTTCCACTCTCTAACAATTCTTCTGCCTGTTTAATTCCCTCCCTTAAATCGGGACAAATACCACAATGCCAGAGATAAAAACCACCATTCCAGAGCAGTGCCTGACGTAATTCCGAAGGATCATTATGGAGTAGAGCTTGAAGTTCCTGAAAATAATGTTCAGGAGAGACTAAGGCCAGTTCCTTGCCGGCGAATCCGTACTCCTGAGGATTGAGCTTGAGATAACGCATCCCTCGTTCTGACCCAGGATCGGGTGTAGAAATAATGTTCGTTTGGGACAACCGAAGATCGCAACTGCCCTCTAAACCTTTGATCAGGGTAAAATCATTTTCGCCTCTCGCTTGTAACGCTTCTCGGATCATGGTTTCGGTGGGAGGATGAACATAGCCAATGATCAAACGGGCCTGACCAAGATAGGGAGACCAAATCATATCCAAGGTGGCTAGGGGAGGACGTTTACCAATTTGATCGCGGTAATCAGTGAGAATTTGAGTCTGGGGAAAATGTTGAGGCGTGTAATAAAACGTGAAGTTATGGTTAATTAATAAATCTTGCCGTTGAGCCAGGGAAAGATCGCGAAAGTTCAGTCCTAGAGATTGAAAAATCGACCATAGCGGCAACCCGTATTTAGTGGGCATGACCTCCGCACCGTGTAGAATAACCGGAATTCCTGCCGTTGCAAGTAACAAGGCTGTCAGAGGAATAATAGGGGCAGTACGGGTTCGGCCATCGTAGGGAATCCCAAAAATAATGGGAATAGGATGATTGGGGGGTAAGGCTGCTAATTTTTGGCCAAATTCATCGTAAGCATCTAACATTCCTGCTAATTCTAAGCCAGTGGGACGTTTAATCCGATGGGCAATTAAGAATGCACCAATTTGGGCAGGTGTGGCTGTTCCCGTTAACATTAATCGGGCCGCGATCGCCGCTTCTGTTCGGGTTAAATCTTTTTTCGTATGTTGACCGCTACCGACCTTTTTTAGTAATTCTCGAAATTGCTCACTCATGGATTTACTGATTGATTAACAATAAAACAAGAACATTAATTTTCCCTGGGCTGACATTTTTTCAAGGCCGCGATCGCCTGTAATTTCACCGCCTTTTCCGGATCTAAACTTAGGGATTGTAGGACAGGGATGGCTGTCGGTAATTTGAGTTGTCCGAAACTATGGGCTAGAGCTTGACGAAGGGAAATCCTATCGAGATCAGGTTGGCCCGATGCAAAAAAATTGATCAGAATTTGCACCGCCTGTATTTTTAAGTTAGCCTCTTCCACTCGTCCCAGCACCCGAATAATTTCCAAACGGATCTCCCATTCCTCAAAAAAGAGAGCTTGCCCAAGATAACTCAAACTTTCGGTTTGTGCCAGCCAACCCAGGGCTTGAATCAGGGTAATTTTTAGCGGTGATGGGGTTAGGGGCGATTTAAGCACTTCAAAAAGGACAGTAGCGGCCCCAGGGGTTGGGAGACGACTGAGGGCGATCGCCGCTTGCTGGCAAACGTCTAGATCAATATCTTGTAGTAGGGGTGTTAAATAACTTAGATAATCATCGGCATCAATGATCTGAACTTGAGAGCCTAGAGCAATAATGGCTTCCTTGCGAACGATAGCCGCTAAATCCTGCAAAGCCTGAATTAAAACGGGAATGATGCGTGTTTCTTTGAATCGACCTAAAGCCGCAACGGCGATCGCCCGCATCTGGGCATTGGGATCTTGCAGAACACTTAACAAGGGATTAATGACGGCTGGTTCGGGCATTAAGGCCAAAGCCTTGACTGCTACCAAACGAGTTTCTGTTGAAGTTAATAACCTTGCCAAGACCTGGATGGTGGAATTTCCAAAACTAGCTAGGGATTGGGACGCGATCGCCTTCAGATCCGGATCATCGGTTGTATGAAGTAAGTTTGCCAAGCCCAAAATGACATCAGGGCAATTAAACGCGCCCAACATCTTGACCACAAACCATCGCAGTTCCGAGTACCGAGTATCATCAGCCAGTAAAGCTAAGAGAGGAGCGATCGCCTCCGAGCCGAGTTTAGGTAGCCATTTACTTAAATCCCAACGAGCCTCAAAATCCCCCTGGGCTAAAAGACTTAGCGCGATTTGAAGTAGGGTTTCACGCTGGGTGAGGTTCAGAGTCGTGATCGTGGCTGGTTCCTCTAACATTCCAGACCAAAGGTAATTAATCCAGCCCCAATTTTCCTCGCTGAGAGCTTCTAGACTTTGCTGTAACAGATTATCTATCGGAACAGAATTGAGGGAATCAGACAGTCTCTCGATCACAATCGGGACTTAGCCTCCTAAAATGGGGTTATTCTCTAGCCTAGCGGCAATTGCTCATGTTTTTTTTAGGGTTTGATCCGGGACGGGATAAGTGTGGTGTTGCCATTATGGAATGCGATCGCCAAATTCACTTCCATCAAGTTTTCACCTCAGAGACCGTTCTAGCCGAAATTCCTAAACTTTGTAAACAATTTCCCGTTGAACAGGTGGTAATGGGTAATCAAACGACTTCTAAACAGTGGAAAGACAAGTTAGAAAGCATTTTATCAACCCAAATTATCGTGGCAATGGTGGATGAACGTAATAGTTCCGTCGAAGCCCGCGATCGCTATTGGCAAATGTATCCGCCGAAGGGTTTAACCCGCCTTATTCCCCAGGGTTTGCGAGTGCCGCCTCGTCCCGTTGATGATATTGTGGCAATTTTATTAATTGAACGTTTTCTCGCCCAAGCTTCCCATTAATTTATTTAATTCTAATTTTTGACTTCTCAACTATTATTAACTCTCAATTATTAACTATTAACTCTATGAATTGGTGGCAGAAACTTCGACATAATTCTCTAGCTCGTTTAGGAGCCATTATTTTAATCATTTTTTATCTGATGGTGATAGCGGCGGATTTTGTTGCTCCCTACAATCCCTATCTTTCCCAGGCAGATGGCTCTCTGCTACCGCCCACCACTATCTATTGGCGCAGTCCTCAAGGTCAATGGTTAGGGCCCCATGTCTATCCTGTTACCCAAAGTCCCACTAATCTTCAAACCGGCGATCGCCCCCTTAAAACAGATTATCAACAACCTTCTCCCCTCGGTTTCTGGGTTACAGGTGATCCCTATCAACTCTTTCAACTTAAATTACCTTTACCCCCCCAGTTTAAGGAAGTGGAAATCTTGCCAGGGATTCGCTTTGATCGTCATTTATTTGGGACAAAAGGACAAGGTAAAATTAATCTGCTAGGAACCGATGAGCAAGGCCGCGATCAATTTAGTCGTCTGATTCATGGCGGCAGAATTAGTTTATTTATTGGATTAGTGGGTATTGCTATTTCCTTTCCCTTGGGAATGATTGTTGGCGGCATTTCTGGTTATTTCGGCGGTTGGCTAGATGCTATTTTAATGCGTTTAGTAGAAGTGCTAATGACTATTCCAGGGATTTATTTATTAGTAGCTCTGGCGGCGGTCTTACCCCCTGGATTAAGCAGTGCTCAACGCTTTTTATTAATTGTCTTAATCACCTCCTTTATTGGTTGGTCTGGATTAGCGAGGGTCATTCGGGGTCAAGTTTTATCCTTAAAAGAACAGGAATTTGTGCAAGCGGCCCAGGCAATGGGAGCAACCTCAGGACGGATTATTATTCATCATATTTTACCTCAAACGGCTAGTTATATTATTATTTCTGCAACTTTAGCCGTACCAGGTTTTATTGTTTCAGAATCAGTTTTAAGCTTGATTGGTTTAGGCATTCAACAGCCCGATCCAAGTTGGGGAAATTTGTTATCTTTAGCAACGAATGCTTCAGTTTTAGTCCTACAGCCTTGGTTAATTTGGCCACCGGCTCTCCTGATTATTATTACCGTCTTATGTTTTAATTTGTTAGGTGATGGCCTGCGGGATGCTCTTGATCCCCGTAGTTTAGAAAAGTAAAACAGAATCAAAACCGCTTAATCAATAGGAGCAGATTGAATTTAATGAATGCTGGGTGGAATAGCCGTAATCACAAAACGAATAACTGTCCCCAGAACTGCTGTTCCCATGATGCCAATTAATGCCCAAATCTGGGCTTTTTGAGAACCCTTCATCTCTCTAAAGTCCTCCTTCAATGTATTAATATTGCCCTGTAACGCCTTGATCTCTCCCTTCACTTCTGCCAATTCAACCTTAATATTGGTTATTTCCTGATTAAGGCTTTCAAAACGCTGATTGGTTTCTTTGCGAAATTCAGCAAGATTCTGATTGATTTGTTCCAGGATTTTCCCTAAGTCTGTTTCAATGGTTGGTGTAGGCATTATTTTAATCATAATTATCGATAGTTCCATTATAATTTAATTTTTCTGTTACTACAAGCTTGTGCAAAAGGATAAGATTACTTTAGATGCAAGTCTTGATGTACTTTTGGGGTTTTAGGATAGACAATCGACTCCGTATTAATTTATCATGATCTACAATTGAAACTTTTATCAGTATAAAATTCACCAATGAGTATCTTTGCTGATTATTCTCGTTATTATGATTTGCTCTATCGAGATAAAGATTATGAATCTGAAATTACCTATATTGAGCGTCTCCTCAAACAATATGCCCCCCAAGCTAAACAATTACTAGAGTTAGGTTGTGGAACGGGTAAACACGCCAGCCTATTAGTCCAAAAAGGCTATCAGTTATGGGGGATTGACCAAAGTGAAACCATGTTAACCCAGGCAGAAAGCAGACGATTAGCTTTATCTCCACAGCAACAAAACCAATTACAATTTCAGTTAGGGGATATTCGTACTCTTCAACTTTCCCAACGCTTTGATGCTGTTTTATCCCTTTTTCATGTTTTTAGTTATCAAGTCAGTAATCAGGATTTACTGTCCGCTTTTATCACCGCCAAAAACCATTTAAAGGTTGGGGGAATTTTATTGTTTGATTGTTGGTATGGCCCCGCCGTTTTGAGCGATCGCCCCACTGTCCGGGTCAAACGATGGGAAGATGAACAGATTAGGATAACTCGCATTGCTGAACCTTGTATGGATGCTGTCCAAAATCGGGTGGAAGTGAATTATCAGGTTTTTATTGAGGACAAGCAAACTCAAGAAATTACCAGCTTGCAAGAAACCCACCAAATGCGCTACCTCTTTTCTCCAGAAATTGACTCTCTGGCCCAGCAAACGGGTTTTGAAGTGATTGCTGCCTTCAACTGGATGAGCGATCGCCCTCTTAGTTTTGATAGCTGGAATGCCATTTTTGTTTTACGGGCCTAGGGAAATGGAAAAATCAAGGCACTTTTGACTCTCCCATTGCAATCAGAACTCAGTTATAGTTAAAGATACATAACTTAACATTGCGACTCAGGCAACCATGATATCCTCGCTTGCAATTCGGGAACTCCCCCTTTTTCCGCTACCTGAAGTAGTGCTTTTCCCTGGCAGACCGTTACCGTTGCACGTCTTTGAGTTCCGTTATCGCATGATGATGAACACGATATTAGAGGATGATCGCCGTTTTGGAGTATTGATGGTCGATCCCACCAATGGGGAAATTGCCAAGGTCGGCTGTTGTGCAGAAGTTTTGCGCTACCAACGTTTACCCGATGACCGTTTGAAGGTATTAACGGTGGGTCAACAACGTTTTAGGGTGTTGGAATATCTACGGGATAAACCCTATCGAGTTGCCCTAGTGGAATGGATTGAAGATAAACCGACTCAACAGGATCTGCGGCCCTTGGCCAAGGAAGTGGATCGTCTTTTAAATGATGTTGTCCGGCTTTCGGCTAAGTTAACCGATCAGAGATTGGAACTACCGGATGATGTTCCTGTTTTACCCCTCGAATTATCCTACTGGGTAGCGGGGAATCTCTATGGTGTCGCCAGTGAGCAACAGGATCTACTCGAATTACAAGATACTGCCGATCGCCTACAACGGGAAGCCGAAATTTTAATTTCCACCCGTAGCCATCTCGCCGCCCGAACGGCTCTCAAAGATGCGCTCAAATAGGGGTTGACATCCCTGACCCTTCAACGCTGCCCCAAATCTTAATCAGTTTATCCTGACTACCTGTCACAATTTTTTGACCGTCTGTTGTCATGGCCATTGACCAGATACGTCCACTATGACCGCGCAGAATTTGAAAACAAGTTCCCGTGTTTTTATCCCAACATCGAACAGTTTCATCCCAACTGGCCGTGATCACAGTCTGATTATCAGGGGTAATAGCAATTCCCGTAATTTCTTTACTGTGGCCCCTCACGGTTTTTACACATTTTCCCCGATATAGATCCCAAAAGGTTAAGGCCTTATGTTTACTGGTAGCCGCTATCCAGCGACCATTGGCAGCGATCGCCACCTGTTCAAATTGTTGAGAATGGCTAGTCAAAATCTGTAAACAGTCTCCTAGAGCTAAATCCCAACAGCGAATGGTTCCATCCCAACTACCACTGATTAAATAAGCCCCATCCTGAGTTAGATCAAGAGAATTGATATCGCCTGTATGACCCGACAAAATTCGCAAACAGTCTCCTGTGGCTAAATCCCACAAATGAATTTGTTTATCCCAACCGCCACTGATCAAAAGACGACCATCTGGAGTGAGAGCCAGGGCCGTTGCGATCGCAGGTTTACCATTGGGGGTCTGTAAATTTTGCAAACAGTTGCCAGTCTCCAAATCCCAAATTTTTAGACTTTCATCCCAACTGGCCGTAATTAATTGGCGATTATCTGGGGTGACCGCAATGAGATTCACCTTGGCAAAGCCAGGCAACGATTGTAAACAGTCCCCTGTCCTTAAATCCCAAATTTTGAGAGTCTGATCCAATCCCCAACTAAAAAGACGTTGACCATCAGCGGCGATCGCCAGCGCATAGACCGAACCTTGATGGCCCACTAGGGTTTGGAGACAGATGAGAGGGGCCGCATTCTGAGAATTAGCCGGAAAAGCCAGTTCAGTCGCATCGAAAGGGTGTACCATAAAGCAAGCAATGGAAGCGTTCCCTCTATTTTGCGGTTCTAGGCAGAGGGGAATACTTCTGCTTGATATTTCTTTATCTTTCCGAGTTTTTTATCTTTCTCTGATTCGCTTAGGTAAAGGCGTTATTAACTTGATGCCTTAATAGTTAAAGTATGAATTGAGTAGATACTGCCCCATAAAACGCCAGAAATTTAGCTCCTAAACGGCGATCGCCTTAGCAGATTAACAAAATTAACCAATATTGTGACCATTAAGCCCATAAACTGCTCTCTCTGAACATTAATAACCGAAAGTAGTCCTTTAGAATTTTCTGCAATGTACCATCTGCTCGTAAAATCATTTAGAAAATAAATCAATATCTCTAAAGACTAATGACTCCAATCTATGAATTAAGTATTTACACCGATTGATTCAGACTAGTACTTTGAGTAATATTAAATTATGTTAATTTTTCTTAAGTAAGCCCCCCTTATATTGTCATCTCAGCCAAGTCAGTAATATAAAGGTATTTTTCTTGATATTGCGTCCCTGGACAGTATAATGGTTCTAGTTAATAATGATTTGCTTGTTTAGTAACGGTACTAACTCTTGTGTAAATGTTAATGACATTTGATGAGAGGCATGATTCTTCACATTCTAACTATCGTTAATGGGTCAACATCCTGATGAATGCAATCACTCTTAACTCACCGCAATTTGCCAGTTCGCAAGTGAGTAGGCCATTTGTGTATCAAAGCAATTCCATGATGCTTAATTCAAACCAAAATAATGAGACAAAACTGAATAAACAAGATCCTTACCAAGTTCTCCAAAACCTGATTATCAATCAAGAAACAGGCAAGTTAATTGTGCAAAATCCTTTGGATGAATTTGTCAATTGGCATATTTATTTGGGTAACGGAAAAATCCATTTTGCCAATAGCAGTGTGGGCGCGAGAGAAAGATTGGGGTATTTACTGGGGCATTATGTGAAGGAACAGCGGATTAAACTACCCGAACCATTGATAGATGATTATCAATACCTATGTCAACTCTGGAATAAAAAGATTTTCTCTTTTCAACAAACCCGTTCTATCCTAAGCCAATGTACTCAAGAAGCTTTAGTGCAAGTCTTATCTTTACCGAAAACATTTTGCGAATTTGATCCCAAGGGGAGACTGGAGCATCTTTTCTTAAATCTTGATTTGGATCAAATCATTGTTCCGATTAAACATAAAATTCGTTACTGGTGGGAACTCCGTTCTGAAATTAATTCTCCTTTCCAACGTCCCTTGGTTGAAGATTGGGATAAATTCAACTCCCATTTAGCCCAACAAAAAACCGAAGGATATCATCAGCTGAAGCATTTCAACCAATGTTTAGAGAACTTATCCTGTCTCTATACTATTGCAGGTCGAACCCAAATGAGTACATTGCAATTGGGCTTAATGTTACGGCCTTTAATTAAAGCGGGTGAGATTAAAATGCTCTCCTATCAGGATATCCAGATTGATAATCGTCCTCTCATTGCTTGTGTGGATAATCGACCCGCTATCCAGAGAGTGGTAAAATTTACATTAGAGAATAGCGGTTTTAGGACAATCAGTATTGAAGATCCTTTTAATGCCTTAGCGGTATTAATGAGTCAAAAACCTAGCCTTGTACTAATTAATGTCGATCTGCCAGATGTGAATGGCTATCAACTCTGTAGTCTTTGCCGTAAATCGACCTCGCTCAAGGACATTCCTATTATCATGTTGATGGAAAATGATAGCATTATTAATCGCGTTAAAACTAAACTTGCGGGAGCGTCAGGTTATATTCAAAAACCATTTTTACCCAACGAAATGGTACAATTGATTAGAGACTGTTTAGCCCGCATCCCGTTTCAATCTAGCACGTCTTTGGCTCTCAACTAAATCTGTTGGCGAATGGCTTTACGGTAAAGGGTTTGAATTTTACCCAGGAGTTTATCAACAGGTTTTTTGTGTGTATCTTGGGCTGGATCAAGTCCCTGTAAAGTCGTCAATAACTTAGCCTCTTGGATCTGGATATCTCCATCACTGTAAAGTAAACCACTTAGCCTTTCGAGAAGTTCTTGGTAATCTTCCTCGCTATGATTATCGCCTAGGTAATCCTGCAACCATTGATAGCATTCCTGGGGAGAAACTGGTTTTAATTCTGACAACAATAGTTTCAGTTCTGGATCATCCTGTAAATGATGTTGCTGGGCGGTTTGTTTAAGATAGTTTCTTTCTTCGACTTGAATCACGCCATCAATCCAAGCCGCACCGATCAGGATTTTAAGCAATTGTTTCGTTTTTTGATGATCCGTCATGGTGAGATACTCCTTTGATTCAGTTATAGGTCGATCCTGACGTTGTTTCACTGACATTAAGCATTTCTTTATGCTTTCTTCAATTTTGCGATAAAAAAGCCGTCCATGTGTTGTATCTGGGGAAGGATTTGTAAGTAACCATTATCCGAGACGATTTTCTTGGCTAGGGAGAGAATCGGTAAAGGGGAGAGATGCCATTGGGGATGGGTTTGCAGAAATTGTTGAATAATGGCTTGATTTTCCTGAGTATTAAGGGTGCAGGTGGCATAGACCAGATCACCTTGCGGTTTTACCCAGGTGGCGGCTTGTTCTAGAATTTCTGCTTGTAATAAGGTTAGGGATTGGATTTTATCCGGGGTCTGTCGCCAACGAATATCAGGATTGCGATGGAGCGTGCCTAGACCAGAGCAGGGGGCATCGACTAAAACTTTATCGGCGAGTTGGCCCTCTGGTAATTGAAATTTTCGGCTATCTCCAATCCAGGGATAAATCGATCGCAGTTGGAGGCGTTGTTGACTTTTTTCCAGTTTCTTTAAACGGGAGGCGGTTAAATCACAAGCATAAATAGTGCCGCGATCGCCCATTAATTCAGCAAGATGAGTTGTTTTGCCACCAGGGGCCGCACAGGCATCAATCATTAAGTCCTGGGGTTGGGGATCGAGAATGTGGCTAACGAGTTGGGCACTGGCATCTTGAACTGTCCACCAACCATCGTTAAAGCCAGGCAAGTTTTGAATAGTGCGTTCTCCTCTAGTTAATCGTAGGGCTTGGGGTAGTCCTGCTAGACGTTGAGTTTCTATCCCCACCTGAGCGAGGGCTTGCTCTACAGTTTCGAGGTCGTTTTTCAGGGGATTAATGCGCAGATCAATGGGGGGTGGTTGATTAAAATATTGGCAGAGTTCGGCGGTGTGCTGTTCATCCCATTGTTCCCTAAAAAGCTGAATTAACCAATCAGGAAAGCTATGAAAAATTCCTAATTTTTGTATGGGATCAATCGGCAAAATTAAAGGATCGTCTTGGCTGGCTTGAATGCGTAGATAGCTCCTTAAAATGCCGTTAACGACACCCGCTAAACCTTTTAGGCCATTCGCTTTAGCTAGATCAACACTGGTATTAACGGCTGCCGAGGCTGGAATTTGATCTAAATAGCGGAGTTGGTAAAGTCCAATCTGGAGAATTCTTCGTAGAGCCGGCGGTTGTTTTTGGTTGTTTTTTTGACTAAATTGTTCAATTAAATGATCTAAGGTTCTCTGACGACGGATTACGCCATAGACCAGTTCGGTTACTAAACGACGATCGCTCTGTTGTAAATCGGATTTTTGCAGAATGCGGTCTAGAGCACTGTCAGCATAACTATCTTTGCGGTCAATATCCCGTAATACTTGAAAAGCAGTTTGGCGAGCAGAAGTTGTCGGGGTCATGGACAAATGGAGAGAGCGTAATGATCCTGTAGAATAGGGTAGTATTAGCAGCTTGTCTCTTAGTAAACATGAATTCATGAATTGACGCAAGGATTGTTATCCCGGTAAGAGCAGTGAGCAAGATTATTGAAATCGCGGAGCAATTTGGACAGTTAATTGTCAACGCTGATTACCCAGCGGCCCATCTTCTCCTGAGCCAAGAAGCCCAAAAGATAAACTCTCCAGAAACCCTTAAAATCGCCGTTGAACAGATGATTGCTTACGCACTTGCCCCTATTCAAGACGTTCAAGTCATGTCAGATTTGATACTGGAAGATTGGCCTGCTAAACAGGAAAAAGATGTCGCCATTGTTTATATATCCCTGACAGGAGAAGGGTTTTGTGAGGCCGTTACTGTTACCTTAGCCCAAGAAGCAGATCACCTTCGCATTCGTTATCTTGAATGGGGAAGACCTTAATAAAGGTAATAGAATGAGGGTTTTTGCGGATCCTGAGCTCAGATGATTGTCGTCAAGCGGCTCAACAATCAATTCTAGGAATTTAAAGGCTTAATCGGTGTAAATTTCGGATCGATAATTTTTTGACCAATCCCTTGAAATTTGATCGCTAAATTGGTCTTTCTACCACTCCCTAAAATATGGGTAATGGTTCCTTCGCCAAAATGGTCATGGATAATGCGATCGCCGACAGCCCAGGGTAACTGAGGTGTAGTGGTTGGACTAGCTGTCACTGCCTGAGAACTACTAGGGGGTTTAGATGCAGGCGTTTGACGACGAGAAGACTTGACATTGGAACGAATCAGATCCGGTGGGAGTTCCTGAAGAAATTGGGAAGGAATTTTCGTTTCCAGGGAACCCCAAACATAACGTTCCCTAGCATAGGTTAAAAACAATTGTTCTTTTGCCCTGGTAACACCCACATAACAGAGACGGCGTTCCTCCTCTAGATCGAGGGGATTATTGAGAGAACGGCTATGGGGACAAGTTCCCTGTTCCATACCCACCAAAAAAACAACCGGAAATTCCAAACCTTTAGCGGAATGAAAGGTTAACAAAGCAACTTTTTCTTCCGCTTCTTGTAGATCATCTAGGTCAGAAGCAAGAGAGGCATTGGCTAAAAAATCGGTTAACTTGGTTTCTTCATTTTCCGCTTGAAATTGCAACACCGCATTATAAAGTTCAGCAATATTCGCCAAACGATTATCCGCTTCCTCGGTTCCTTTTTGTTTTAAATCCTCCACATAACCAGAAGCCTGCATGACAGCATCTAAAATCTCGGCGGCTGTGTGAGTTTGCACCTGTTCCTGAAAGGTTTGAATCATCTGGGCAAAACGATTGGTGGCTTTAGCGGCTCGTCCTGCCATGGCATTTACTGATGTTTCATCTTTCAAAATTTCCCAAAGGGGAATATCCAGTTCCTTCGTTGCATTCACAAAGGTTTCAATGGTAGATTTGCCAATGCCTCGTCGCGGTGTGTTTAAAATTCGCAGCAGACTAACTGTATCAGCCGGATTGGCAATCACTCGTAAATAGGCGATCGCGTCTTTAATTTCCTGACGATCATAGAATTTAAAACCACCGACAATATTGTAAGGAATATTATGATAAATGAGTTTATCTTCAAAGACCCTGGACTGGGCATTAGTGCGATAAAGGATGGCAAAACTCCCCCAATTTAATTCAGGATTATTGTTAAC
>JAYKJI010000033.1:0-3873 GCA_035285405.1 Snowella sp. | reverse complement strand
AGGCGTTACTACAGTCAAGGTCTTTGGCTTCTGGGGATGAGGAGGTGTTGATTTCGGTGCAAGGGGTGTCGAAGAAGTTTTGTCGTAGTCTGAAACGTTCGCTGTGGTACGGGTTACAGGATATTGGTTCAGAGTTAATGGGGGGGGCTTCTAGGCAGGGGCTACGTCCTGATGAGTTTTGGGCGTTGAGGGATATTAGTTTTGAGTTGCGGCGAGGAGAATGTTTGGGGTTAATTGGCCGAAATGGGGCGGGGAAGACGACGTTACTACGGATGCTAAATGGTTTGATTAAGCCGAATCAGGGACAGATTAAGCTCCATGGACGGCTCGGCTCGATGATTGCGTTGGGGGCGGGTTTTGATCCTTTGTTGACAGGCAAAGAGAATGTTTATGTTAATGCGTCTGTTTTGGGACTAACTAAGGCAGAAATTGATGAAAAATATGAGGAAATTGTTGATTTTGCTGAGTTGCATGATTTTATGGATGCGCCGGTGAGTTCGTACAGTTCTGGGATGTATGTGCGGTTGGGCTTTGCGGTGGCGAGTATGATTAAGCCGGATATTTTGATTATTGATGAGGTGTTGGCGGTGGGGGATACGGATTTTAGGTTGAAAAGCTCGAAGCGGATGAAATCGTTGTTGAACAGTAATTGTGCGGTGATTGTGGTAAGTCACAATATGACGGATATTCGCAATTTGGCGACCCAGGCGATTTGGCTAGATAAAGGGCAAGTTCAAAAGGTTGGTTCCCCCCATGAGGTGATTTCTGCGTATTTGGGGACTGGAGTTTGGGAAACGTCTGATATTCGTTGGGATAGTCTTGAGCAGGCTCCTGGGTGTGAGGCGGTGAGACTTCGCCGGTTGGCGGTATTGCCTCCACCAGGAGAAACGTGCATTCAAATTTCATCAGGTTTTCTATTTGTTTGTGAATTTGATTGTAAAGAGACGAACTTAAATCTAGGTTTTACTCTACAAGTTTCCACGGAAGAAAAAGTAATAGTTTTTCATTCAGGTGGCATGGGTAAAATATTAGCTAAAACAAAACTTGGGGTTTATAGAATAAAAGTAAAAATACCTCCTTATTTTTTAAATGCAGGGAAATATCGTGGAACAATAATTATTGGTGAATCACAATCAATTCCCCTTGTTGTGGCTGAAGATATTGTTGGATTTTCTATAGGGAACACACCAATAGGTAGCAATTATTCAATTAGGCCAGGGGTAACTTCTCCAAAACTAGATTGGGAAGGTGCTATTATCTAACCCATTATTATTTTCAATTTTAGTCGTTATCTATCATCAAATTTGAATAAAATGAAAAAACAGTATCTATTCATAGGGGGAATACCGCGATCTGGGACAACACTGGTTCAACGGTGTTTGGTTGCCCATTCTAAGATCATAGGAGGTCCTGAATTTGATCATTTACCTGCTATTGTTAATTTATATCGCTCTCTGAAAGATGGCCTTATTACTGGTAGACAATCTTTTTTCTATACCGACCAACAAGCAAGAGATTCCATATCAAATCTTATTGATGAACTTCTTCAGAATCCTGTGGCAATATCTGATGCAGAAGTCATTTACCTATCTGAAAAAACTCCATCCAATCTCGCTGTAATGTCAGATTTATTGGATCTTTTCCCCAATGCCCAAGCTATTATTGTTGTTCGACATCCTTTAGATGTTTTGGGATCGATGTGGAAAGTGAGGAACAAATATTGCGAGAAAGGAGAAAATCCACCATCTTTTTTGAATAGTGCAGTCCATACCTGTGAAATGATGGTTAAGTATTGGAGGTTTGCGACTAATTTGTATGGCAACGATAGAGTCACTTTTATTAAGTACGAAGAATTAACTAATAATCCAGAGAGTGTACTAAAATCTATTGTTAAGTCAATTGGTTTGGAATATGAAGACTCGGTATCCAATCCACCGCCCATTATGACGGTAGATAAACAGTCTAATAATCATGATTGTTGGATAACAGACAAACACAATTCAAAGATTGTTACTTCCTACTCGGCTTCAGAACTCCCATCGTGGTGGAGATACTTAGCCATCAGAAGTTTAAGAGAAATTGAACTTATCAAAACCTTTGGATATTCTTTGGAGTACAAAAATTCTCGACTTACAATATTGCCTTGGCTAGTCATGCACAAAATCAGGACTAAAATCCTGAAAGATCCGAATTTTTTCATACATTATTTTGATTGAACTCAACGAATCGAATTAAACAAACTAGACGCAACACGTTATTTAATCTCTGCTAAAATTAAAGTTATAAAACTTAAAGGACTTATCCCCACAAAAAATTATTATGACATCAACGATTCACCCATCCGCAATTATTGAAACTCAAGCTATAGGCTCTTGTGTATCCATCGGCGCATTTACGTATATTGCAAATAATGTGTCTATCGGAAACAATGTGATTATTCATCCTCATGTAATCATAGAGTCGGGAGTTGAGATTGGCGACAATGTGGAAATTTTTCCTTTTACCTATCTTGGAAAAACACCAAAGAGTCCGGGAATGGTAGCCAGAAAAATCGAATTTGTTCCGAAAATCAAAATAGGCTCAGGTTGTCTTGTTGGGCCTAGTGCCATTATTTACTATGATGTAGATATTGATGAAAATACATTGATTGGCGATGGTGCATCCATAAGAGAAAAGGTAAAAATAGGAAAATCATGCTTGATCAGCAGAGGGGTGACCATTAATTACAATGTTGTTATTGGTAATCACACAAAAATAATGGATCTTAGCCATATTACTGGTAACTGCAAAATCGGTGATTCTGTATTTATTAGTGTTTTGGTTTCTACTACCAATGATAATGCAATTGGAAAGCTAGATTACGATGAAAGTCGTGTTTGTGGCCCTATTATTGATGACTTTGTTGCCATTGGTGCTTCGGCTAATATTCTTCCATCGGTTCATGTTGGAAAAGGTTCTGTTGTTGCCGCTGGTGCAGTTGTAACTAAGAATGTCCCGGCGGGAAAAATGGTTGCTGGAGTACCTGCAAGAGTTATCAAAGATCTTTCCTCTGCCGAACAATTAAACTAACCATCCCTACCTTCGTATGTTTTTATGCCTTTAAAAGACTGTAGAATTATCGAATTGCCAAAGATCCATGATCCGCGAGGCAATCTAACATTTATCGAAGCAAAACACATCTCCTTTGATATCCAACGGGTTTACTATCTTTATGATGTGCCGGGTGGTTCCTATCGTGGGGCCCATGCTCACAAGCGGTTGCAACAATTAATTATCGCCATGTCCGGTAGTTTTGATGTGGTTTTGGATGATGGCTATGAAAAAGAGCGTTTTCACCTCAACCGTTCCTACTATGGGCTTTATGTCTGTCCCATGATGTGGCGGTATCTAGATAACTTTTCCTCTGGAGCGGTGACCATGGTTTTGGCTTCTACTCCTTACGATGAGTCGGATTATTATCGTGATTACGATGAATTTATCAAAGCCGTCAAAGCCTCCCCATGAATATTCCCTTTCTGGACTTAAAAGCCGCTTACCTTCAATTAAAGCCGGAGCTGGATGCCGCCTACCAACGGGTGATGAATTCGGGGTGGTATCTTCTGGGACAAGAGTTGGAAGCGTTTGAAGCGGAATTTGCCGCCTACTGTGAAGCAAAATATTGTGTGGGCGTTGGTAACGGGCTGGATGCGCTTCACCTAATTCTTCGCGCCCTAGGTATTGGCCCTGGGGATGAGGTAATTGTCCCCGCTCATACGTTTATCGCCACTTGGTTAGCGGTCTCCTATGCCGGAGCAACCCCTGTCCCCGTAGAACCGGATGAGAAGACCTACAACATTGATCCGAATTTAATCGAAGCGGCTATTACAGAGCGAA
>JAYKJI010000032.1:0-3794 GCA_035285405.1 Snowella sp. | reverse complement strand
AGAAGATTTTTCTTTATCAGGACTTTCTCAGTTAACTGGGCTTTTAAATGGAACTGCACTTGCTGATTTACTACCTGATGGCTATGGTCCCGAACAGGGTTTAGTTCTCTCCAGACTTACACTGAATGTTAGTTCAACGGAGAAAAAACTAGAGTCGATTGCGGTATATGTTAATTCAATACAACCTTGGAAAATAACAGACAAAATCGCCATTGAAAATGTCTCAGTTTATTTTTTAGTAGATAATCCTACTTCTTCTGAAAACCGTACTTTGGTTTGTGATTTGTCAGGAGAACTGAGCATTGATAATCTAGCAAGGTTTAGCGTTGGAGCCTCTTTGCCGAGATTCGCCATGCACGGCTATATGGTTCAGGGGGGAGGGCTGAGTCTAACACGGCTGATTAACTTCTTTGCCTCTGATGAAGTTTCTGTCCCTCAAGGTTTTCCAGATATTATCTTTTCTGAGTTGGGCGTGACGTTAGACCCTAAAAACAGAGCTTTTTCCCTAAGTGGTTCAGCGTTAACCGATTGGGAAATTATTCCTAAACTGGTAAAGTTGCAGCAAGTTGAAACTAACTTTGAAGTAGCCCGCATTGACGGCAAAACTGTTGTATCGGGGTTAATCCTTGGAACATTGATGATTGCAGGAGCCGAAGTCAGTCTCGTTGCCGATATTGAAGATCAGTTCGTTCTGCGTGGAAAAATTTCTAAATTGAGTCTGTCGGCTATTCTGGAAGAGTTCTTTGCAATGGTTGAGTTACCAACCGATCTTCCCAATTTTGAATTTGCCAATATTGAAATTGCAGTCACCCCCAAAACTGGAGAATTCTCTCTGACTGGAAAATCGAGCAATAGCTGGCCGATTCCCATTGGTGTTGATGGGTTAGAAGTTGAAGATATTTCTTTTCAAGTGCTGAGATCGGCAAACTCAACTCAGGCAGAAGCAACAACTCGTCAGCGTTCCGTTACGGGATTTATTAGTGGGACGTTAGAAGTAAATACAGCCCGCTTCCCCATTACCTATCAATTCCCTGGCGATTTTGTTTTACAAGGCCATATTCCCTCATTAAATCTGTCACCCTTAGTACAAAAACTCTGCGGGAGTGAGGTGATTCGTGATTTGCCGATTCCTGCTAGTGTGCTGGCGTTGTCTTTTTCGGATGTAGAGGTGACTATTGCACCTCAGCAAAAATCCTTCTCTCTAGCCGCAGGCTCTAGCTTGGGGCAAGTTGAGTTAATCGTGAAGAAAATTAGCGATCGTTGGGGCTTTACGGCTGGATTTATGCCTCCCAGTTCTTGGAAGTTCTCAGAGATTGCCGATGAACTCAGGGTGCTTGATGGACTCAAATTTTCCAATACGGCTTTAATTCTGGCTTCTAGCGATGATCGTAGTTTCGCTCTTACACGAGTACAAGCTCAACGGAGTGATGTGGCTATCATTCGAGGATTAAACTTCTTTGCGGGCATGAATCTGTCGGGATTAGGTGTGGATGCGCTTTTGGGAATTACATCCCTCAATGTTTATACCGCTATCAGTGGAAAACCAGCCGATTTAGTTCTAGAAGCCTCAATTGATGGCAGTTTCGATTTAGGTAAAGGTGTTGCCTTTGGTGATATTCGGTTTCGTTTAAAACCTGCTCCCAGTGACTTTTCGCTAACCTTAATGGGGACAGTAACGGCCATTTTGAATAATAGCGTCCTGCGGTTTATTGGTGGCATGGAAGTCAAACCGCGCTCGGCTGAGTTTCAAGCGACTATGTTGGGGATTTGGCAAGATCCTTTTGATGCGAAAGGGGTGTCCATTGCCAATGTCGCGATCGAACTAGGAATGAGTTTCCCGCCACCGCTACCGACAGTGGGAATTGCTGGTACGTTGCAAATTGGGGAATTTCAGGGTGTAGTGGCGGTGAAATTTGATTCGGCTATGCCGAGCCGCAGTATGCTGGCGATCGCTTTTAATCGCCTCTATTTCCTGGACGTGATCGGTACTTTCTGTGGAACTGCGGTGAAACAAGCCATTCCCGCTTCTCTGGCTAAAACGGTTTTAGATATTGGCTTTGAAAACGTCAAAATCTACATTGTTCCGCAACCGACGACAATTGGGGAATTAAAATTCGAGCAAGGGACGCAATTAGAAGGAACGATGTATTTCTGGGGATTGCGAGCCTATGGCTATCTAAAAATTGATTATCTTGATGGAGTTGAAGTGAAAGGGGATGTGGAACCGATTAACTTAGCGGGTATCTTTAAGCTTACAGGAGCCACAGGCAAGCCTAAACCCTCACTTTATCTCAAGGTTAGCCCAAAAACCGTTCCCAATCTGGATATATCAGGAGCAGTCGAACTGTTGGGGATTCGTAGTGAAACCCAAATCCGCCTCTCGGATAGTGGTTTTACGTTTACGACGATTGGCAAGATTTTTGATTTGTTTGAATGTACTCTAGAAGTACGGGGACAAAATTTAACGCAAGGGGGCGATTTCTTTATTGTTGCTACGATGCGGAATGATTTATTGGAGTATCTCCGTCGAGAAGCCTCGAATGCCATTAAAGCCGCCGCCGATGAGGCAACAAGAAGCCTTTCAAATGCTCAAGATGCAGTGGCTTCCGCTCAACGAAATGTGGATAAGCTCAATACGGATATTAATAATATGCGGCAAACGATTCAACGGGAACGCGATCGCGATGCCCAGCGAATGCGAGATGCTCAGGCGGCAGTTGCTTCTGCTCAACGGGAGGTGGATAAGCTCAATACGGATATTAATAATATGCGGCAAACCATTCAGCGCGAACGAGACCGCGATTCTGGGCGGATGCGGGATGCTCAGGGAGCGGTGCAACGAGCGCAAAATGATGTGAATTCCCTTCAGGGAGAGATTGATAACACCAAGCGAAGAATTGAACAGCTAAAACAGGATATTAGCAATAAGGAACGCTGGTTTAATCAATCTAAATGGTACGAAAAGAGTTACCGTTGGGCGGAATTGTCGGCCTACGCGACGGCTAAGGGTTCTGAAATTGCCGGACTTTATACTTATATCGGTGGAGTTGAAGCGTCTAAGGCAACGGCCAATGGGGTATTGGAAGGGGCCAAGCAGGTGGTACGCGGTTTGGAGAAAACGATTGTCAATTTTCCCATTGATGCGGATGTGCGGATTGCTGGTTTGTTTACTGCACGGGAGACGGCCAATGGGGTATTAGAAGGGGCCAAGCAGGTGGTGCGCGGTTTGGAGAAAACCATTGTCAATTTCCCGATTGATGCGGATGTGCGGATTGCTGGTTTGTTTACTGCACGGGAAACGGCAACGGCAGCGTTATCTGTGGCGACTCAAACCTTACAAGGACTCAAAGTTTCTATTGGGTCAATCGCCGATGTGGGTCAGTTTATCGTCAAGTACAGTTTAGGAGGTTTGCTAGATGTTAAATCGGCACGATTCGAGGCGACGCTGATGGCGGCGAGGGGGGGCAGTGTGTCTTTGGCATTAACGCTGGTGTTTATGCAAGGACAACCGCAAACTTTGGCGTTAGCGTTTAATTTCTATGACCCGTTGAGTGGGGCCAAGGCGTTGGCAAAACAGCTTTTACCTGCCTAAAAATATCAATTTAGTTTTGTATTAAAAAAGAGAAAAATTATGGGACTCAAAATTACTCAATTTGGCGGTGGTTATGGATCTTTGGCTGGGGACTCTTGTGTAGTTACATTCACGAATGGAAGTGAGTGTAAACACATTATGATTGATCTTGGAATACCGAGCCAATATGGATGCGCTATTGACTATATGCAACGAGGACGAT
>JAYKJI010000031.1:0-4499 GCA_035285405.1 Snowella sp. | reverse complement strand
AGGAATTTGTTTAAGGGCAATAAATAAATTAACAGCAAAAATGATCATCACATGATTCTGACCATGATCAAAACTAACAGGAGACATTTCAATCCTCATGTGTCCTTGGTAATAATAGCCTTTCGCTAGTTCATTAACCGAATCATTTAATTTCTGAATATATTCATCCCAGGTTGCTAAAACCCAGGAATTTGTGAGGGGTTGAACTTGTAAACTGCTCATTTCTTAACTCTCTTGTTAATGATGAAAAGTTTTTATTGGAAATTTTCAAAAAGCCTCAATAATTTCAGGCGATAGAATTGCCATTTGACTTGTGTTTTTCATTACTATCAATTTGTTTCGGTGGCGATCGCCGAACAACCCCGAACTGTCCAAAGCCGAAGACTTACGGTTGAGGACAGCTTACGAATACCCCGGCGATCATCTTCAGTTGTAATGATGCCAATGGCATTAACGCATTTTAAAAAATGGTCTTAAACGTTAATTCGCTCGACGGGCATTGAAGTGGGAATCATCCCCAGAATGGAATCGAATAAATCCCTCTAGTTCCTGATTCTTCCCCAGCTTAATCCACCCACTACCAGATGCCTCATCCATTTCGTCTTGTCCTTCCCAGGTAAAAACAAAACGTGTCTGATCTGAAACTTTCTCAAGGTAACCATTAAGGTCACCACTCACCAGTCCAAACTGAAACTCTCCGCAACCATTGGGATTCAGTTCAATAAAAGCCTGGACTTCCATATTAAAGTAGTCTTCACCCCACGCTTCCATTGTATAAATATGCCAAAGACCGATCAATTCGTCACTTATTGCTTGTTTTTTCATAGGACAAGATTTGTAATTACAAGTTTTTAAGAGCTAAAGACTTAAGTAATCATAGCGCATCTTGATAACAGTGAATCTTGGCGGGATTTTTGCAGCATAGATATTTAGCTAATGTTTTATTTGTCCGCTATTACAGAATATTACAAAAACGGTTGAGTTTTTCATTAGATCATCTGGTGATCGCCTACCAAAATTTATACCCTACGGCGATCGCCTAATGGTTGCCTAATTGTCCTGAGTTAAACTTTAATTTCTCGGTGTCTGGGAACAGGCTCAGTTTTGCCATTGTTGGGATCGTGCTAAATATCATGCTTTGCCCCATGCCGGATTAAGACACAGCCTACTTGTTCTAAGAGCGTGATCAAGTCTCGTCTTTTCATGCCAGTTTAAATTCCGCAACATGCTTGATTACTGGTATATCTTTTTGGGTAAATATTTTGTATGAATCAGCTAGGTTTTCGATCAGATCTTCAAGATCCGTTCCTTGCGTCCAATGGTCGGAAAATTTATTCAAATACCCTAAATACATACCATTAGTTTCTTTCCAATATGTGTAGGTTATTTTCATGATAGAGTTAAGTTACTTAACCAGATTTTATTTTATATCTGTTTTTTTGACACAAAAAACCTCACTTAATAAAAACTCAGAACGAGTTATTCTGGCAGTTCTTCCATGTGTAGCTTGATACATATATGAGTAATACTTACTATATGGAGATTGCGAGTTATTTTTATTTTTGAGAATATTAGATTCAAGGATAGTTAGTTTTTCCTTAAAAATATCAATATTAGGAAGTTCTTTTTGGTGCATAGAAATTTCAACAACTAAAGTGAAAAAATTAGATTTGCGGAACCAAATTGAATCACTCTCTAAGTCTAAATCACTAATAATTGCAAATGTCTTAAGCATTAATGCAATCATATGATCTTTCCTTGGGTACTCATCATTGAACTTGACAATATTTGATTCAACTTCTCGATCTTGGGCAAAATAGCCGCCGTTTTCAATAGTAGACATAACTAACAAAATAAAGTGTAAATCAGCCATTCTTGTAAATTCAGATTCTCTGAAAACACCGTATTGTTCAAGCTCAACATTATCTAATATAGTTTTTGCTGCTTGAATAAATTTGCCATCATAGATAGCGTTATGAACTTCTACATCTTCAAGTTTAAATTTGGTCAGGTTAATTCTACGAAATATTTCTCGTACAGTCTCTTCATCAACTTTTCCAATGTCTCTGACAACAATTTGATAACTCAAAAACTTCTCCTTTTTGCTATCGCTTAACTGCTCATATGTAGATATTTTGTTGAATGGTTTATTATTGTTCCCTTCAATATAGTTTTTTATTGTTGTCAGTCTTTGCTGACCATCAATTACATGACGAGTAGTTTTAAGTCTTTTTATATCTATATCACCTTCACAAATGTAAATCTCAGGAAAAGGTAATCCACTTAATATTGTATCGATAAAATTTTCTTGATGTTCATGAGTCCAAACAAATTTACGTTGAAAATCGGGTCTTAAAACTAACCGTCCTGATTGAATATTTTCGTAAATTTCGGCGGTAGTAGGATTGGTGACAGAAGGTCTAATTTGTAAGCTCATATTTTTTTAAAGTTAGTGTGGATTTGATTCTTTTTAAGTTGTTAATTTGATAGAATTCTAAGTGCTTATAGGAGCGAAAAATACCAGCAGTAACTTTATAGTTACCAACTTCAGACTTGCCATAAGAGAGAGAATCAAAAAAATTAAACCAATCATCCTTGAGTTCCCGAACTTGAAATGATATTGGTAATTTATCAGGGCGAATCCACCCTATTGCTGTGTACTCAAGAAAAGTGTGATACATCAAACGTTCTTTTTCACTAATCGCTCGCTTTGATTGACGAAGCTCCATTTGAAAAATACGTATTTTTTCCATAATGTCATTGAAAAGCTTTTCTGAAATAATAGCAATATCAATATCAGATTCGGGACTGAATATTGTGTCTTTGTGATGGCTAAATCCAAGTTTTGCAGAGCCCGTGACATAAATTTCATAAAATGAAATATCAAATTTTTGTGCAATACGCTTTCTAAAATCATAAAAATCATGTTCTTTTTCTATGAAAATATAAGGTGTACCATGCAATATATATTTTCGATAAAAATCGATCAATTCATCATCCCCATTTAAGTCATTTAATTTTGCTTTGAATTCTATTAGATTCATTTTGACAACTGATTGAGAAATTTCAGTAACAATCAACAGCTAAGCGATTTAGGCTTGCAGGCTTAGTTTTTGACTTCTAGTAATTTAAAGATCAGTAGGAAACAAGATACAGCGTTTTTCAATCAAGTAATATATGCAACAAGTTTTTAAACAGGACATTGCCGCCATATTGAAGTCGCCTTACTTAAGAGCAAAACGCTGTAAATAGTTCCTCACTAAATTTAACTTACTGATCCGCCCCTTCAATCGGTGCAAACCCTTGGCGTTGAATGTTTTCCGTCACATGGCGCGGTTCCAAGAACTGTAACAAATAATCCGGGCCACCGGCCTTCGAGCCAACCCCAGACATCTTAAAGCCCCCAAACGGTTGCCGCGAAACGATCGCCCCGGTTATGGTGCGGTTGATGTAAAGATTACCCACTTCAAACTCAGCGGCGGCACGGTTAATGTGATCCGGGGTACGGGAATAGAGACCTCCGGTTAAGGCGTAGTCCGTCCCATTGGCAATTTCCAACGCTTCATCAAAATCGCGGGCGCGGATAATGGCCACCACTGGGCCAAAGATTTCCTCCTGGGCAATGGTGGCGTGGGGAGAGACATTTTTAAACACCGTTGGCCCGACAAAATAGCCTTCATTTGGGGCATCACAGGCGATCGCCAACTCACATTCCGCTTTACCCTGTTCGATGTACTCCTTAATGCGGGCTTGGGCCTTGGCGTCAATCACCGGGCCCACTTGGGTACTGGGATCATCGGTTGTGCCGACGTTGAGCGATCGGGTGGCCTCCACAAACCGTTCCACAAAGGCATCATGGACGGGATCGAGGACGACAACGCGGGAACAGGCGGAACATTTTTGCCCTGTGTAACCAAAGGCGGAATAGACAGCTCCGGCCACGGCTTGATCGAGGTCAGCACTTTCATCGACGATGATGGCATTTTTACCCCCCATTTCCGCAATGACCCGTTTGAGGTGACGTTGCCCCGGTTGTACCAAAGCAGCATCGGCATAAATGTGACAACCGACTTCTCGCGATCCCGTAAAGGCAATCAAATGGACATCGGCATGGTTGACCATATAGGAACCCACCACCGATCCTTTACCGGGGACATATTGAAACACCCCTTTGGGAACCCCCGCTTCGATCAGAATTTCGGCGATTTTGGCCGCAATCACTGTTGAGGTTTCCGCTGGTTTTAATAACGTGCAATTCCCGGTTACTAAAGCAGCCACCGTCATACCAACGGCGATCGCCATGGGAAAATTCCAAGGAGAAATCACCAACGCAATACCGCGAGGTTGGTAGAAATAACGGTTGGTTTCCCCCGGAATATCCAGGTTAACCCCCTGATCGAGCCGTTCCATTTCATCGGCATAGTAACGACAAAAATCGATCGCCTCGGACACTTCCGCATCGGCTTGGGGAATAATTTTGCCCACTTCCAAACAGATCC
>JAYKJI010000030.1:0-9974 GCA_035285405.1 Snowella sp. | reverse complement strand
AAGTTGTGGATCGCCTTTTAGACCGCTTAAGCGAAATCATCCCATCGCATGAATCTCATCTATCCCTTGCTATACAAGGGTTTTAAGTATTTTGGTAAATGTGCTACCCCCCTGAACGCTTACAATTTTTCCTGAATCTGGCTATCTTTAACTTGCCATTTTTCAGCGAGGTAACGACGTAAATTGTCTAAATTATTAGAGAGTAAAGGATCGGTTTTATCGGTGGATAACTGCAAGGAGAGGATCAAGTTGGGATACTTTTGTAGTAGTTTTCCCGCCTGATCTAAAATTACCTTTTCGGAAGCCGTAATTTCAGTTTTTTCCTGACCTAGTTTTAAAGAACCGATCTGAGGGTTTACCCGGTTATAAACAACAGTGGTCTGAAGAATATTAAGTTGATTACGGATTTGATTAGTGAGCAAACTTTTGCCATCTTCTTGTAGATCGCGATCGCTGAGATAGATAATTTGAATGGAGAGAGGATTGATAGCACTAGGGCTAATTTCTATTGTAATTAACTGAGCGGGAGACGGTAAGGTGATGGACTGAAGAGAGGTTTTCACCGCTTGGAGAAACTGGTTTTGTAATTCAGTGATCGTCGGAGAAGCTAGAGCTAATGGTTGAGGCGTTTGAGACTCTACTAACTGTCCCGTCGGGATTTCCACTAATTTTAAAGTAATGCTCTCAGGCTTGCGTCGTAGGACTTGAGCGAGACGTTCAATGAAATTTTCCCTTTCCGTTTGACTGTAAAATTTACTGGTGACAACTTGCAACTGTATAATTAAATTTTCTGACTGTTCGGTTATCAAAAGTTGATTAATATAGGCACGGGCTTCACCATTGGATAATTTACCTAATTGCTGTTGCCAAGTATCGGTAATTAAGGTTCTTAAATGATTTTCTTGACGTTTACGAATAATTTCTTGACGCAACTGACCCAAGGATTGATTCAGTGGTAAAGAAATAACCACAATGGTTAATAAAATAAGCAGAAAACGACCGGGTAAACTGCCAATTTTTTGAAAATAACCTGCCGTTGGCAGATGGATTAAAATTTGTTGAGCTTTATGACTTTCGCGATCGCGGTCTTGCCATTGATGAATTTGCTCTCTGACATTTTTCGTATCAAGATGGACAAAGAAAAAGACCAACATGGCGGTAAAAACAATGGCCACTAGGTTGGTAAAAAAGAGTAAACCACCTCCCATGGCCACCTGTAAACCATTGGAATTGGGCACACTAAACACCAGACCCAGACCATAACCCACCACACAGAGCGGCGGCATCAAGGCCACAGCGATCGCAACGCCTGGTAAAGAAGTGGCCACGCCTTTTTGTTCCTGACAGATAGCGACTGATCCCACTGCTCCCGAAAAAAGAGCCACCATTAAATCCAGTAAATTGGGCTGGGTTCTAGCCATAATCTCACTAGTCATCTCCTTAAAAGGCAACAGAGATACCAATAAAATGGCAAAGGCGATCGCTAAACTACAGCTTAAAATTAGGTTAATCGTGGCCCGTAGTACTAAAATCACATCTCCTACGGCTAAAGCCAAGCCACTGGCTAAAATGCTACCCATCAAGGGAGAAATGAGCATCGCGCCAATGATAACAGCCGGACTATTGAGCACCAGCCCCAAAGTGGCAATCCCCGCCGCCAGTAGTACCTGAAGCCAATAACTAACACTACTTAAACTAACGGATTCACAGATTTCTTGATAAATTTGTTTTTTGCGGGCATCCGTTAAACCTAGATTTTGAGCAAAACGGCGGCGAAAATAGTTTAGACGGCGAAAGAAAGGATTCTTCAGGGGCATGGCTATGTGCCTCAAAACATCGTAACTATCATTAAAGCATTCAGATGTGATTATTAGTATAATAGCTAAAAATGACTTGACTTTAACTAATTTTTGCAAAGCTGTCCTTAAGCCAAGCTGACACCAAGAGCGTAAAATCTGTTAGTCTTAGAAAAGCGATCGCATTATTCTTTTTAACTATTATGGCCAGAGACTTACGGGGATTTATCCAACTACTGGAAAACCGAGGACAACTACGACGCATCACCGCCGAGGTGAATCCCGATCTAGAAATTGCTGAAATTGCTAATCGTTTATTACAAGCGGGTGGCCCAGCCCTCTTATTTGAAAATGTTAAAGGTTCAGCTTTTCCCGTTGCTGTCAATTTAATGGGAACAGTGGAACGAATTTGTTGGGCAATGAATATGAATCATCCCCTCGAACTAGAGGATTTGGGCAAGAAATTATCGCTACTACAACAACCTAAACCACCGAAAAAAATTTCCCAAGCTATTGATTTTGGCAAGGTATTATTTGACGTACTTAAAGCCAAGCCAGGTCATAGCTTTTTCCCCCCTTGTCAGCAAATTGTTATTGAAGAAAAAGATCTGGATCTAACCCAAATTCCAATGATTCGTCCCTATGCTGGCGATGCGGGCAAAATTATTACCCTCGGTTTGGTGATTACCAAAGATTGCGAAACCGGAACACCGAATGTGGGAGTTTATCGTCTGCAATTACAATCTCCCCAGACGATGACAGTTCATTGGTTATCTGTACGAGGAGGAGCCAGGCATTTACGCAAAGCAGCAGAACAGGGTAAAAAACTCGAAATTGCGATCGCCCTGGGGGTTGACCCCTTAATTATTATGGCGGCTGCTACACCGATTCCCGTGGATTTATCGGAATGGTTGTTTGCTGGTTTGTATGGCGGTTCTGGCGTGACCTTGGCGAAATGTAAAACCTTAAATTTGGAAGTGCCAGCCGATGCCGAATTTATCCTAGAAGGAACCATTACCCCTGGCGAAATGTTACCCGATGGCCCCTTTGGTGATCACATGGGCTACTACGGCGGTGTGGAAGATTCTCCTCTGATTCGTTTCCATTGTTTGACCCATCGACAAAATCCCATTTATCTCACCACGTTTAGTGGCCGTCCTCCCAAGGAAGAAGCGATGATGGCGATCGCCTTGAACCGCATTTATACCCCTATTTTGCGGCAACAGGTATCCGAAATTACCGACTTTTTCCTACCGATGGAAGCCCTCAGTTATAAGGCCGCTATTATCTCCATTGATAAAGCCTACCCAGGCCAAGCAAAACGAGCCGCCCTGGCGTTTTGGAGTGCTTTACCCCAATTTACCTATACCAAATTTGTGATTGTAGTGGACAAAGATATTAATATCCGTGATCCCCGTCAGGTGGTATGGGCAATTAGCTCAAAAGTTGATCCCGTGCGTGATGTTTTTATTTTGCCAGAAACGCCCTTTGATACCCTGGATTTTGCCAGTGAAAAAATTGGCTTAGGGGGACGCATGGGCATTGATGCCACGACGAAAATCTATCCCGAAACGGATCATGATTGGGGCGAGGTTTTAGAATCCGATCCGACCATGGCAGAACAGGTTTCTCAGCGTTGGCAGGAGTATGGTTTAGGGGATATTAATTTAACCGAAGTTAACCCTAATTTATTCGGTTATGATGTTTAAATTGAAATAAAATACAATCCTAAGAATGTATATGCTGAAACAATTCAGTTATCTGAGGAATTAGCTCATTACAACCTTTAATTAATAATGTCGATTGAGGTAATAAACCACTGGTTATTCCTTTTAACGCAGCAATAGCTGTTTTAACAATTTTCAATCCAGTTTTGTTTTTAGGATTTTTCGCCTCATTTTCAAGAACAGCAATTTGTTCTAAAGCTGTTTCTTTGTCATCGGCTTCTATTCCTGTTTCTTGTTCAAAAAGCTCTTTTAACAACTTCAGTTTTTCTATCAGTTGAAGAAATTCCTGGGACTCTGATATTGAAATATTGTTGATCTGTGGATTAACATTGCCTCCAGTGTCACCTGATACTAAAGCTCCATTAAAAGCAACATCTCCCTTCGCCCGAACATTGATGGAATGATCGTCACCCATTTTCATGTCTCCAGTAGTATTGTATACTATATTGTATATTGACACATTATAATCTTTTTGAGAGGCAATGGCTTTTTCTTGGATTGAAAAGGTTATTCCCTCTCCTAAAATACCATCTTTTTCTAGTCTTAACGACCACCTAAGTATAATATTTCTAACAGATTCTGATATTTTTGTCACTTCAGAAATATGACTTTCTAATAAATAAATTGTGTCACCTTCAAAAGATTGCCTCAGCGAATCTTGTTTTTGAGGGGGAAATTCAAAATTCACCTGATCTATTTTTGAACTGCTAATTAAACATTCTACTTCAGCTATTGACTGATTAATCGTTATTTTTGAAAATTTTGACATAGTCTCTTTGCTTCCTGAGACAGGTCTGCAACCATAAGAATTACATCCCTTGACAGAGCCTTCAATATAACGGTAGCTTGGGATGTTTTGACTATTAGAATAACCACTTAACTCAAATTCAATCCACTCCTCAAATTCGGGGATATTCAATTTTGTAGCAACTACCAAAGCCTTACGAAGCAACTCTAGTGTCGAAACTGATGAATTAAGTGCGTCTCGTTGAAGCTCTTGTACCAATGAACTCATTTTTGTTATCCTAAGATCAATATTATCTGACAGTTAACTCAGTAAAATCTCTAACTACTCAACACTATACTACACTATACTTTTTAATTAAGTTAGTCCTAACAGTGATTGTAATAGAAAACAAGTATGATTATTCTCCTGTCTCACCGATCGCCTTTTTCACCTCACTGACAAAATTGTCATGATCCACCACCGGCTTGGCAATATAACCATCAGCCCCACTGTTGGCCAAAAATGATTCGCGATCGCCTTCCATTGCATGGGCTGTCACCAAGATAACGGGAATCGGAGCCGTTTGAGGATTACTTTTTAACAACTGAGTAATACGGATACCATCGACTGCTTTTCCCTCGTAAACACTGCGACAAAGGGAAACATCCATCAAGACAATATCCACTTGCCCCGTACTGGTTAATTGCAAAATCTCTTCCACATCCTCTGTTCCCAATACCGATAATCCCCCCCGTTTGGTGAGAATTTTGGAAAAAACCCGAAAATTCATCGGATCGTCTTCTACAATCAAAACGGTTGCCATTCTCTTCTCCCACAACAACAGAAATTAGCAAAGGAAGTAACTCAAAGCCTCTCAATGCTAACATTGGCTGCTATAGAAATAAGACACGAGAGCTTCGATGACAACACAGCTAAAGCTTTTAGCGACAGGTCAAATTATCCCCACGGCCCTTCACCTCGAAATGGAACGCTCTTATTTAGAGTATGCCATGAGCGTTATTGTTGGCCGCGCTCTACCGGATGTCCGAGATGGTCTCAAGCCTGTTCATCGGCGCATTTTATATGCCATGTATGAATTGGGGTTAACACCGGATCGCCCTTTTCGCAAATGTGCCAGGGTGGTGGGTGATGTGCTGGGAAAATACCATCCTCACGGTGATCAGTCGGTTTATGATGCCTTGGTGCGTCTGGTGCAGGACTTCTCTAGTCGCTATCCTTTGCTATCGGGTCATGGCAATTTTGGTTCAGTGGACAATGATCCTCCTGCTGCCATGCGTTATACCGAAACCCGTTTAGCACCGATCGCCCTGGGAGCAACTCTCCAGGGTATTAGTGAAGCGATCGTTGACTTTACCAGTAATTTTGATAACTCCCAGCAGGAACCGACGGTTTTACCGACCCAATTACCGATTTTGCTGCTCAACGGTTGTTCGGGCATTGCCGTTGGCATGGCCACCAATATTCCTCCCCACAATTTAAGTGAAGTGGTGGATGGTTTAATTGCCCTGATTGATAAGGCGGATTTAACCGATGCAGAACTCTGGCGTTATATTCCTGGCCCCGATTTTCCGACTGGGGGAGAAATTCTCGATAGTGACGGCATTGAAAGTGCCTATAGCACCGGACGCGGGTTAATTCCCGTACGAGGCGTTGCCCATTTAGAAACGGTACAAACAGAAAAACGGCGTAATCGTCAACGCACAGCTATTATCGTCACAGAACTACCTTTTCAGGTGAATAAGGCCGCCTGGATTGAGAAGGTGGCAGAATTGGTTAACGGTGGCAAAATTGAGGGCATTGCCGATCTACGGGATGAAAGCGATCGCACTGGAATGCGGGTTGTGATTGAATTAAAACGAGATATTGATCCCCAGACTATTTTAGAAAAACTTTATAAAAATACAGCTTTACAAAGTAATTTTGGGGTAATTTTCCTCGCCCTGGTTAACAATAAACCCGTTCAATTATCCCTACGTCAAATCCTAGAAGAATTTTTAAAATTCCGTGAAGAAACCCTGACGCGACAATATGGCCACGAATTGGGAGAAGCCACTCACCGTCGCTCCATTCTTGAAGGTTTACTAATTGCGCTTAATCAGTTAGATGTGCTTATTGAAGTGCTACGCTTTGCCCCCGATGGCACTAGTGCCAAAATGCAATTACAGTCCCGTCTAGAATTAACGGAAAACCAAGCTGAGGCGATCTTAGCCATGCCCATGCGTCGCATAACGGGTTTAGAACGACAAAAGTTGCAACAGGAACATGATCAATTACAATCTCGTATTGAAGAGTTAGAAAGGTTATTAAGCGATCGCCCAGTTCGTTTAAAGGCCCTTAAAAAGGAATTAAGATCATTAAAAAAACAATTTGCCGATCCACGACGCACCAAAATTTTAAAACCGATCGCGCCCAAAGCCTCAAAATCAGTAACAGTGCCTAAGGTAGGAGAAGACTTTTCTGAAATCACTTTGGAAACACCGTTAGCAGAAAATCTAGATTTGTCAGACCCGTTAGAAAATATTGTTCCAGAAAATATTATTCCAGAAAGCACGATTGCCCCGACTGAACCGATAACCCCATCCTCAACCCTAACAAAGGGCAAATCTTTTTCCCTGTTTACCCCTCAACCACCGCCGGAAAACGCCCTAATTAATATCACGGCGATGGGGAAAATTTATTGGTGTTTACCAGAGGAAGAAAAGCCCAAAACTGACGATGATCCGGTGATT
This sequence comes from Snowella sp., assembly GCA_035285405.1. Classification (GTDB taxonomy): domain Bacteria; phylum Cyanobacteriota; class Cyanobacteriia; order Cyanobacteriales; family Microcystaceae; genus Woronichinia. The sequence continues at coordinate 2,974 of JAYKJI010000030.1, read as the reverse complement.
TTTGAGCAAGTTATTCCCCAGGAAGCCCCCTTAATTATTGTTAGTGATCGCGGTAAAGCCTATCCCGTTGCCGTTAAAGACATTCCGCCCCTGGCCGTTGCCACGATTCCCCTGCTGGAGCTACTGCCGCCATCCGCCCAAAAAGAAACCGAAAAGGCGATCGGACAATTTTTTGTTACACCGGATCTTCACCAGGATTTACTATTGCTGACTTGTCAAGGTCGTTTAAAACGGTTATTTAATTCAGAATTGCAAGAGGTCAAACAACGGGGCTTAAGTTTACTGAAACTCAGAGATGATGATCGCCTCCAATTTTTGCAATTTGTCCAGAGTCAACAAGCCTTAATTTTGGCCACCAGTGGCGGCAGATTATTGCGTTTTTCCCTACACGAAGATCGGATTGTTCCGATGAGTCGGCAATCCCAAGGCGCACCGGCCGTTCGTCTCAGACCCCAGGAGTCGTTGGTTGGTAGTTTGGGAGTCAATATCCAGAAATCTGTCCTCCTGCTCACCGCTAAGGGTTACGGCAAAGCCCTGGGAGTTGAACATTTACGGCAGGGAAACCTGGGTGATATTGGCACAACGGCGATCCAATTTACTCACAAGAGCGATCGCTTACTAGCCCTACTTCCCCATGAAAGCGGTTTCGACCTGCGATTGCAAACCAATTTGGAAAATGTCTTTACGCTAACGACCAAGCGATTTTCTCCCTGGGGCAAGGATGGTAGCGGCGATCGCCTGGTGAAACTTCAGCCAGAAGAATGGATCACTCAAATCACCTATTTTTCCCAACCTATTGTCTGAGAGATGGTTGAGGACAAAACTTTTTATCATGGGATTGGAGTTTAAAATCACAAAATCTGAGGGAATGAAAATCAATGGCAGGTCATAGTAAGTGGGCCAATATTAAACGTCAGAAGGCCAGGGTGGATGCGAAAAAAGGAAATACCTTTACCCAACTTTCTAGAGCCATTATTGTGGCAGCCCGTCAAGGTTTGCCCGATCCGGCCGGTAACTTTCAACTACGAACCGCGATCGAAAAGGCCAAAATCGCTGGTATTCCCAATGAAAATATTGAAAGAGCGATCGCCAAAGGAGCCGGAACCTATGGTAGTGGCGAGGCCGAACTAGAGGAAATCCGCTATGAAGGCTATGGGCCAGGGGGGATTGCCATTTTGATTGAAGCCCTGACCGATAACCGTAATCGCACGGCGGCGGATCTGCGGGTAGCTTTTAGTAAAAAAGGCGGCAATTTAGGCGAAACAGGTTGCGTCAGTTGGATGTTTGCTCAAAAAGGAATCGTGCGTTTAATGGAAACAATTTCAGAGGAGCAACTTTTGGAAGCATGTTTAGAAGGGGAAGCCGATTACTATGAATGGTTAGAGGAAGAGGAAGGGGGCGGAGTGGAGGTTTTTACAGCGATTGCCGGTTTAGAACATCTCAGCCAAACTTTCCGGCAAAAAAATCTCGATGTTACGGAGGTAGAACTGCGTTGGATTCCTGAAAATACCATCGAAATCACAGATCCAGAGCAAGCAAAAACGTTATTAAAGTTAATTGATCATCTGGAATCCCTAGATGATGTACAAACCGTTACCGCTAATTTTGAACTCAATGATCATCTGCTTTATCTTACCCAGTAGGCAAGGTGAGATCTCATTACAGAGTTAATCAAAAGCGGTGGGCATAAATGATGAAAATGCCAGTTGTGAAGAAATTTTTGCTTTATGATTAGAGTAATTTCCGAAACTCGTAGGGGCGAATTGCGATCGCCCAAAATGCCCTGTAGTAAGGTTTACGCCCAAAACCAGCAAGGAGTTAGATTATGGAACCGTTGACGCTATTGGCCGCAGGAGCCACGATTATTTTGACGGGAGCGTTAACCCGTGCAGGTGAGCTTTCTTTGGATGGTTCGATTGGAAAACTGAAAAATTTAATTGCGGCGAAGTCTCCTGATACGTTGAAAAAGTTGCAATCTGCTAATCAAAATCCTGCTTTGTTACCCGAAACGATTGAGGTCATGGCCACCTTATTGGAAGATCAAGAATTGCGGGAAGTGGCGGAACAAGTCACCAAAGAAAATGAATCTAATCCCTATGTTATTCAAATGATCAATCAAAATAAGCAAATTACGGTCAGTCAATCAGGAATCGGCAATAGCCAAAATAATACTTTTAATCTGTGAGTAACTATTTTGGATCATCATTTTCTAAAAAAGAAAGATAATTTATGAAATTTTTTACGGCAATTATTGAAAAGGATATAGATACCAATCTCTATGTCGGTTATGTGCCTGGATTTTTGGGAGCGCATTCCCAGGGAGAAACATTAGATGAGTTACGAGAAAATTTGCAAGAGGTAATCGAAATGTTATTAGAAGATTCAGCAATAACCGCAGTGGAAGATATTGCTTTAGCTAAGGCGATCGCAGAAGGTCTTGATGGTGAAAATGTTAGCCGTGAAGAGGTATTTGCTCTATTATCAGAATAATCCCAAAAAACTGTAGGGGCGTAAGGCTTACGCCCAAAACTCACGTCTATCCCCAAAACTTACGCCCAAAATGCCTATGTCAGCCTCAGAACTCAAGAATCTGGATAAAAATATTGCCCGTTTAAAAGCGCAATTAGCTAATAAACGCGATACTTTAGTGACCATTGCCTCTGAAGAAAAGGAACGCCTAAGACAGCAAATGGAGGATTTGCGGGAAGAAATTCGAGATTTGGAACAGGATCAATGGCAATTAATCAGTCAAATGACGGGAGATTTGGCGATTAGCAATGAAGAGGCTGAACCGATTGTGGCTGAGTTGGTGACAGAGGTTGAGTCTGTTAAACAGCAACCCGATCAACTTTCTCCAGAAATTTTAGAGTTATTACAACAAATTCTCGCCAAGTTAAATGCACCGAATACTCCTGCGGCGGCTAAGTTAAAAGCGGCGATCTCGACGTTACCGCCTTTTGTTTCGTTAACCTAT
>JAYKJI010000029.1:0-3383 GCA_035285405.1 Snowella sp. | reverse complement strand
TATGAATTAAGTCAGTTAAATAGCTATGGAAGTCAATACAATCTAAGTTTTCACTGCGATAAAGTTGTTCATGGACGAGGGCCATGGATTGAATCCGGTCTTGATAATCTTCCGTTAATGTCTGAATAGCGGGAGGGGTGTTGCGAAATTGCAAGTACAAAAGACCGGACATGATTTGTAGATTATTTTTAACCCGGTGATGAACTTCTTTGAGGAGAATTTTTTTCTGGTCTAATTCATTAGCCAGTTGTTCAAACAGTTTATTTTTAGCCGCAAGTTCCCGTTGGGCCTGTTGATAAAGGTTAGCCTGCTGGAGGGCGATCGCCAATTGATCGGTAATTTGTTTGAGTAAATCAATCTCGGAATCCTGCCAAGTACGGGGCTGAAAAAATTGATGAATAGAGAGGAGTCCCCAAAGTTGAGAGTTGTTGAGTAGGGGCAAAGTAATGCTGGAACGAATTTGTAATTGCTCTAAAAACTCAATATAACAGTCTGCAAAATCCATCTCATAAATATCATTGACAACTTGAATATGACCCTGTTGATATTGGAGAATATATTTTGGATTAAAACAATAAAAACAGTGTTCTTGAAGGTTAAAACTAGTCACCGAGGGACTGTCTAGCACAACGGATTCAGCAACAATTTCTCCTTCGGCGTAGGGATTGAATTTAAACCTAAAAATTGTAACCTGATCGCAGTTTAGAAATTGACGAATTTCCTCAACGGCAGTATTGAAAATACTATTCAGATCAAGGGATTGACGAATTTTATGGGTAATTTCTCGGAGTAAAACTTCACGGCGATTCTGTTGAGCAATGTGTTCTTCCTGTTGTTTCCGATCACTAAAATCCTGGGCTGTACCTATAATTTTAATAACTTGCTGATTTTCATCCCTGGCAAATACCACATCCCGCGATCGTAGCCAACGCCAGGAACCATTTTTATGACGCATTCGATATTCAGTTGTTAGAATTTCACCATCTTGAGCTGTTTGCCAAAAATCCATATTATCGGATAACAGGGATAAATCATCGGGGTGTAAAATATCGAGAAAAATTTGAGATCCCCCCTGCTGAAATTCTTCTGGGGTGTACCCTAATATCTCTATAATTTGATTATTTACATATACATTAGTCCAGGTAATCGGATCTAAAATATAGAGAATTTGTGGAGAAGCATTGGCAATTTGTTCAATGAAATGTTGACTTTCTTTGAGATCAGCTTCAGCTTTTTTACGATCACTAATATCGTTTAAAATCGCCAGGACAAAAACGTCTTTCTCCAATTCAATTAATTCAGAAGAAAGTAAAATAGTTTTAATTTCTCCTGATTTCGTCCGCAACATCATTTCATAATTATTGGTTCCCTGTTGAGTTTGCAGTAAATGGTAAATTTCAAGGGCTTGTTCCCGTTTAACCATCAGCTTAAGTTCATCGACTGTATGTCCAAATACTTCTTCCTTGCTGTAACCTGTTAAAGCAAAAAATTGATCATTTGCCGTTAAATAAGTTGAGTTATTAAGATTAACAATACTCATTGCATAGGGACTAATGCGAAAAATATTGGTAAATCGCATTTCAGATTCATGAAAAACCTTTTCTAGTTGCACCGACATTCCCTGAAAAGATTTTACCAAAACTGCTAATTCTTGAATGGTACTTTTCTCGAAGGATAATCCTTGCCAATGGCCCTGACTTAACGCCTCACTCGCCAGACTTAATTTTCTGATTGGTTTGACAATCCAACGGGCCGTCAAAATTCCCATTGTCGTTACCAGTAGCAAAGTGATGCCGCATAAAATCACGGTGCGTTGATTATTTTCCTGAATTTCTCCCATAAAATCCGCTTCAGGAATAACGGTGACTAATAACCAATTTAAACCGTACTTATCTCGGTAGGGTTCCCCGTGGGCTAATAGTTTTTGATTGTCTAAGGGTACTGTTAGAAAAATCTCCTTTTCAATGGTTGCTAAATTGCCATATTTTTGTTTCAGTTGAACGGCGATCGCCTGGGTAATTGGGTCTTGACTTTCAGATCCAGCTAAACGAGTGGGAGGCTTTGATTCTTGACGGATAAAAGGTAATTCTCCCGTAGAAGTAGCTACTAAATATCCCGAGGAATCTAGAATAAAAGACTGGCCTGATGGGGAAAAATCTAGCTCTTTCAAAAAGTTCCCTAACTCTGCTAAAGATACGAGGTTTGCTAGGATAACCTGTTGTTTTTGCTTCTCATCATAAATCGAGCTACCCATACTAATGCCGAGGGAAGGAATGGCACGATAGGCAAAAATCGGTGACCAGCCTGGTTCAGTCCTATTTTTTGCGTCTACATACCAAGAGGTTGTGCGAGGATCTATGGACATTTCATAAATGGTTTTTCTGGGCCTACCTTGACTATCCACTAGAGAATAAACCCTTTGGTTGGGGGAATTCGGGGTAACGATCCCTAGGGCAATCATCCCTGATTTCAAGCTTTCTTCTGTTATTTTTTCTACTTGTTGAATAATTTCAGGGCTAAAAAAACGAATATAGCCAATTTCTTCCCCTTGATCATTAGCAAAAGTATTGTTAGTCAAAAATGAAAATGAATTAATTTGTTGCCAGAGATGTTTTTTAACTGCTTCAGGATTGTTAATATTTAGGTTTCCTTGTTCAATAGACTGGACACTAAATTCCAATGCCCGCTGTTGCTCTTGCAGTACCAGATTGAGGCGATCTTGGATGCGACTACTCGCTTGATTCATTACCTGATGTGCCAGATTTTTAACGGCGTTTTGACCACTGCGATAGGATAAATAACCAACCAGCCCCACTGCACCGACAATCTGCAAAACAAAAGGAACAATCAAGACCAATTTCAGGGGAATTTGTTGCATTAATGTCAAGAATGAGTGGGCAAAGAGAGGAAAAAAACACTGTATAGAGGGATCTAATAATACATTACGCCCTTTTTACGCCCTTTTAGACCGAGTCTGAACTTTCCTCAATCCTTGGCCGGTTGATGGTACATTTCTCACAGGAACCAACCTTAACAATTGTAATGATTAGGAGTTAACCCCATGAACGTTATCCCAACGGCGATCGCCGATGTCTTTATTTTGGAGCCCAAGGTATTTGGGGATGATCGGGGCTTTTTCTTCGAGAGCTATAACGAAAGGGTCTTTGCCGAAAGCGTAGGGACGTCTCCAAAGTTTGTCCAAGATAACCATTCCCTCTCCCGGCGGGGGGTTTTGCGGGGACTGCACTACCAAATTCAACAACCCCAGGGCAAATTAGTACGGGTTACGAGGGGGGAAGTGTTAGACATTGCGGTGGATCTACGCCGTCGTTCTCCGAGTTTTGGCCAGTGGGTGAGTTGCCTATTGAGCGGGGAAAATAAAC
>JAYKJI010000028.1:0-3535 GCA_035285405.1 Snowella sp. | reverse complement strand
TGTCGGCCTTCTTGTCGGCCTTCCTCTCTACCTTCCTCTCTACCTTCCTCTCTACCTTCCTGATACACTTTAGTTTGTTTTAAATCGCTTAAACTAAACATCGCTTCTATCTCTTTTCTACTGACTTGGGGTAATTTATAAACCAAGATTGTCTCTATCAATTCTGGCTCTTCGTTACTTGTTATGGTTCGATAGGGGGGCATAAATTGACTAAATCCTTCTCTGGCAAGAGACTTAATTGATGAGTTCGCTCTAGATCAAAAACAATTGACAAAAATCGCCAAATGCCTTTCTAAATAAGGGTTACATCTCTTTAACCCCAGTCCATTGCATAACACAAACCGAAGAACCACATATACATGAGTTAATCTGAGAGACAGTTTATTCGATATGGGATTACCCTGTAATACTAAATCCTGTTTAAAAGGGATAGAAGAGTGGGGAGCGGGGAGTAGTGAGAGTAAGTTCGAGCATTTGTACTAAAATTCCCAATAGGCAGTTTAAATGCAGTACAGCTTACAGCATTTCTCAGATAGATGAGGTTTGCTCTTGCATCTGAAATACTTGATTAGCAAGGATCAGTCTGTGCTTCACCTTTACGAGAAAGGCTGTATATAAAACTTTCTAGTTTTGACCGTTAAAACTGGATTTCGATAGTAATCAACTCCCTAACGGGGGAAAGAAGACGAAGGCAATTAATCCCCACAGCAGTGTCTTTTTGCTCCTATAAAGCTTAATATCTCTATCTAAAGGAATATGATTAATTTTCCTAGCTCATATAGAATAACCAGTAAGAGATGAGCAAAATATGAAAGCATATAACTGACTGTCTAAAGTTAAATTATTCTCTCTCGATACATTTCTTGAATTTAAAACTCAGTCATATATATGAATACCTTCATCTGTAATTAGCGGGGCTAACCCTTTAAATTCTCACCGATATTAGCAAGCAAGGGAATTATCTACAATCACCATGCTATTAAACCTTTATCAACCAATTACAAACTAGGATAAAACACTGATGAAAGTCCTATTAGTTGCCTCGACGGGAGGTCATTTCCAAGCGATGCAAAAACTGCGACCTTTTTGGGAAAACCACAATTGTTGTTGGGTCACTTTTCGTACCCCAGGAACCAAAGAAATCTTGCAAGACTACCCAGTTTATTGGGCTTATGCCCCGACTAATCGCAATATTCCCAACCTAGGGCGTAATTTTGTCTTAGCAGCCCAAGTTCTTCTCAAAGAACGTCCTCAATTAATTTTATCTACAGGGGCAGGAGTTGCCGTTCCCTTTATCATTTTGGGTAAGTTATTGGGATGTCAAACAGTCTTTGTTGAGTCTTTTACGCGGGTTGACGCTCTCAGTTTATCGGCACGATTAGCCCAACCGTTTTTAGATGTTATCTATGTGCAGTGGGAACAGCTAAAACAACGTTATGCTAAGACAGAAATGGTAAATTAACCCACATTGACGGCAATTATCAAGAAAAACACTATGATTCTAGTCACTGTCGGTACAGAGCAGTATCCTTTTAATCGTCTTATGGAATGGATAGATAGTTTAATCAAACTAAATATAATTTCTCCAGAAGAAAAAGTGATTGTTCAATACGGCTCTTGTACCCGTTTACCGAAAAATATTGAAGCCTACTCGATGTTACCCCAAACAGAGTTTCAAGACTTAATTCAGAACGCCCGTCTAATTATTGCCCATTGCGGGGAAGGAACTATTGATTTATTAGCTACCCTCAAAGTTCCCTTCATTTTAGTTCCCCGTTCCCATAATTTTGGTGAACACATTGACAATCATCAACTAGAATTAGCGGCGGCTCTCAAAGTAAAAGGAATTTGCATCGCTAAATCAAAGCAAGAATTAGCCTCCTTTGTCAGCAATCCTCACCTAACTAATTTAGAGAAAGCTCCCACGGATTATTATCATGATATCTGTAATACTTTAAATCAACGTTTTCAGGATAATTACCAGCCTCATTTAGTGCGCTCTCGCCGACAATTTTCTTCATCTATAAAACTCTTGTTTTTTTCTGATTGGCTGTTATTATAAATCAGATATTGGCAAAAAAGCTAACCATTTATCTCTACAAAAAGATGCGAAATTGGTTAACTTTGATGCGATAAATTTTAGAGTCAAAACCATGATATTTCTTCTAGGTTATGCCGAAAAGTTTTTCTGGATGTTAATGCTTTTACGGAGATGCAACCGCTCTCTCTGCATTCTCCAGAGCAGCTAACTACTTTTCTCTTCTTCAGTCTAGGAATCTCAAGGGGGAGAACTATCTCCTCATTGTCCAAATCCTGATTGAAATCACAGTTTTTCCAGAACAAATTTGTTTTAATAGACTCATCTTCTCTAGTAGAATAAAACTCACCTAGCGGTGTAAAGCAAATAATTGATTGTGCCAAAAAAGTCAAATATTCAATATTTTGGTAACTAACTATGGCTAAACAAGTAAGAGTAATCATGCTCGGACCAGACCCTAGAGAACAGGGGGGCATGGGGTCAGTCGCTTCTTTGATTTTAAATACACCTATCCCCAATATTAAAATTCAATATTTATCCACTTATAAAGCTTATTCAGGCAGAGCAACAATCGGCAAATTGTCGCATTTGATTACCACATTTTGTCGATCATTTTTGACACTTTTGTATCTATTTTTACAGGGAAAAGTTGACGTAGTTCATCTTCACCTATCGGAAAGAGGTAGTGCTTTAAGGGTCAGTATTATAATCATATTTGTCTTGATTTTTCGTAAGCCGATTATTATCCATGCCCACGGTTGTGAATTTCATCAATTCCACGATAACTTAGCAGCACCTCTGAAAAAATGCCTTGATTGGCTGCTACAACAATGCACGTATCTAATTGCCCTATCCCAAAGCTGGCAGAATTATTATATTGAGCGATGCGGATTGAAAAGTTCTCAGGTTTTGCTCCGCAATAATCCCGTACAACTGCCACCCAAAATTCCAGAACGTCAAGACAGATACAAATTAAAATTAGTTTTTTTGGGCAGAATAATTCAACGCAAGGGAGTATATGACCTCCTGCACGCTCTCGCCAGACTAAATCAAGAATCCCTGGGCAAAATCCATTTAATTTTAGCGGGTAGCGGTGAACTTGCTCAAGCTCAAGCCCTAGCCCAAGATTTAGGCATAGAAGCATATATTAGCTTTCCTGGTTGGATTAACCCCCAAGAACGGGAACAACTTCTTGCTCAAGCAGATATTTTTCTGTTACCTTCCTACAATGAGGGGCTATCCATGGCCCTTTTAGAAGCGATGAGTTGGGGACTAGCGGTAATTACCACACCCGTAGGCGGCAATGGTGAAGTGGTGATTCCTCAACAGACAGGTTTATTAGTTAATCCTGGCGATATACAAGCATTGGCAGACCAGTTAGAATTATTGGTCAAGGATCGATCCTTACGTCTAAAATTGGGTAAAAATGCCCGAGAGTTCGTTACTCCTTTGGATATCAATAACTACAATAGGTCTCTTGCGAACCTATACCAATTA
>JAYKJI010000027.1:0-19180 GCA_035285405.1 Snowella sp. | reverse complement strand
TCGTCTCCTGTTTCTTCACAGAGATATTCTGAGGAGCGATCGCCGAACCAAACGGTTAAAGTATTGCCCATTGGATCATAATAAATGTTTATTTCTGCCATAGAATTTTAGCTAAATTTTATAACCTAATGTAAATAAGACAATATTTTCTAAACTGGTGATAATTTCTAGCTCTAGTTGTCCTAATTTTTTGATTAATCGAGTTTTATCAAGGACACGGATTTGATGACATATTGCAACAGAGTCTTGATTTAAGCCACCTTGACCTTTAGGAATAATTAAACAGGTTGGTAAGGTTGCCCTTCGTAGATTAGTTGTTAAAGGAATGGTAATAATTGTTGTTGTAAATTTAGATAATGTGCTGTCTTGAAAAATAATAATGGGTCGAGTTCCCGCTTGTTCTGATCCCTGAGTTGGATCGAGGTTAGCTAACCAAATTTCACCTCTTTCTATTTTCATAATTGATCCTCACGCTCTAGGGATTTCCTGTATTCGCTCATACCGATTTCAGCGAGTTCTCGATCTTCGTTAGCAAATTCTTGATAAAGGTAAGCAAATTGATTGAGATCGGGTTTAGGTTGGGATAGTTTTGATTGAAATTTAATAAAGGCGATAAAATCTGCAATTTGTTTTAACTGTTCATCATTAAGACGATCTAGTTCTTGTTTAAGGGTTTCTTTTGTGATGGTTTGCATTAAATTTTCTCCTTTTAAGTTTAAAGGTTTTGAGGATTAATTGGGATTTTAATCATTACCTAAAATCATGGCTTTAACTTCCTGTTTTGCTAGTTAATAAGTCAATTTTGTTTGGCTTGATTGCAAAAGTTGGTAATGGAATTTAATTCCAAACAACGCATTTAAAGGTGATAAAACATTTATCTAAGTCGTTTTTTATCTGTCACAATGTTTTCGTAAAATTTATTACTTTTCCTTCAAGTACCAATATAAATTTGCAACAGTTAAATCAGGAACTTCTTGCCAATTAGAGGGTGCGAGAGCTTGGTAAGAAGAATTTATAGTGCTTTGAACAATGTAAGATTCATGTTGTTGACGAAATTCAGGTTTGACCATAAATTTAAGCTGATCTCGTAATGCGCCAAAATGAGATCTTGTTTTTATACTTTCATAAAATAATTGTTCAGGGGGTTGGGATAGATTGATAGCTCTTTCATTCGCGTCTAATCTTTCAGCATCTGCTATATCTGAAGTCGCTATGCTAAGATTTAATAGGTCTTTCCGTTCCTCTAGTGACAAAGAATCAATCCAGTTAATTTGATTTTTCCATGTTTCTAATGTGACTAAGTCATGATTGCAAATTCGCATGACTTCAGGAAACACAAACTCTATTTCATCTTCTGATTGGCAAGCAGAGATTAAACTAAATAAATCTTGACGAATTTTACTTTGTAGTTTGTCAATACGATCACTAACCACTTCATAAGCACTCTGTAATTGGTATGTCATCGTAATTGCTTGATCAATAGCCCATGAACATTCTTTTCGACGCATTTTCCCAGGAATACTAGTCTCTTCAAATAATAAGGGATTATTATATGCTGCAAGAGAATTATTTAACATCAGTTGTACGTTGCTAATTCCAGCATTTCGAGCATTAAAATCGGGATGTTGTAAAGAATTTTTTAAAAAGATTAAGGATTGGATAAATTGACCATAAGCCTGCACTAAGACTGTGCGATGTTGCCTAAATTCAATATTGTTTTCCATTTGATCAAGGCGATTAATAATATCAGCTTGATTAAGATTTAAAGCTTTTTTTAGGTCAACAAAGCCATCTTTCACTTCTAGCCGTAGATTTCTAACATCTTCTCTCAATTTCAAGGTTTGCTGAAGATTTACGGCAGATAAAGCAACTCCCGCAATGGTTCCCACACCGATTAAAGCTGTTGTTGCTTGCAATACTCCTACACTGGCTTGGAGTGTATCAAGCATATTATACGTTTTTTGGAATCCTCTATGGACTTGTACCATTTCAACCAAATTTGTTGCTATAGTAATAGGAGAAAACAACGGATTAATGCTCATAGCTCCCTGAGCAAGATTAGCAATGCCGCGAATATTAGTCGAATTTTCCCAAGTATTCCATAATATTGGCATGGTTTCTTGCGTTAGCCTCCCTATACCAGCAACTCGACCTGTAGCAATATCTCTTGCCATCGGGAGAAAGTTTCCTGCCTGGTCTTTAATCAATTCATATATACCAGAGTTTAAGCCAGCTTGAATTGCAGGTTCAAACCACACACTCATTATACCTACCATAATTTACACTTGCCTAAGAATATTAACTAATATTATAATCACACTACCAAAATAAAGGATAAAATCTGACAAAATGAACGAATATTTTAAAGTATTACAACAAGTTAACCAATCAACGACACAACTGTTGGCGGGTGAGTATCATGGGCTTGTATCGCTCGAAATCCAAAATGCGGCTAGATCGTTACAAAAGTCAGTACAGCCCTGTCTTGATGAGTTAAAAGAATCTGCATTAAGACTCAAACAATTGGTCAATACTTCACTAGAGACATTAGATCATTCCGAAGATGTGTGGCAAAGTAAACAAAGAATTGCTGAGGCTTCACAGTTTGTTATTTGGGAACAAGTTGCCGATCTTACGGCTACCCACTGTAGAATCAAAAAAAAGATTAGGGAGGGTAAAACTATTATTCTAGAAGAAGTTGAAAATTTATTAAAAGAAATGATTGCTGAATGCAAAAAAGAGTATTTTACTGATAAAAATGGAAAACTTATCGATTCGATTGGATGGGGAAATAAGGACAATTTCAGTAAAGATATTCAAGAAAAAGTAAAGAATTTCTCTGGCGAAGTTGATAAAAAGCTTCTAGAGCTATTAGACCAAAACATACACCAAATGGAATTAGTTCGCTTTATTGAATTCTTAAAAAATGAAGACTATATCGTTCTATTTGACAATGAAAATGCTCAGTGTTATAGAAATAAATTTGACTATTTTAGTAAGACCATTAATGAAAAGTTTTGTCGTATACTTAACACTTTAGGAGGAGTTTTTGAGGAACAATCTGTAATTCAAACGATATACAATCAAGCAATGCCTACACTAATATCTTGGCAAAAGAAATTGATTGGAAATATTTCACGGAAAGAAGTTGACGATTTTGAGAAAGAAATATTGAAAAATACGCAACAGAGAGTTGAAACTATTTTAGATGATAGGTTAGAGTTTGCTATTAAAACGATAGAAGAGAGTCTTGAATTTTGTAATACTTTTCTTGAACTACGAAACAAGTATCAACAAGAAAAACCTGAAAAAAAATTGATAGAAAAAACATGGATTGACGATCAATATAAATTATTAAGTGGAATCCAAGAAAAAATTATCAAAATCATTGAATAACTGCAAACCCAATATGCTTACATTTAGATGATTAAAGTGTGATTGCTGTCTCCTTGTTGATTAAAATTGAAAAAAGCGATCGCCTTTCAGTCCCTTTGTCTCGTACCTAAAATTAAGACATCATTAGATTGATTAAAGTGATTAAAATAGTTAAACATAATTGATATTTTTCTTCCTATGTTGACCGATCTCAATGAACTAATCCTACCGCCCCCTCTACAAACAGGAGATTTGGTCATCGTAGTTTCCAGTAGTGGAGCCTTAAAAGAACTCGCTGCCTTTGAAAAAGGTTTAGATATCTGGCGATCGCAGGGTTATCGAGTTGAATTTGCACCCCATTGGCAGGATCAAGTCGGTTATTTAGCGGGAACTGATCGGGCTAGAAGAGAAGCCCTATTAGCTGCCTGGACAAATCCAGACTGTAAAGCAATTCTTTGTACGAGAGGAGGCTATGGAAGTATGCGACTCTTGGAAGATTGGCAATGGCCAGCCTCAATAACGACTCCTAAATGGCTAATCGGTTTTTCAGATATTACCGGACTGCTCTGGAGTTTGGCTCAAAACGGAATCATGGGAGTTCATGGCCCCGTATTAACCACCCTAGCAGAGGAACCAGAGCGATCGCAGCAACGGCTTTTTAATTTTCTCGCAGGTGGCAATCTCGATCCGCTTCAAGGCGAGGGTTGGGGAGGCGGAAAAGTGACAGGCAACTTAATTCCAGCCAATTTAACCGTTGCCAGCCATTTATTAGGAACGTCCTTACAATTGCCCTTAGCCGGTAGTATTTTAGCCCTCGAAGATGTGACAGAGGCCCCCTATCGTATTGATCGCCTCTTAACCCAATGGCGATTATCCGGTCTTTTGCAGCAGGTTAAAGGCATCGCCCTGGGTCGGTTCAGTCGTTGTCAAGCTCCCCTCGGTAGCAACAGTTGGACAATTACAGAAGTTCTCCGCGATCGCCTGGGAGACCTAGGAATTCCAGTGGTATCCGACCTACCCTTTGGCCATGACGGCGAAAATTCAGCCTTACCTTGTGGTTGGCCCGTTGAGTTAGACGGCACGACAGGCGTTCTTCGTTTTCAACCCCATTCTCGTTAATGCTAAACGATGCGATTGTTAACCCTTAGGGAGCTTGCCAAATGCGTTGATGATAATCCTCTAACTTGGCATAGGGATCAACCACCGAATGGTCGTGACCATGACTATGATCATGATGGTGATGACCGTGATCATGATGGGCATGACTATGATGATGGCCAGCATCGTGACTATGGCCGTCGTGATGAGAGTGATCCTGGCCCTGACTCTTGAAAGCCAGACGAAACTTACAAGCTTCACAGTTCATCTGCACCTGACCCAATTGGGTTTCCACTTCCCGTTCCCGAACCAGTTCTAATAATTGGGATTGAATGCCCATTTCTGGTAAACAGATCATTTCAATATCGGGAAATTGAGCTTGCTGTTGCTCAGTGGTGATAAAAATCTTTTTGACTAAGGCTCCTGTAAAGAGAAAGTAGGGCAGTACAATAATGCGTTTGGGGTGATAAAGTCTGGCCCGACGAAAGCCCTCTTCTAAGCGAGGATGGGTAATACCGATAAAACAGGTTTCCACCGTTAGATAATCACTTCCTTCCCAGAGCATTCGCGCCATTTTATAGACATCACCGTTAGCATCAGGATCGCTCGAACCCCTACCGACAAAGAGTAAAACCGTTTCAGCACGGGAAATTTGCTGCGGGTTAGCCGTGGGACTATCCAATTCCGTCAGGCGATCGCTCCATAGATCAAGAATGGCAGGAGTAATACCAAAGTGACGACCATAGGAAAAGCGAATTTGAGGATATTTTTCTCGACTGCGATCCAGTTCATTCGTTACATCAAATTTATTATGTCTTGCTGCAAAGAGCAGAATTGGTAAGGCAGAAACATCGGTATAGCCCTTTTCTACGCAATAATCGACTCCGACTTGGATAGAAGGTTCAGTCAATTCCAAAAAACAGGGAATAACGGGACGACTGGGATCAAGCTCTTGATAGACCTGAGCAAAATCTAAAAAAGTTTGGCGGCCATCTTCATCGCGAGTTCCGTGGCCAATCATTAATAAAGGACGCTGATAGGGCAGTGGAGAAAAGGATAGACGAGGGGAAATGGAGTTTACAATAGACATTCTTGCGTCACAAAGATTAAGCTTCAGGGACTGTTCAGAGAATACAGGCTTTATTATCGCAGTTATTTCAGGGTTGCGTCCATGTAGTATGCTCGAACTCAGCAATCAGTGTCTGACACCTGAATCCCATTGCCAAGCTTGCATCGTTTGAGGCTTATCGAAGTTCAAGACGACTATTTATTCCATGAGTAGTACAAGAACGGTCTGCTTCAAGGTTGCGCCGGAGTCGTAATCGTGGGTTGAGAAACATCCCCTCCTTTTTGAGAAAAAGTTTGTACTAAACCTACACCCACTAAGGAAAGTGCCGCTAAACTAAGTACACCAGCCACAATTTTTTTGAATAATAAACCATGATTAGGCAGTTCTTCTTTGACTTCATCATCTTCATCATGGGCATAACGATGAAAGAGAAAATCCAGAGCATAATTGCGTAATTCGTAATATTTGGGATCGTCCATCATTTGGGCGCGATCGCGGGGACGTGGGAAAGGAATGTTTAAAATCTCGCCGATTTTTGCACTGGGGCCATTGGTCATCATCACAAGTCGATCTGCTAAAAATAAAGCCTCATCAATATCATGGGTAATCATTAAAACGGTCAGTTGATTTTCTCGCCAGATTTTCAATAATTCTTCCTGTAATTCTTCTTTGGTAATGGCATCTAAGGCTCCAAAGGGTTCATCTAAAATTAAGACTTCAGGGGAAATGGCCAAGGCACGGGCGATCGCCACCCGTTGTTTCATGCCGCCGGATAATTGATTCGGTTTTTTCTTAGCGGCTTCAGTTAAACCAACCATTTCTAGATAGTGAGCCACCAGTTGATTTTTTTCATCTTTGGATTTATTAGGATACACCGAACTAACGGCTAAAAAGACGTTTTCATAGGCAGTCTTCCAGGGTAAAAGACAATAATTTTGAAAAACCATCATGCGATCAGGCCCTGGCCCTTGAATGATTTTATCTTTTAATTTAACAGTTCCATCAGTCGGCTTATTAAAGCCGGAAATCATATTTAATAAAGTGGATTTACCACAACCGGAGTGACCAATAACACAGATAAATTCTCCCTCTTTTACATCCAAATTAACCCCTTCTAACACCGTATAGGGGCCGCGAGCCGTTTGATAAACTTTGGAAACATTTTCAATGGCTAAAAAGGCAGTAGTTTCTTTGGTTTGAGGATTCTCAGTGGCAGTCATTGTCAACATGGTTAGTGAATAGGTGATAGTAAATAATGAATAGACGATAGTGAATAGTTAGGGGCTGATGGCATCATTCTGAAATTGCGAGGAAGTGCAAGTTGTGAGACTCAGGTTAATAAACAAAGAATCAGCATTGAGAGTTCCCATTTATCATTCTTTATCCACCCTCCTCTATCAACTATTCCCTATAAACTCTTCACGCTTTCAGGGTTATCCAGGAGAATTTCTGAAACTTTAATATCACGGTGAATATTAAAACGTTTGATATAGCCTAAAGGATCATTAGCAGTAAAGACCATACCATCAAATAAAGTAATATTGGGGCGATCGCTTTCCATATCAGGCCAACCTATCTGACGACAGGCTTCACCAAAAAGGTCTGGACGGCGCACCCGTTCGATAATTTCCACCCAGTTTTTTGGAAAAGGTGTGTAACCCCAGCGAGCCAGTTGGGTTAATGTCCACAGTCCTTCGCTACGGGAGGGACAATTGGCCTGCTCTACATAGAACTGGTTAAAACGTAGCAACATTTCTGGTTCCGAACCATTACCGCGATTATAGGGATCGATAAAGCCAGGACGAGTATATTCGGGTAAAGAGCCAACGTAATTCGGTTGACAGAGATAACCGAGGATTTCTTCGCGATTACGCCGATCATCACAATATTCACAGGCTTGTAACAGAGCTTTAACCAGGGCGATATGAGTTTCAGGATATTGACTGACCCAATCTTCTCTTACACCTAAAACTTTTTCTGCGTGACCGTCCCAAATATCGAGATCGGTGGCCATGACATAGCCTAGGCCTTCATAGACAGCACGAGAATTCCAAGGTTCTCCCACACAGTAACCATCAATATTGCCCGCCTTGAGATTGGCTACCATCTGGGCTGGGGGTAAACGGCTGAGATTAACATCCTGATCGGGATCAATTCCGCCGGCAGCTAACCAATAACGCAATAATAAATTTTGCATTGAGGCAGGATGTACCATACCCAAGGTGGAGACCTGATCTGGCGTTGCGGCTAACTGCGCTTTAAGATCGGCAAGGGATCGTACACCCGTTTCGGCAAATCGATTGCTGAGGGTAATGGCATTACCGTTGCGACTCATGACCAGGGCATTGATAATCGGGAGAGGTAATCTTCCTCCCATGCCCAAGGTGAGGGCTAAGGGCATTCCGGCTACCATCTGGGCCGCATCAAGACGATTACTGGTAATCCCTTCGGCGATCGCTTGCCAACTGGGTTCTCTCACTAACTGCACCGCTTCAAGGCCGTGTTCTTGGAAGAAGCCTTTTTCCTGGGCCACTACCAGAGGAGCGCAATCGGTGAGGGGAATAAAACCAATATTGAGATTGATTTTCTCTAAACCATTGCCCGTGACAATCATGGGTGCTTGGGGAACTTGACCCACTTTCTTGACCCGTTTTTGTTGGTTGAGAAAATAGACCATCTCACTGCGCAGAGCATAGTAACTGGGATGATTAACCACTTCTAAACGATGACGAGGGCGAGGAATGGGAACCTCTAAAATCTGGCCGATGTGGGCTTCTGGCCCCGTGGTGAGCATGACAACCCGATCGGAGAGCAAAAGAGCCTCATCCACATCATGAGTCACCATAATGCAGGTCACTTGACTTTCCTGGACAATTTCCATTAATCGTTCCTGTAAATTGCCCCTGGTCAAAGCATCTAAGGCTCCAAAGGGTTCATCTAATAACAGGACTTTCGGACGGATGGCCAGGGCACGGGCGATCGCTACCCGTTGTTTCATGCCCCCAGATAATTCCCCAGGACGTTTATGGGCTGCTCTTTGTAAACCGACAAGAGCAATATTGTCATCAATAATTTTTTCCCGTTCAGCCTTGGGAAGATTTCGCAAAACCCGATGGACAGCCAAGCCAATATTTTGTTTGACCGTTAACCAGGGTAACAGCGAATAATTTTGGAAAACGACCATCCGTTCCGGGCCTGGCCCTTTAATTTCTCGGCCTTCCATAATTACGCCACCAAAGGTCGGTTTATCTAACCCCGACACCATGTTTAATAGCGTTGATTTTCCGCAACCAGAGTGACCAATGAGAGAAATAAATTCCCCTGGTTTAATTTTTAATTCAATATTTTTGAGGGCAATATAGCGATCGCCATTGGGTAGGGAAAAAATGCGATCAACGTGGTCAATTTCAATAAAAGCAGACATAATTTAATGGATAATTGATAGTGGATAATGAATAATGGATAGTGGATAGTGGATAGTGGATAATGAGTAGTTGTTAATGAGTGATCTTTGTTTGATGATAACTGATAATAATTCATCAGCCCTTGAAACTCGACTTGCAATTATCAATTGTCAATTATCCACTATCAATTAATTAACTATTTTTGTTCAGCAGGGACTACCAAACTGGCAATAAAGGCAACAAAACGGTCTAACAATAAGCCGACTAAACCCACATAGACCAGAGCCAAAATAATTTCACTCATGCGAGAACTGTTGTAGGCATCCCAAATAAAGAAGCCAATACCCACACCTCCCACTAACATTTCAGCCGCAACGATCGCCAACCAAGAAAGACCAATGCCGATGCGAAGACCTGTAAAAATATAGGGAACGGCAGCCGGAAAGAGAATATTAAAAAAGTATTCAAGGTTCGAGAGTTGCAAGACCCGTGAAACATTGCGATAATCCTGGGGAACCTGTTGTACTCCCACCGTAGTATTAATGATAATCGGCCAAATAGAGGTGATAAAAATTACGAAAATGGCTGAAGGTTCACTTTCCCGTAGTGCCGCCAAGGCGATCGGCAACCAGGCGAGGGGGGGGATGGTTCTTAATACCTGAAAAATAGGATCAAGGGCATCGTACATCAATCGACTACTGCCAATTAAAATGCCTAAAGCAATTCCGACAATAGCCGCCAGCGAAAAACCGACTGCCACACGGGTTAAACTTGCAAAAATCTGCAAGCCAAGACCCTTATCCGTTCCGCCATTGTCGAAAAAAGGATTAATAATCAACGGATTCCAGGTTTCTTGAACCACCTTAATCGGGCTGGGTAAATTGGGATTAGGCCCAGAACAAATAATTTGCCAGATCACTAATAAAACGATAACTGCCACCAAAGGGCGCATCAATTTTTGGGAATGGCTGAGAAACCCCAAAGGATTACTCCGCGATCGCCGTTGATTTACTGTTACATTAGCCATAAAAGATACCAATAAATTTATTATCAATTTCCCTTTTAAAAAGGGTTAGGTAAAGATGCTCTTGGGCGCACGCAATGCGCCCCTACGGAAACTCAATGAGGATTAACCTTTCATCGCTTTAATCTTCAGACCATCTAAATAGGCCTTAGGATTTTCAGGATCAAACTTCACCCCATCAAAAAAGGTTTCAACGCCACGAGAAGAAGAAGCAGGAATTTGTTCAGCAGGAACGCCGATCTCTTTAGCAGCCTCTTTCCAAAGGTCTTCCCGATTCACCGCATCAATCACAGCTTTCGTATCGGTTGTTTGAGGTAAATACCCCCAACGCATATCTTCCGTTAAAAACCAAAGATCATGGCTCTTATAGGGATAGGAAGCATTATCTTTCCAGAACTTCATCGCTAAATCAGGATCATCCAATTTACGACCATCACCAAAATCCACCTTGCCCTGTAAGCGTCCAAGAATATCGTCGGGGGGAACTTTTAAGTATTGACGACCGGAAATAATCTTAACCATTTCCTCTTTATTGGCAGGATCATCACACCATTGTTGGGCTTCTAAAACTGCTTTTAAAAGGGCCAAAGCTGCCTTCGGATTTTTATCGACCCAATCTTTTCGCATCGTAAAGGCTTTTTCAGGGTGATCTTTCCACAATTGCCCGGTAATTAAGGCTGAATAGCCCAATTTTTGATTGACTAACTGAGCATTCCAAGGTTCACCCACACAGAAAGCCGACATATTGCCCACCTTCATATTAGCCACCATTTGAGGAGGTGGCACGGGAATGACAGAAACATCTTTATTGGGGTCGATACCGCCCGCCGCTAACCAATAACGCATCCATAAATCATGGGTTCCCCCTGGAAAAGTAATGGCAACTTTGGATTCCTTGCCGCCCGCTTTCGCCTTGGCAAATTCTGCTTTGAGGGGTGTACTGTCTAGTTCCACTTTGAGGGGTTTATAGGTATTGGCTAAAGAAATAGCTTGTCCCTGAGTATTTAACCTAGCCAAAATGTACATGGGGACAGGCTTTTTCGTCTTGGTAATCGTTCCCAAAGTCATAAAGTAGGGCATGGGCGATAAAATATGTGCTCCATCAATACCGCCACCTTCTGAACCCAGTTCCAAATTATCGCGGGTCACGGGCCAGGATGCCTGTTTCAGTACTTCTACTCCTGTCATGCCATACTTGTCGAATAAGCCCTTTTCTTTGGCAATAATTAAAGGAGCAGAATCCGTTAAGGCAATAAATCCTAATTTAGCCGTGGTTACTTCCGGTGCTTCTCCCCCTGATGCCATCGTAGGACTTGCCTTTCCTTCTGTTGTCGGCGAAGCGTTCGTGGTGGGGGCATTACCTGAAGTACATCCATGTAAAACGGTGGCACCGAGGGCCGTTGCTCCAGCCGTTAAAATAAAATTACGTCTAGAAAGTCTACTCATTTGGCATCAAATAGGCTGATCATGAAAGCCTTGGAATTACTCCTTAAGAGTGGTATTTTTTTTTGTAAAGATTTGTATTGTTTGTAACAAAAATTCACTTGTTATGCGTTTTTTTCATTCCCTTTCGTCTTTTCTGCATCTCTAGGACACTAGGCTTGGCGTTATCCCCCACTCCAATAATTCGGTCATAATTCGGCGATCGCTGTTAAGAGCCAGACTAAATTAGGACGGAAAATTTAAGGATGACCCCCTAAATATGTTGAGTTCCTACCGTCAACCGCTAAAATAGGAAGCGAAAACACTCCCATTCCTCCCCTAAATAAGTGTCTCAGTCAAACATTGTGATGGACGTTGAAGAACTCTTAAGACGATACAGTGCCGGAGAAAGAGACTTTCCCTGTATTAATTTGCGTGATCAGGATTTATTGCAGCGATCGCTAACCGAAGTCAATTTTTCTGGGTCAGATTTTCGTCAAGCACGATTGGGAAAAAGCCATTTAGTGCGGGCCAATCTTCAGAAAACCAATTTTAGTGAAGCACTGCTCTGGGGAACGGATTTAGAGGGAGCCGATCTGACCGATGCCATTCTCCGAGATGTGGATTTAAGCGGAGCCAATTTAAACGGAGCCAACCTCACTGCCGCCTATCTCTACAAGGCCAGTCTCAGTGGTGCCAATTTGAGTCATGCCATTTTAAAAAATGCAACTTTACTCGATACTGACTTTCGCCCCACTGCCGAGCAACGGACTAATCTAGAACAGGCAGATTTACAAGGAGCCGATTTGAGTTATGCCAATCTCAGCGCAGCCAACCTACATCAAGCCAATTTTGATAACGCTAAACTCTGTCGAGCCAGTTTTCATGTCAGTCTTCAGACCGCTTCCCTATTGTCCGACTTAACAGGGGCCAGTTTTCGCGGTGCGGATTTAAGCTATGCCGATTTAACCGGAGCGATTTTGCAAAATGTTGATTTTACTGGAGCAGATTTAACCGGAACCATCTTCACCCAGGCGGATCTTACCGGCGCAATTTTGCCGGCTGGTTTTCCGGCTCAATAAACCAATTTCTGTCTGGTTAAAAGTTACTAGAGCCACGCGATTTCTCTAATGGTTAAACCCGCTTCTGTTAGTGACCTGGATGGGGAAATGATGCAGTCTTGTCTGCAATTGGCCCGTCTTGCCCTAGGGAAAACGGCTCCCAATCCGATGGTGGGTTCTGTAATTGTTAAAAATGGTCAGATTATCGGTAGAGGTTTTCATCCCCAGGCCGGTCAACCCCATGCGGAAGTTTTTGCCTTAAGGGAAGCGGGAGAACAGTCACGGGGGGCAACGCTTTACGTTAATCTTGAACCCTGTAATCACTACGGTAAAACGCCACCTTGTACGGAAGCGATTCTGGCGGCGGGCATTGAAAAAGTAATTGTCGGCATGGTCGATCCCAATCCGCTAGTGGCGGGTAAAGGGATTCAACGCTTAAGGGAGGCAGGTATTCAAGTAGAAGTAGGCATTGAAGAAGCAGAATGTCAGCGTTGCAATGAGGCCTTTATTCATCGCATCCAATACCAAAGACCCTGGGGCATTTTGAAATATGCCATGACCCTAGATGGTAAAATTGCAACTCGCACGGGCCATAGTACTTGGGTGACGGGAAAAGCAGCACGGAATTATGTTCATCAAACGAGGGCAATCTGTGAGGCGGTGATTGTGGGGGGTAATACGGTACGCAAAGATAATCCTCGCTTAACTAGTCATGGGATCAGTGAGCAGAATCCTTTGCGGGTGGTGATGAGTCGATCACTGGATTTACCTGAACAGGCCAATTTGTGGGATTTGAGTTTGGCCCCGACGGTGGTTTGTGTCCCTGGGGGAGCCAATCCGCAAGGCCAAGCAATGTTAAGACAGTTAGGGGTAGAAGTGGTGGAATTAGAACCCTATGGCCCTGATACTGTGATGCAGTGGCTTTATGAAAAAGGCTGTTTAAATGTGCTGTGGGAATGTGGCGGAACGTTGGCAGCAAGGGCGATCGCGGCTCAATCTATTCAAAAAGTAATGGCCTTTATTGCCCCTAAAATTATTGGTGGCCCTCAATCTTTTTCTCCCATTGGAGAATTAGGTTTTGAGCAAATGACCCAGGCATTAGCCTTGACGGAGGTGAAAACAAAATTTCTAGGAGAAGATCTGCTAATTGAAGGTTACTTAGCCCGATCAACTTAGAGAACAAACCTCCCATTGCCGATTATTAATCTGCTCTGTGATTTCCAGAATTTCCTTGCTAAATTAGACCTATTGAGGTTAGGTTAAACCTCCTGACCCTTGAGGAGGACAAGTTATGCGACTGGTAAAAACTTTATTAATGATTGGCATCATTGGCGGCGTATTTTTCATTGGCATTGGGGATCAATTTCTACCCAAACCCCTCAGTACCTATAGCCGTAATACTCGTAATAGTATTAACCAAACATTATTAACTTGGATGCCAAAACCCAATCCCAAACGGCCTAGTGCCGAGCGCGAAAAGCAAGTGGAAGAGCTAGAAAGAAATGCCAGGGGAGAAGCTAGTCCTTGATTCATCAGCCTAATTATTCTACTTTTTTCGTCGCGCCCGTAAAGACACGCTCAGATTACTTAAGCCAGCTAAACATGGCCCGTAGATCTTTGCCCACTTCCTCGATTAATTCTTCTGATTCCCGACGACGCATCGCAGTAAAGCCTGGTTTGCCGGCTTGATTTTCTAAGACAAATTCACGGGCAAATTGACCTGTTTGAATTTCGCTCAGAATTTTCCGCATTTCGGCACGGGTTTCATCGGTAACAATGCGAGGGCCACGGGTCAGATCGCCATATTCGGCTGTATTAGAAATACTGTCGCGCATTTTTGCTAAACCGCCTTCAACAATCAGATCAACGATTAGTTTCACTTCATGCAAGCATTCAAAATAGGCTAATTCAGGCTGATAACCTGCCTCTACCAGCGTATCAAAACCAGCTTTGATCAGAGCGGTTAAGCCACCACAGAGAACAACTTGTTCTCCAAAAAGGTCGGTTTCAGTTTCTTCCCGAAATGTGGTTTCTAAAACCCCTGCACGGGTTCCACCAATGCCTTTCGCGTAGGCCATGGCGCGATCGCGGGCTTGACCACTAGCATCTTGAAACACGGCGAAGAGAGCCGGAACCCCTTGACCCTGTTCATAGGTACGACGCACGAGATGGCCGGGGCCTTTAGGAGCAACCATAACCACATCAACGGTTGGGGGGGGGATAATTTGGGCAAAATTAATGTTAAAACCATGCGCAAAGAAGAGTACTTTGCCTTCGCTTAAATGGGGTTCAATTTCAGCTTGATAAATGGTTTTCTGAACTTCATCGGGTAGCAGAATCATGATCCAATCCGCCGTTTTAGCGGCTTCTGCCACAGATAGCACTTTTAAACCCGCCTCTTCTGCCTTTTTCACGGATTTACTGCCGGAGTACAGCCCCACGACAACATTAACACCACTGTCCTTCAAGTTGAGGGCATGGGCATGACCCTGCGATCCGTAGCCAATAATTGCGACGGTTTTGCCTGCCAACAGGTCTAAATTGGCATCTTGATCGTAATACATCCGAGCCATCTGTCTCCTTCCTGCAACGGTAAATTCTGCAAACGGTTATCTACAAACTCTTTATTATATCAGGGTGCGATCGCCTTTAAGGCCCTTTGGGGTTCTATTGGTTAGTTCTCTTTTACCCGTAAAAACGCGATCGCTCATTAATTGATAGTGAATAGTTGATAGTGAATAGTTGATAATTATTTATTGTCCATTGACTCTA
Organism: Snowella sp.; assembly: GCA_035285405.1. Classification (GTDB taxonomy): domain Bacteria; phylum Cyanobacteriota; class Cyanobacteriia; order Cyanobacteriales; family Microcystaceae; genus Woronichinia. Next base: position 3,955 of record JAYKJI010000027.1, on the reverse strand, counting down.
AATTCTGACGAATGGATACATCTTTATAATAAGTTAATTTTTTGGCGATCGAACTAGCAATATTGGGGCTACGGGGATTAACGGCAAGTTTTCGTTCAGAAGGAATAATCACTAAATCCATATCTTCCATTGGAATTGCTCCTAATAAAACCTGATCTCCCATGACTAAAGCTCCAGCAAAACCAATACGATTTTCAAACTGAATTTTGATTGGCCCAACATAGGGAATTAGACGCTGGCTACCATCGGCTAGGGTAACTTCTTTTTGATCTACTGTTTCTAACTGTAATTGAATTTGAACATGAGTTGGAATACATAAATGCACTGCGCCAGAATCTACTAAGGCTTCAACGGTCATTGAGTGAAGTTGAGCCTGGCTAGGATTACTTAATTTAATTTCAGAGAAGACTAAACCCATCAGAACCATACCCTTTTTATATTATCTTCAACAATAATTATAGACGACAAGACGGCGATCGCCGATTAATAAATAGTTGATAATTATCCATTATCCATTGAAAATGCTGATTAATTAATAGTTGATAGTGAATAGTTGATGGTTTACATTGAAGAAGCGATCGCCCAGACATATTAATAAGATTGAGGTTGAAAATTATCGGGAATATCGAGTTCAAAAACCTGATCGTGAATACGAGCAACATAAAGCCCTTCCTGTAAAATTTTTGTGCGTAAATCATTGGACAAATCAACAGATGCTAATACGCCATAGAGTTGTTTATCTTTGTGTTCAGGGAAAAAGGTACGAAAACGTTGCAAAATGCCTTTTAATTGAGCAATAGATTCTTCTCTTGCATGACTTTTAACTTCGACGATATAAGCAGTGTTAATATTACCATTAGCATAGGCAAGGACATCTATTTCCAGATGTTGTCCCTCTTTACTAGCGCGGACACTAGGGCTAATGATTTCCATCCCAAACCGTTGCCTTAAAATCGCTTCCATTGAGGGAAGGGCAAGACCTTCGGTAAAGCTGCCAAATTTCGCGCCAAGGCCACCAATTTGTTTACCGAGTTCTTTAAGTTGTCGGTCAATCTCTTTCTGCCGTCTCTCGCTTTCTTTTTGTTGTTCCTTGAGTTGTCGGTCGGTTTCTTTTTGAGCGGTGGTCAATTCGGCTAAAAGTTGCCATACGTCTTCTGCTGTAGTTGCCATAGATGATTTTTACTGTGATTTGGTTTTAGTTATAGCTATTCTAACAAATCTCGCCGATTAATTGATAGTTGACAATGAATAGTTGATAATTGTTAATTGTCCATTGTTAATTATCAATTGAAAATGCGATCATCTCTTGATTAATAGTTGATAGTAAATGGTTAATAGTTATCCATTGTCCATTGAAAATGTGATCGCCGTTTTCCCCCTTCAACCTCCAAAACGATCACCTAAAAATCAGGATTCACAGTAATAGCGATCGGCGACATACTTAATAAAAAGCGATCACCAATTGCGAAAACCTTATCAACACAATTAACAATTATATTTAATAAACCTCATCGTGAGTTCCAATATCAATTAGGTTAATTTCTTCTTCTTGGGTTTCATGATTTAGTTCAAAATTGAAGATAATTCGGCAATTATATTCAACAGAAAAAGCCCAAGCACCCGATAATTTTCCCTTTAATTTATGAGTGCGTAATCTTGGATTATAGGGATCATCAGCGAGTAGTCTTAATTTGGCTTCTATTTTCGATTTTAATTCGGGTTGTCGTTTAATCGTTGTTTTAAAAGCTCGTTTAAATGATTGGCTAAAAACTAAGTTAATCATTGTTCAGTTCGGCAATAATATCATCAATATTTCCCCGAAAAACATTACCATTTTGATAGTCTTGTCTAGCTTGAGAAATTTTTTGAGCTATTTGTTCTCGTCTTTTTTCGATTTGCCGATGTTTAACAATATTGATCAAGTCGTCTTGTTCATCAAAAGAGAGATAGTCAATCATTTCCAAGATTTGACTAAATGGCATGGTTTGTGGCATTGTTACTTTCCTCTTTTTCAATACAGACTTTTATTTTACTCTGCTTGAGCAATTATGACATCCGTGATCGCCTCCTCGAACCTTATCCCCACAAAAAGCGATCGCAGAAATCACTAAAAATTGGTAGTCTATACATACGAACTAATGGGAGTATTTGATAGGACTGAATACAAAACATCGGAATCGAGATTGGCTCCATTCGGCCATTCAATGGTTCCGAGTTCAGGATTGAATTTTACCTGAACAAAGTATCTATCTTTTTAATAAGTCACCCAAAATAATACCTTCAAGTATTGAACAATTTATTTTTCTAGTCCCCTCAATTTCATTTAATTTAATTTATTGTTTTAAAATATGGTTTGATTGGAGAGATTTTTTTGATTTTACTTAAAAATGTTTCGTAATCCCTCCAACAGATTTGACCTAAGTCATTTTGGTTAAATCTACCTTGTTGAGCCGCCAAATGAAGATTAATGATTTGAAGTATGAAAACTTGGAATTCTAGAGATAATTCCTCGAATCTCTTTTTACTTTCTTCATGGATTGATTTGTCCTTCAAAACATCTGGTATTAACGCCCCAGCATTTTCAATAAGAGAACCAAAAAGATTAGAGTTTTTGTCAATAATGTCATCAATATCTTGGGTATCAGAATATTTATTAAGAGATTCTATCAAATTACTACAAGCATTACAAGAATTCTCTAAATGAATATTTTCAAGTTCACTATTTTGGTGATTAGTCAATAGCCATAAGAAATAAATTATAGCAGCAACTTCGTAGCGATGAATTCTTTTTATTTTTATCATTGAAGATTCAAAAGTTTGAGGAAAAATTCCTTGATGAAATCTTCCTTGATGGAATCCTGAAGATAGCTTTTGCACAACTTTAGGACTTGACGACATATTTAAAGAAGAGAATTCTGATTGTATTGACTGTTTTCTTGATTGGGTGGAGTTTGGGTAGGTGGATGTTTCAGCACTTTGGGCTGTATAACCAGAATACTCATTACTATGATCAAAATCACTATAATTGCCATTAAAATCACCATATACTTTTTTCCCGTATTGACCTCCTCTTCAGTAGAACTATTTGGGGTTGGGATAGCAGTAATTTCGGGGACAGTAGAAACTGTTTCGGGGGGATTAGATTTAATTTTTTCTACATTAGAAGCAAATCCTCGCCAAACTTCTGCTAGATAAAAAATATCTTTCTGCTCTAGTTGTTCTGTCACAACCACTAAAACTCCATCCTCTTTACTTTTTCCATGACTATCATTCCATTTTTGAGGAAGAGAATATTTTTTAATATCTTCTGCTAATTTTGTTAGATAATCATCAGATTTAATGCTGATTAATTGTTCAAGATTAGGGTTTTCTGCTGAATCAACATCATCTAGCCTGTTAACATACTCATTGACTTTTGTTCGATCACATCTAAACTCTTCACGTTCATAAAAATCAATAGATTCTTGAATCATACGGCTAAAAGCTAGATCATCTCCTAGAATGTTCTGAATACCACTATAAGCAATTTTTCTAATAATTTTTTCATTCTCATCATTATCTTCTGCAATCCAGACAATCAGATTTAAAACCTTTCGTCCCATTCGACTAGAACGTTCTGGTGACTCAGTACCTGCAATTTCTAACAAAATTTGTCCATTTTTACGATAAATCAATAATGAAGGTTTAACTTCATCCAATAAGTCATTAACGATTATCGGATAGCCATCCTCATTCGTCAGAATTTTGTCTTGAATTAACGTGGGTGTTTTGATAGGCTGTTCATCATCAGAACCAATTTGCCGCCAATGGATACCCGTCTGACCCATCGCCGAAGTTTTTACATAAATGTCAAAATTTTCCATAAAATTAACCTAAATTAATATTAATTCATTGAATGCGTTGAAAATAGTTAAATAAAGCGCATAGTCTTTAAAAGAGGGACATAGGAATATCC
>JAYKJI010000026.1:0-5029 GCA_035285405.1 Snowella sp. | reverse complement strand
GCTGGTTCAGTCCCAAATTGCTAAAACTTTGGAAGGGCATGGCATTCTACCCTGGCAAATTTCCACTCAATACCTCAAAGCCCGCGCCCTACAGTATCTCGGCATTGAAGAATTGGTTGAAGTCTATCTGCGAGAAGGCTACTTATCAGCGGATATGCCCCTTGTCCAGACCCTGATGAAAAAAGCTAGGGGACAACTGACCGTTCAGGGAACCAAACTCAATGTGGCGATCTGTCTCGGCAAAAAGATTCCCCAGTCTTCTGGGCGATTAATGGTGTATCTCTTGCGATTGGTAGGGGTTCCCTGCAAATTGTCGGGTAAGGACTACGACCAGGTGAAAATGCCGACGGGTCAATGGGAGTCTTTGATGGCAGATGACTTGTTATCCCGTTTGGATACGGCCATTTCCCACCGTTTTTCTTACCTTTGTGGTCACATCCGGGAAGGTAATCTACATCTCCTCCTGAATCCTCAGCGATCTGATGGCTCAATTCCCCTAAAACCCAGTCAGGACAAGGCTGAAGAGGTCGTTAAAAACTCTCTCATGTCTTTAGGGAATTTGGATGAAACAGTACAATACTCAGACTCTGCGATCACCCCTGAGTTGCCAACGGCGGATAATCAATCCTCCATTTCAGAGGAAACCCTAGACATTGACCTTGAAGAAAATGATGACAACCTCAATAACCTCTCAAAAAGTGTGACAAATCCTACTGGGAAGGTTATGGATAGCCAAGAAAAAAATAGGTCTAAACAGGCATCAACACCGACCTAATTTGATTAACGGATTTCCCTTCATGTCATCGCAGAGATTGCTCTTACTTTTTGCCTTCTCCGTTAGCATAGCCTCAAATGCTTAAAGGACGGTTCACTTTCTCTTGTTTATCGTTTGGCATGAATGTAATCTATGAAGTAAAACTTAGGTTCTAGCCAATACTTCAGAGCAGCATAGATGACTAATCCAAGCAAGGCTGTAAAGACTAAAGGGAGACTAATCCCTAGGCGAAACCTATCGGGCATTACCGCTGCCACTGAAAGAGCAACTGCAAAATAAACGAGCAAGCTTATTTGTACGCGGTGTATGTTTTTTAATGCCTGGCGACAACTCCCACAAATTAATGTGTGTTGATTATAGCGATCAAGCAAGTGTTCGCGATTAGGTAGTGCTAATTCGGTCGAGGTATCTAGTTTTTCCCAGGGAAGTTGTCCTTGACAATATTGGTCGAACCACTGACGAAATTCAATGACCATCCGATCTGCACTGGTGGGTAGTTTATATAAAGTTTTCCAACTATCTGTCTGTAATCGCTGCTGCAAATCCCGTTCTTGAATGTGTAGCAAAATCATATCGCCATCTAGCACTGAATTTCGTTCATTGATATGATTCCACCAGCGTGGTATCCAATCGTTTAAACGCTTCGCAAAATTACGCGGAAACTGCGCTACTATTCTACACTTGCCTGGAGTAGTGGGAATACAATAGGTTACTAACCCCAGTTGTCTCTCCTGTCCAAGATTGATGGCATACTCCAATAAGCAAGGAGGACTAAACGTAATTTGGGTTGCCAGCCCCTGCTCAATTTTTGCTTCGATCCGTGTCTGACTAGATTCCACAATTTTTATTGGAAGCGGTTTAGCACGATCGCGGTTGCCCTGTATGCCATGATGTGCAAATGGGACATGGGCTGGATCGACAACATTCTCAATAAAGGTTTGCCAATCATACTCCAGGTCGCGCACTATGGATGACCACACAAATCCACGGCTGGCATCTATCTGAGGCGAAAGTGGTAAAGGTTGGGAGGAGGCAATCTCAGCAGAGTCAGCATCGGGCCAAACCCAAAGCAAACCATTTTTTTCCTGAGCTGGAAGAGCCGTAACACAATAAAGTTCACGATTTTTTGTAACTAGATCAGAATTATCTGCTTGAGGAATATGGGTGCAAACTCCCTGAGCATCAAATTGCCAACCATGATAACTACACATGAGATGCCCAGTTTTCTCATCCACTCGTCCTTCGCTTAATGGAGCTAAACGATGGGGACACTGATCTAAAAAAACAGAATATTGATCTGAGAAGCGCGGCTTCCATACAACGAGCCTACGGCCGAGCACAATAATCGGTATTGGACAATCGGGATCTAAATCTTCGATTGGTGAGATAGGGTACCAATGCTGGAAAAAGTTAAATGTTAAATCTGTCATAAGCTCAACCATAAATCAGGAAAATTAGGAAACGACTCCCCTTTAACTACACTACAAGTAAAAGATCGTTGTACGGAGTCTGGCATCCTCCCCCAGATTAAAACAGGTAGCAAAAATAAGCACAGCAAAAATTACCGAAGAAAGTTCGCTAAATCCTCCTCAGATCGAATGGTCTCCCAGCCACCCGCCTGTTCCACCTTTGCTAATAGAGCTTCAATAGCGATCGCCACTAAGCGTTCCTTACGAATCTTTTGTCCGATATTGCGCCGTGTCTTTTTCACCGCATCATCGAGGGCATCATTAAGAACCTCTGGCACACGCACGGAGAGATTATACAAGCGCGTATTTTCCTGATTCTCGATTCCTGATTCCTGATTCTTGATAACTGGCAACGAAGATAAGTGGGGGTTAACCTCGACCATTGGCTCAACAGTGGCATCCATACTTTCAACAGAAGATGACATTTTTTCAGGATTCCTGATTCCTGATTCTTGATTCGTTATTAATGATTCAGGAGTCTTGATTTTTGTAGGAGTTTCCGACAACAGGACATTTTCCTGATTCTCGATTCCTGATTCTTGATTAATGACAGGGGTTGACGTTGGCTTATCTTCCCCAGAAACAGGTGAGATCGCCTCATTAGCATCAATCATTAATCCTGATTCCTGATTCTCGATTCCTGATTCAGCATTCGGGAAAAGCTGTAAGGGATTACGTTTACCCAACCGTTTATTAGTTGCCATGATTTAACCCCCATTCTTTAATCACTTCGGCAGAGATTGCTTTAAAAGCTTTGGCTCCCTTACTAGCACTCGCATAGTCCTTAACCGGTTTTCCATGCCCCGCACTCTCGGCGATCGCCACATTCTCCGGAATACAAATCCGTAACAAATTAAAACGTGAATCAGCTACCAGAATTTCATCTGCTTCACTAGTCATCTTTAACTGAGGCTTATACTTACTTCTCAGCACATCCACCTGAGCTTGGGGATTAACATCATTCAAGGTATCCAAGATCTGGGCTAACCCCATCAATACCAACGGGTCAGCTAGAACAGGAACCAGTACCCGATTCGCTGCCACCAGGGCCGCTACCGTCGAAGTGACCAAAGAAGGTGGACAGTCCAATAAAACCAGATCGGTGTCTAAACGAGTGATCGCGCTCGACAAAATTCCTGGAGACTGCCACTGAATATAGGCCGTATCCAATCCCCCTGGAATTAGAGGCACAGGAGTATGAGTTAACAAGACTTCCTCTCCTGCTAACCACCGCTCAAAACCGGCTTGCTCATCGGGAACGAGCCCTAGGGCATAGGTGGCCGATCCTTGAGCATCCATATCTACCACGGCAACTTTCACTCCTTGTCGGTAGAGTTCCACCCCCAAGTTCACTGCCACAGTGGTTTTACCCACACCGCCCTTCTGTGAGGCGATCGCTACAACTAACATAAATTATCTTGATTCAGGATTCCATGATTAATGATTCCTTTTTCATGATTAAAGTTTCAAGGTTACTTGATTAATGACTCTTGATTCAGGATTCATGAAAATATCATGCTAAAGCCAGCAATCAGTAGCCACCTTCTTCTGCGATCGCCCGACTTTGCAACAGAGACGACTACGTTGGGCGTATTTTACGAATGGGTATTTGCTATCCTCGTGAAACTTCCTTTTGTGATTATCCCTTTGGCCTACCATGAGCGGGAGAACTCTTTGGTTGGTCGAGAATTCTGTCTTACCATGAAGTGGTGGTGGTGATGAATACTCATGGCTTGGAAACCAGGGGAGCCGATGTCACGGTAGATGAAAATTTGAGTCCTCCTGGATCAGAATTGCGGGTGCTTTACCGAGCCGATTGGACGGATGAGCAGTTGAAACAGCCGCCTACGGAGGAAACGGTGATTGTTCAACATTCAGAAACGGATGGCCGTGCTTATATCAGCCTTAGTTTGCCTGCTGCTGGAATGGTTATTCTCGGTTAGAAAATGGTTATAGGCGATCGCTTTTTTGTTGCCCATCAATGGCAGAAGGGCGATCGCTCTTTAATAAAAGGTTTGAGACAAGGTATATGTCGAAATAACAAAAAAGTGCTATAGTGGCAATTTAGCTTCATCATCTGCTAAAAATAGACTACAATTACGAAATATTATCTCAACTATAATTACATGGATCACTATGATTGCCCTTCAATCTGCTCCTAACTTCCTAACCTTAGAAGCATTTTTAGAAATGCCAGAAACCAAACCTGCCAGTGAGTATATTAACGGCTATATTGAACAAAAAACAATGCCCCAAGGAAAACATAGTGTCTTGCAAATGAAGCTGGCCACCTTGATTAATCAATATGGAGAAGCTCAAGAACGGGCCTATGGATTTCCAGAATTACGTTGTACCTTTGCAGGTCATTCGATTGTGCCAGACATTGCGGTATTTACATGGGAACGTATTCCTTTAGATAAAAATGGTGAAATTAGCAATAAAATTAGTATTGCCCCTGATTGGATGATTGAAATTCTGTCTCCTGAACAATCTTCGATTAAACCGATTAGTAAACTTAGTTTTGCCCTTCAAAATGGCACAAAATTGGGCTGGTTAATTTCTCCGAAGGATCGTATGGTCTTAGTATTTCAGGGAGAAAAGTTACCCCTATCCTATCAGAAAGATGACCTATTACCTGTTTTAGATTGTATAAATGATTGGGGCACTGGTATCGTCTGAGTAAATCCGCAAAGACTTACAGTATAAGACTTAGAGGAAACGAAAAAATCATTAAAGACTTAACATAGCCCCGTTTTACTCTACTATTATTATTGTCATAACATCA
>JAYKJI010000025.1:0-4978 GCA_035285405.1 Snowella sp. | reverse complement strand
GCTGGTTCAGTCCCAAATTGCTAAAACTTTGGAAGGGCATGGCATTCTACCCTGGCAAATTTCCACTCAATACCTCAAAGCCCGCGCCCTACAGTATCTCGGCATTGAAGAATTGGTTGAAGTCTATTTGCGAGAAGGCTACTTATCGGCGGATATGCCCATTGTCCAGACCATTATGACAAAAGCTAAGGGACAAATCACGGTTCAAGGCAATAAACTCAAAGTGGCGATCGCCTTGGGCAAAAAGATTCCCCAGTCTCCTGGGCGATTGATGGTGTATCTCCTGCGATTGGTGGGGATTCCCTGCAAATTGTCGGGTAAGGATTACGACCAGGTGAAAATGCCGGCGAGTCAATGGGAGCCTTTGATGGCAGACGACTTGTTATCTCGTTTGGATACGGCCATTTCCCACCGTTTTTCTCATCTTTGTGGTCATCTCCGAGAAGGTAATCTACATCTCCTCTTGAATCCTCCGCGATCCGATGGCTCAATTCCCCTAAAACCCAGTCAGGATAAGGCTGAAGAGGTTATCAAAAAGTCTGTCATGTCTTTAGGGAATTTGGACACATTAGTACAACATCCTGACCCGGCGATCGCGCCTGAGTTACCAGTCACTGATAACGAAACCCCAATTTCAGAGGAAATCTTAGAGAAAAATCCAGAAATTAGCCCTGAGCAGACCGTTGACCTCCTCAACAATGCTTTAGAAACTGTCACAGACGACAATATTGGCCTTTCAGTAGGGGATCAGGTTCCATCTGTGATAGATAAAAGTTCTGAAGCAACGGAAATTGAAGGTACACTGTTCACAACCTAATTTTTTGTGAGAGTGTTCAGCTAACCATTCCATAACTTTCGGAAATGGGGGCAAAATCAAGTTGCTCTGAAACAAAGCTTAAACGCATAATCGCTTCAATCCAAGAAATCCTGGAGACTGATTGTGAGAATTATTGTTTTTAATGGTAAGGGGGGGGTTGGAAAAAGCACGATCGCCGCTAATCTGGCGGTTATCTCAGGAAGCGTGTTATTGGATGCTGACCCCCAAGCTACCTGTTGTTACTGGCGCGATCGCCGACAAGCCGAATCTCCAGAAGTTATTGACGTTTCCTTGGGAAGAGTAGCCATTCGTTTACGAACTTTAGAAAAAGTCATCGTAGATTTACCGGGGGCTTCAGTGCCGGGAGTACCAGAAGCTCTATCCCTAGCCCAACGCATTATTGTTCCGGTTAGTTATGATCAGGCGACCCTTGACGCATTACCGGCAACCCTTGAGTTAGTCCGCCATGCCCAGCGACCTTTGCTCATCGTCTTAAATCGTGTCCATCCTCGCACTCATGTAGAGAATATTTTGGCGGGCCTGGCTTCCCTTAACGTCCCGCTATGTTCCGTTGCTATGCGAGAACGGGCTAACCATCGAGATTGGTGGGCAAATGGAGAGGTGGCGGCAGACCATCTTACTTCGGATGCGGGGCAAGATATTTCCCGGATATGGCAATGGATAACAGAAAAACCGCATGGCTAAGAAACTATCAATCCCTGTCCCACGAGTCACGGCTCAAAAACAACAAGCTCTCTTTGCGGAAGCTGCTAATCCCCTTATCACTTTAGAAACGGTTGAGTTGGAAGGGGCTACGTTATCAGAGTTAGGCGAAATTGTTCAAACAGCCCATACTGCTTTTGAAGCTCACTTAGGATCGGCATTACAGGCAGGGTTGATTGCTGGTCGTGCCTTGCTCGTGGCGAAGGAAAAATTTACCTATGATCGCCAGACGGGCGGCTTTCGAGGGTGGTTGGTGGAGTTGGCTATTAGTAAATCTTCAGCCTATCGGTATATGAATTTGGCCAAGCATGATCAAATTGTGTCCCAGGCTGGGACACTTTCGGAAGCCATGGCGTTGTTGTCCCAGTACCGTTCAGAACAACGGGCATTAAGGGTAGTGAACCCGGTTCCCGTGTTGAAAAAGCGACGGATGACGTTGACACTGACGGTTGAGCGAGATCATCAACTGGAAAGTATTGCCCAGGCTAGAGGGGTTGAGATGTCGGGGTTAATGAGTGAAATTATTGAACAATGGTTGGTTAGTCAGGAAGATGTTTCGCATTAGCTTAGTAACTTAACTACCTCGGTTTTTGGTTCCAGTCTTTCCTGCTCTATCCGGTGATCGCCTCGGATGAATCCTACAATAGGGTTAGGTGTAATCCGGTTTTAGCCTAGCTTCAGAGTCAAGACGATGCCTGAATTACTTTCCCGAATGGTTTAATGACCCTCGTTGGAGTGAGTTTAAGTGTTTAGAGACTCATCTAATGGAACAGGTGGATCAACAGGCAACGGCGTTACTGAATCAGGATAAAACTGTCCCGTCGAAACCGATTCACGCTATCCGGTTGGCTAGTTTAAGCGATCGCAGTATTTTAGAGACTGAGGGGGATGTCAAGCATTTTATCGAGGCTTTGGAAAAGCATTTGTTGGCGGTCATTGACCAAGGTGATCGAGTAAGATTGAAGTAGGTTTTGGGTAGGGGTCTAGAGCTTGTCCCCAGAACGTTCAATTAATTTTTAAAACTCATCTTTTTATTGGAAAAATTCTGGAATTAATCTTAAATGACAATTATGACAACGCCTTCAGTTTTAGATAAACTTCAAGCACTGACTAATCTCTATCAAAAGGGTTATCAAAGTGCTTTGGTTGAGCAGTCATTAAATAAAATTATTGAGTTGGAAAAAGATCATCTTAATCGAGAGATCCAATCCCTTAGTCTCAAAATTAAGGGGTATGAGGACAAGTATCAGTTAGCTTCTCAAGACTTTTATCTTCAGTTTATGGCAGGAGAGTTAGGAGACAGTATGGATTTTATGGAGTGGAGTGTATTTTATGAGCTTTTAGAAGTTGCTCAATCACGCCTAGAGACTTTACAATCTATTCATTCTTAAGCATTTTTAGGATAGTGATGGAAGCGGAATTATATCTTACTCAAGTTAAATCAGCTTTGATTTTGAGTTCTATTGTGCTATCTTTCTCTATTAAGGAAGAAAAAAATTTAGGAGATAGGGGTTATCTACAAGTAAGATTAATTTTAAGCAATGGAGATTTTGTGGAAGTAGCTGAATATTTTTTAGTGACTAATCAGGGGCTAGAAACCATTCGTTATCGTTATCAATGGATGGATAAAAGTCAAAAGATTCTTCGGCGGCGTTGGGATAATGTTCCTCATTTTCCTGATTTACCTAATTTCCCTCATCATGTTCATGTCGAGTCAGAAAAAAATGTATATCCTTCGGAATGTTTTAATATTTTGCAACTTCTATTATTGTTAGAATCGGAATTAAAGACTCCCTAAATCTATTTTTTCATTGGTCAGGATTTTTGTGATTACATGACACAATATTCAAGATAGGCGCGATCGCTTGCGACAGATAACATCATAATCACAATACCGACAGGCTTCTTCTTTAATATCAGGTTCTACGGGATAGTTACCTGTTTGTAGGCAGGTTTTTAGGCGATCGCCGACTTCCCTTAACTCGGCTTCTGATGGAAACGATTTAGGAGAAATATCTTTCCCCTTAGTCAGGGAGTAATAAAGGGCTTTATGTACAGGGCGATCGGGAAATAAACGAGGAGCCGCAACAGCGACATAGAGGGGTAATTGTAGATCAATTTTGGCCTCTCCCTCAGCATTTTTGACACCTTTGGGGGCAATGCTACTGGTTTTGTAATCTATTAAGACTAATCCCTCTGGGGTGTCATCCAGACGATCAACCCGTCCTGTCATTTTGAGGCCCAGCCATTCTCCTGTGAATTTGGCCTCTAGGTTTAATACGGTGCTTGTTTTGGGTAAAAAGTTAGCTTTTTGAAAAGTATTTTTAAGAATGCTAATTTCTTCCTTGCGGCGGTTGGGCCAAGCGGGCAAACTTGGAAAATTTAAGGCTTTTTCTGCTTCTAAAAACCATTGAAATAATAGAGATGAATCACCCAAGTTAAGCGTGTCATCTTCCTGCCAATGCTTAAGAGCGATCTCAACAACTTTGTGGTATAAATTGCCGCGTAAATTAGGACTTAAATCCTCTTCTAATTCATCTAATTCTGCTAGTTTTAAAATTTGATTAGCAAACCATTTAAAGGGGCATTGTCCTAATTGTAGAAGTTGGGAAACACTGAAAATATGGGTTTCTAAATTAACAGGAGTCCCTACGCCTCCGTTATATTGAGTCAGTTCTTCCGTAAGGGTCTGATTTTCGCGTTGGTGGGTGATGGTAAAACGCTCTAAAATGGGATTTAAAAGGGGGTCATCTAGGGGTATGAGGGAATGTCTTAGATATTGCTGTCGAGCCAATTCAATGCTGGCAATGGGTAAGAGAACTTCACTGGCGATTAATCTGAGTCGCTCCAGATAGGAAGACGGTTCTGCACTACCGTAGGAAAGTCCTTGACGATCTATACGGCTATAGGAAAAAGTGATGCTTTCTGTAGCAAGACTGAGTAATTGATAAAAACGGATGGCTTCTTGGCGGGCTAGATCAGCCGCATTGTCTAAATTAATGCCTTCAGGTTGTAATTTTTGGCGTTCCCAAAAGTCTAAAATAGGATCATCTTTAATGGCGGTGGGTAATCTTCCTTCTACCATATCTAAGACAAAAACATGGGTATAACGTGCACCGACAATAGAATTGGCATTGTGTAGTTCGATCCCTTCTCTACCTGGGTAAGCGGTGGTTTTCAAAAAGTTTAGACTGGTCAGAAGTTCATCACGCCATTGTGACCAGGGGATAATTTCTTGGTTAGGTTCTGCTAAAGCTTGTAATCCTTTTTCTAGGTTTTGATAGGCGACGCTTTCTTTGGCCCAATGGGCGGCATTTTCTCGAATGTGTAGATTTTGTAATAGGGTTTGAAAGGTACTTAACCAGCCTTGGCGATTGGCCTTAGTGGGTAGTGGAAAATCTTGAAGGTTAACGGCAGTATTGGCTAAATTTGTTTGCC
>JAYKJI010000024.1:0-3461 GCA_035285405.1 Snowella sp. | reverse complement strand
TATTGATGGAAATAAACGGACTGGTCACGCAGCAATGGAAACATTTCTTGTTTTGAATGGACTGGAGATTAACGCTTATGTGGATGAGCAAGAAAGCGTTATTTTGGCTTTAGCTTCGGGTGAATTGCAGCGGGATATGTTTACCAATTGGCTACAGCGAAGTGTTGTAGCAAGATAACATGATCTCAACCCAACTGATAGATAAGTTCGCACTTTCAAACATCTAAATAATCGCAATTTTAAAGTTTAATCAACGAGATGACAGCGTAGCCAAAAGCACTGCAAAGCAGTCAGCACTACAAGATCGGCGATCACACACTCACTTTTTTTATAAAAAAATTCCATATAATTGAACCCAATGAGGTTAAATTGCTGAATATAGCCTATAATCTCAAGGATGCCTTACAATATTGCATTCTAACCCTGTAATTGTCTTTCTTTAAGGCAAAACTAACCTCCTTACTATTTCAGTGCATGGTTACTTTATTTGAAGAATATCAAAATAGAATCACCAGCGATATTAGTACTTGTATAGAAGAACTGGGATGTCAACCCATTCTTTTCATTGGTTCAGGAATGTCAAAACGGTACTTTCAGGCTCCAAACTGGCAAGAATTACTTTCAGTAATGTCGGAACAATGTCCTAATATCAAGAAAGAATTTGCTTATTACACCCAGAGTCATAGCAATTTAATTGAAATTGGTGATATTTTTGCCAATGCGTTTAAAGAATGGGCATGGGAAGACGGCCGAGAAAATTTCGATAGGGCTTTATTTAGCCCTGATATGCCACCGGACATATATTTCAAAACAAAGATTGCTGAATATTTGATTAATCTTACACCTCATAATGTTAGTAATATTCAAGATGTAAATTTACAAGAAGAGATTAACTTAATTCAGTCTATTCGTCCTCATGCCGTCATAACAACTAACTACGATACTTTCCTTGAATTAATATTCCCCGATTTCACTCCTGTGATTGGACAATCTATATTACGAAATAACTATTCTGCTGTTGGTGAAATTTATAAAATTCATGGCTGTGTTACCGAGCCTTCAAGTATTGTTATAACGTCCAAGGATTATGACGAATTTAGCAAAAAAAAGAAATATTTAAGCGCAAAACTCTTGACTTACTTCGCTGAACATCCTCTTGTTTTCATGGGATATAGAGCAGGTGATCCTAATATAAAAGCAATTTTAACTGATATAGATGAGTTGATATCGGTAGATAACCAGCTTATTCCTAATATTTACATTATTGCACGAGACGAGAAATTAACCAATAATTCGGAACCCCCTTATGAAGCGGTTATTTCTATAGCGGAACATCGTAATGTCAGAATTAAAAACGTTAGCGCGAATAAGTACGATTGGGTATTAAGAGCATTTGGAGCTAATCCATCAATTCCAAAGGTTAATGTTAAACTTTTACGGGCTATTCAAGCAAGAACCTATGACCTAGTAAGATATGACTTGCCAAGAAAAGAGTTACAGATAAATTTAGAAAAGTTGGAACACCAACTTAGTAGTCAGGAAGAGTTTGCAAAAATTTATGGAATCACAACTTTAGATGGATACTCATCAAGTAGTTTAAATTATAAATATACTCTTACAGAGGTGGCTGAAAAACTGGGATATAAGGGCTGGTATGACGCAAGTCAACTAATAGAAAAAATTACAAGAGAAAAGGGAGAAAATATTAAAAGCTTTGATAATAAGTACCACCAACTTATCACAATCGGTCGGCAGGAACGGCATAAATACTCAGATGACCTAGTAGAGTTATTGAAAAAAGTACGTGATCAAGAAAATTATGATCTTGACCTTAGTCACTCTTAAAAATCATTGTCTTCAGTCACAAATTTCCTACTAAATCATGGACATTTCTTCCAGCGACCACTAAATTAATGTAATCGGTGTAATCGCCGATCTTGTACAGACGAAATAACTGAGTTTTTGGCTAATTTTCGAGTTACTGTAATCCCTTTCTCTGATGAAATGGGATCGCCGATTTTATTAGCGAGAAAAAGGTAACGTTGCATCTTATCACCTCAACCCAAGCTACAGATCGGCAATCAAGAAATATTCTGGATAGGACTATTTCATTAATTCGATCTCCCCTGGCCGCCAAGTCTTGTCAAACCAAGGCTCAAGCGGGCCGTAAAGCCGAAGAATCGTATTCCAACCCGTTTCAGGCATCGTCTGTACCCAATTATTCTCCTTGCCAGTAGGCGGTTTTGGCCCGAAATAGATATCAACAGAACCATCAGCATTAACCAAAAGCCCTTTCGTTTGACTACCGACACTGGGAAATTGTTGATCTGTCTAAATCTGCGATCGCGTCTAGTTGCTGTAAAGAATCACTGACCAGAAATCTTTAACGGGAATATTGGGCGGTAAACGAAGGCGATAATTTTTGCCACCATCGAGGAGATTCCCTTTAGCATCGCGGGCTGTCCAAGCATATTGAGAACCCAGTCCCACCATTTTTTCTTCCATCGCAGGAGTAACCCCCGTCGCCATGAAATAGTAATAGATATAAGCATCCAGGTTCAGCACATCAGGCTGGGTTTGGAACTTATAGCCACCGATGAAAGGTAACTGCCACGCACTGTTCTCATAGTAATAAGCGTCCTTATCTCGAATATGAAAGGCGATCGCCTAACATGGCATTGGCTGTCATTGCAATAATTTTGGGACGTTGGGGGGCAGGATAAAGCTGACAAATCGTCTTGGTCGCCGTTAATCCATCCATTTCTGGCATCTGCACATCCATCAGGATCACATCATAAATACACTGCTCCAGGGCGGCTAATACCTCTCGTCCATCCGCCACATAATCGCCGTCATTCCCTATTTTTCCATGTTTCCTCGTCACAACTTCTATGTTCAGTGGGACTGACATCACCCCTGGGACAGAGCTATTTTAGCCTCATCAGTTAATTTACACAGGAATTATGCTCTCTCTAGTTGGGCATTCTGCCTTAGATTCACTGAAGAAAACTGTTACTCAGCGTTAATGAAATTTAACAAAAGTTCAACAAAAAAGATAAGCAAAAAAGTGCCATTTAGTCTATTTTCATATTGATAAACTATTCATAGGAGCGATCGCCCCATGTATAAACCCATTCTAGCCCTTATTCTTGCCGCCGTTCCCAACTGTCCTTTGGTCAATGTTGCAGGAAATTACACTATTTCACTACATACTGAGACTGCAACTATCTGGAGTGATACCAATTCTTTGTAAAGATGAGATTAATAATATGGCAATTTGGATTGGGTGTGGGAGATAATGGAGAGAGAGTTGAGGAAAAAAGAATGGCTCGCCCTTTGAAAATTGGTAGTGTTATTTATGTAGTGAAAGTTAAAAATGGATGGCAACCAGGGAGCAGAAAGTTCACGTGAATTATTCTTGTCGCTTTCTGCTAAAAATTAGCTATAGTGTAAATCATATC
>JAYKJI010000023.1:0-3567 GCA_035285405.1 Snowella sp. | reverse complement strand
CTTCTGATCCGGATTTTGTCTTTGCCACAGGGAATAGCTCGGTCAAAATTGATTTAAACTAAGCATAGCCTTAACTATAGCTCTGTAAATACACAATTTAGACTATTATAAAAAACTTTTAGGCTATTTGTTTTAAACTAATGTCGAAAGAGATACAAATTACGCAGTTATCATTAGTCATTTTAGCTAGGAGTCATAATCCTAGTCTACTGAATCCTGATTTTTTGAAGATAAATGGTATTATTGATGAAAATTGGATAACTGCTGCCCCGACTTTTTCGACGGAACAGGTCTCTCAAGTAATTTTTAAGGAAGGAATTAGTCTAATATTACAACCTGATAAATTAATTATTGATCAAAATATTGAAGGCGATTTTAAACCAGAAAATATTTTTTTACCAAAGATAGCTTGCCAATATTTAAAAACTCTTCCCCATGTTAATTACATTGCTTTTGGCATTAATCCCATTAGTTTTGTTCCCTTTGAGTCGGAGGAATCTGTTGATAATTATGTTTGTAATCAGTTATTACGTCCAGGGGATTGGAAATTTTATCAAGATTCAACCCTAGAGGTATCGCCTAATTTTACTTATATGTTTAAGGATTTTATTATCAGACTGGGTTTAACAAAAGTAATTAAAATAGATGATGAGAATCCAGATATCAAAACGTTTGGGATGCTATTCTCAGGTAATGTTCACCGGGATATTGTCTTGACTGGTGCGTCGCAAGATCGTATTATTCCGCTGATTGATCGCGTAGATCTTTGGTATGAAGATGTCAATTCTTTTTTATCAATCATCAATAATTGTTTATTAAGCAATTCTCAATAAAAATGGTTTCACTACTAGCTCCTCCAGGTACTTTCCCTAAGATAAAAAGTCCATCATTTGATGCTATTAATCTTCAGGAAGATACAAATTCTAATACTGACTTGATGGATAGTTCTTTGCGCCCTAATCCTCGTTTTTGTCAGAAATTTCGGATTTTAAGAACGAAACCAATTACCGACAATAATGATTTTCAAAAATCGGTCAAAAATCTATCAAGTCTTTATGAGATTGATGGGGAGGAAATTGATGAGGATGATGATATCGTTAAACCTTCGCCCTATGCTTTCACGGAAGCTTATCGGTTATTAAATGAAGTCCGCAACTATTTTAAGACCGCATTTCCTTACTGTGCATCGAGTTTGGAAACGAAAGGTGGCATTGATTTAGTGTGGGATAATTGTTTTTTGGAAAGGAGAGTTTGGGTTGAGATTCCCCATAATGAGCAGATTAATGGTGCTATTTTTTATCGGGAAAAAGATAAAAGTAAGTTCATTAGCAAGATTGATTTTAAGCGGATAATGCGGTTATTAATCTGGATCAATGATAGTCAAATGTCGATTGAGGATATCTAAGGACTGAGGCTTTCTTTGTGGGTGTTTTGTCTGATGACACTTGGTTATATCGAGCTATCACAAAACGGGCTTGGTTTGATAAGGAGACTCAACAGATTCAACCAGCGGCTTTTGGTTTGCGCTGGAAAGAAGAGCAACAAGATTATGAGTCAGGTATTTCAACGGATTTAGACGAAAATTTTTGTTATCAGAAAATTGATGATGAAGGGAACTACCAACTAAGGCTTTCTCCTTGTTTTGGTATTTTAAAAATATCTGTCGGGACAATTCGCAGTTTAGGGTTAGAAGTGGATAATAATCACCATAGTCATGTCAACATCATCGGGTTCCCTCATCCTGATCGAGAAAGAGCTAAATATTTAGAGCTACAGGATAAGTTATCGCAGATTGCTATGATTCATCAATTGTTTGAACCACCAAAGAAAAAACCAAAGAAGTAAACATAAGTTTAGTCATTCATCGCCCCAAGATTGATGTCTAGGACTAGCGGAGGCATCTAAATAGAAACCTACAGTTTTGAAGACGAGTGGCTCCTGTGAGGGGGTCGCTTAGTTTAACTTTCGTTAGCTGACCCCATAGGTGACGATAAGGTGTTGTCTGGTAAAAGACTTTAAGAGGAATAAACCATAATCATATTAAAGGTTTAGATGCTGTCGTAAGTCTTGCTCTGACTTGATTTGGTTCCAATCAATCTCGCTTGATTTGAGAAGGTCAATGGCGACACAAATAAGATGCTGAGGAAAAACCCGCTCGTTAGGGGGAACCGGCTCGTCATTGTTAGCCCGAATATCTGTAGCGGTATTAGCCAGCCAATTTTTCTGGGATTGAGAAATTTTGATATTGATGGTGACTACTTTTGAGCGGGCTTTGCGAGGATTCTTTTTGGGTTGCTCGGTCGCGGTCGGTGGAAGTTCTGGCTCGATGGGGGGTGAATTGTCGGTGGCAGTGATACCGGAAAAGTTGCTAAGGCTAGTGACGGCGGTAGGCATTTTTTTAGTCATGGCAGTTTGGCACGGTATTCTTGGGCGAGTTGGTGGTAGGCTTGCGCTCCTTGAGATTTTGGGGCGTAGGTGGTTACGGGGGTCTGGTGGGCGATCGCCTCTGCGACGGCAATATTTTCGGGAATGACGGTCTGGAGCAGGTCAAATCCCAATTCTGTGGCCCCAGATTCTAGGAGGGTGTCGGCTTCTTTGGTTAATACCAGACGGGGGCGATACCTTACCCGAAGGACATCTATCGGGACGGTGGGGCGTTCATTGCGGATGAGTTGGATGGCTTCCGAGAGTCCTTTGAGAGCCGCCGGCTCCCCCACTACGGGAATGAGAATGCGATCGCCGCTCAGGATGGCTTGGACAGAGGCAATGCCTAGGCCGGGGGAGCAGTCCATAAAGCAGAACTGGTAAGTGGTCAGTTTGGCCAGTGCCGGGGTAAATAGGTCTTTGTCAGCGGTGAGGTTGAACATCTCCAATGCACCGGGAATTAGGAATAGGTGTGGAATGTTGGTGGCTAATGGCTCCACGGTTTGGCTTTGCAGGAAATCTAGGGCGGTGGGTAAATCTCCATCTAAGCCCAGACCATAGGACAGGGTGCGTTGCCCATCTAAGTCAATCAGTAGGGTTTGATGTCCCTGACTGGCGATCGCCGCTCCCAGGTTAAGGGTGGTGGTGCTTTTGCCTGTGCCGCCTTTGAAGTTGAAGACAGCGGTTTTAATCATATTTAGCCATAAGAGGTCTATGGGTTAAAGGTCTAATACTTTGTAGGGTTTAACCTAAAAACGCTGATAACCTTTAAAAGTTCCTTTCGCGTAAGGCTTAGTGCTGTCGAGGGAGAGGATTGGGTTAGTTAATTTGGAAGATTTTGAGGGCTTCATCGCCGAGATGGTTAATGACCTTGACGGCAAAGCGACCGGATTTTGGTTTTGGGAAGGGGCGGGAAATATTACTGTAAAGGCTTGCCCAAGCATCCGCATTAATTTCGGCTTTGAGGGTGGTTTTGAGAGATTTGTAAGGATCACTGGCTCCCAAGAAATAGGCTTGGCGTACAAAAAAGCTTTCTTCGTTGTAGTCGGTGTCGATGAACCAACAGGCAATTTCATCGGTGTTACTGGCACGGACTTCGCCGGATTGGGGATGGAAGATGTCAACGCCGTGGAGTTGCACTTG
>JAYKJI010000022.1:0-3546 GCA_035285405.1 Snowella sp. | reverse complement strand
ACCTAATAGAAAGGGCTAAAAGGGGAAGTCGAGAAAAGTATGAAGCAATCTTAACAAAAGTTCCTGATGTTGAACCCGAAGTCTATGATAAGCTACCGACTGTCTAACTAATCAGTGCGCCGTTTTCAAGCGCCGATCAGGAAAAGGGTCGAGGGGTTGGGGTTTGTAAAGTTTTGTTACGATGTTGTGTCAGTCGCAGGAAATCGGCGCTATATTTTTGGAATCGGCGCTTGTCGGCGCCGGATGTTCCACTCAAAGGAGGTCGTTTTTAGTACGATAATCTGTCTAACACGCTTTTGGAAGCGATATACAGAAATTTTTTTCAGATCATGCTACGATTGGTATGCCAAAATTCTGCATCACATCATTACAACACAGAGTCCTTAGGCTATTTTTCACATAGCCCGCAATTATAGCGATTACCCAAATACAGAAGCCTTCGTTTTCTTTTGACATTTGAGGGCAGCAGAGCCGAAGATTAACCGCTCAGCTTAAGCAAATGCACTTAATCTCGATCCTTATAGACGCAAAAATAACTCATGCCGGAATCGTATTCGCAGACTATCGCAAGGTTGATTGCCGCAACACCATTTAGCATCGACACAGAAATTCAAGTTAAGGGTCGCCCTCCTTCGATGGCGAGTTCAGAATTTCTGACAAATAAAGAACAGGGAGACTGGGCTGAACGAATTGTTTTTAAGTCCATTAATGATAACCTAAAAGAGTATATCGCAGTTCAGTATGGTAGATCAGACTCTCTAGCGGCTGGTGATGAGGGTTTTGCCGACTTTTATCTCGAATATCAAGATGAGCTTAACAATATCGGAAAGAAACCAGATCTTCTCATCTTTCGTCGGGCTGATTTTACCGACTCGGCAGATATTGACCTGAGTGACGACAATACAATTAAACGAGCCGTTGCCGCAATAGAAGTTCGCTCAAGCAGTTTCATGGTAAATAAATACTCAGATTATATGAAGAATCGAGGCACAGTTGCGAATGCCGAATGTGAGCGCATACGTCAACAAATTCTTAGCGAGCCTTTACGTACTGCGTTAAAAGAAAAAAGTCCAGAGATTCTTAATATGCTTCAAGGAGCAACAACAGAAACATTCCGAGAGTTAGACTTTAGGCTTAGGAGTTGGTCTTCATCCCCAGTACTAAGGGAGCTTTCAGATAATCTCAAGCTTCTAAAGGAGCAGATAAAGATACTACATAAGCGTGATTATCTCAGCATCACACCAAAACTTGAAGATTTAGCACTTGTTAACAGATGGATACAGCTTTTTGGAGTCAGACATTATTATCTCCAAGTCTTCTTTGATAAGGCATATGTGATTTCCTTCAAAGAAATATTGGAAATTAGTTCGGATCCATCAAAAGAGGATGTAGTTTTCTCTGTGGAGAGAGATGTTAAAAATCAAGGAAAAACAACAATCAAAATCAATGTTCAGGTTGGACGCGAGATTTTGGGTAAGATTGATATGCCAGAGCATGTAGCAGCATTGAAGGAATTAGACCGAGGCCGCCTTCTTTTTTATGTCACATTCCAAGGAGGGCATGGATATTTAGACTCGTCTGTTTTTTTTCAAGAAATAATTAATGATGTCTAACACCCTCAAATATTGCCAAATCGTATCGAATGCACACCGTAAAAGTGTTGGGCAGTTCTTCACTAATGAGAGGGTTGCCCAATTCATGGTTGAGTGGGTATTGTGCTCAGACGTTAAGGAATTATATGATCCGGCATTTGGGCTTGGTGCTTTCCGCCCAAATGATCCCAGTATCGTGTTCTCTGCTTCTGAAATTGATAAAAGGGTTATAAAATTTTACCATGAAAATTCTTGCCCAGATATTTCGTTTCTTGCTAATGAAGATTACTTGTCTTCTTGGGGTAAAAGACACGCAAATATTGTTTGTAATCCGCCATATATGCGATTCCAGAAATTCCTCAATCGAGATTCTGTATTTCAAGATTTCAAGGAACAGCTTAACCTTACATTATCGGGATATACCAATACAGCTTCCGCGTTTTTGTTGAAGTCACTCTCAGAGTTAGATGGAAGAGGACGTCTAAGTTACATTATGCCGCTTGAATTCCTAAATACTGGCTATGGAACCTTAGTCAAGCAAAAGCTTCTCGAAAAGGGACATCTTATTGGAATAATCAGTCTAGAGTGTGAGAAAGAAATTTTTCCAGATGCGACAACATCGGTTGGAATCTTACTATATGATTGTAAGGTAAAATCACCTGAGGTTGAATTTTATTCTATCAAGAGTATTAATGAGCTTGCGCATTTTAAGTCTAAATCTCCCGTCTCTACTATCAACGTAAATAATCTTAATCCAAAAGATAAATGGCTTCCGTACTTAAAACAACTGAGTATTTCTTTTGATCTCGATCGTAAAATGACTGTTGCGTTAGAATACTATGGACGGTTTAGCAGGGGCATTGCTACCGGGGCCAATGAATTCTTCGTCTTATCCAAATCTAAAGCGATGAGCTTAGGGCTATATCCCAGAGAATGCACACCTTGCATCACACGTAGCTCACAGATTACCCGACCTGTTATCTCTGATAAAGATATTGCAGACTTCTTAGAGTTAGAAAAACCTGTTCTTTTATTTTCCGCAAATGGTTTGTCTTCAAAAGCGGCAAAAGAATACATTAGAAAAGGAGAATCTCTGGGATACCATGAGCGTTTTCTGACAAAACATAGAACCCCATGGTATAAAACTGAAGCAAGAACACCTGCCCCTTTGCTGCTTGGCGTATTTTCTAGAGGTGGTTATAAAATCATCAGGAATAAATCTAATGCACTTAACTTAACATGCTACCATGGTTTTCACCCAAACCTTTTTGGACTTGGGTATATCGACCACTTATTTTTATATCTTCTTTCTCAAACTGGACGAAAGATTATCAGTTTATCTATGCGAAGTTATGGGGATTCACTAGACAAGTTTGAACCAAATGATTTAAATACTGCATCTGTTCCATCACGAGACTTTTTTGATTCTTTTACTAGTGAAGAAATCATCTCTGGGATGCAATATGTAGGTGACTTTGGGGTATTGCCCGAGAAACTAGAATTGAAATTTAAAACACTAATGAAATAAGCTCCAAAAAATGCTGCCGAGCGCCGACCAAACCCCTAACCCTCTATGGACGAACCAAAACGGGACGCCTTAACCGGCATTATCGAACGGATTACCTACCACGCCCAAGAGTCTGGTTATACCGTCGCTCGTCTGCAAACCCCTAGGGCTAAGGAATTGACCACCATCGTCGGCAACTTCGCCCAAATCCAACCGGGGCAGACCCTGAGACTAGAAGGCATTTGGAAAGAGCATCCCAAATACGGCCCCCAGTTTCAGGTCGAAAAATACGCCGAAACCAAACCCGCCACCCTGACCGGGTTAGAGAAATATTTAGGGAGCGGCTTAATTAAAGGGGTCGGGCCGGTGACCGCCAAGCGGATTGTGGCCCACTTTGGGCTAGAGACCCTAGAGATTATCGAAGGCGACAGCGAGCGCCTGCTGGAG
>JAYKJI010000021.1:0-5202 GCA_035285405.1 Snowella sp. | reverse complement strand
AATTACCTAATTCTTAGTGATTACTCCGTTTAAAAAATCTTATTCGTCTATCTAAATTAGAGAGGTAAAAAAATGATGGAAAAGAACAAGCGATCCCGAAGGGTTCTGCCGAAGGCAGCAAGCCCCTAATTCACCCCCTACCCTAAAAGGATGATTAACCATGACATTAACGATTGTCAATGACTCCCTAAAAACAATTCTCGCTCGACTGAAACGAGAACTAAAAAGTCATTACGGCGATCGCCTTAAACAGTTGATCATGTTTGGTTCTCAGGCGAGGGGTGATGCACATCCAGACTCTGATATTGATGTCTTAGTCGTTTGCTGTACTTCATAGACTCGCAAAACGCTGTATTTATCTTTTTTCATCAAGCCTTGTGCAATCTTTAGGAGCTAAAACGGAACAAGTTATGAGACCAGTAATCAGACCTAATGGTGATTATTACAACCTATCTCTCAGAACCAACGGCGCATCGGGTATCGGCCAAAACGCCCCAACTCGATGTATGGCATTATGTATTCAAGAAGAGATTAATCGTTTACATGGGATTATAGCTGTATTACCAGCAGCAGGAGGAGAAAACGCAATAGCAGCCGCAATAGTAATACAAGTGAATATGGCTGCAATTCCAACGACCATACCAGCACTGGCGATTCCAGCCGTAGCTGCTGTTGGGGGGTTTGCTGGTTTCGTTGGTGGTACATACGATGCAGCAATAGCAGCACTACCAGTAGCAAACCGAGCTTTAGTAGATAATTACATTCACTATTGTATTATCCAAAGAAATTTGCGATATAACATTGCAGCAAATGATTGGGTTTTTGGTGTCCTTCCAACAATGGTTATCGGAGATATTCCTTATGCCGTTTCTGCAATGCAAGATTCCAGAGAGCAAGTACGCGAAGCAGTGGCAGGAGCAAGCATATATAGCGCTGCTGCTGGAATAGTAAACATAGGGGTTGCTCCGGCAGGGGGCTTTCTTCTACACTTTACTGTGACTGACATCAATAATCACATTAGAACCCTCTATACAGCGTGGGATACTGCTGCTGATACTAACCCTTCAGCTTATACAAATGCCGCAGCAGAACTGGTCAATCAATTAGGCCCATACTGTGCTTACTGTGAAGCCAACTTAAAGACCCAAATCGATGTAGAACATATGTTACCCAAGGCACCAGGAGCTACAGCCGTTGGAATTAAACAAGGGTTTTCCTCCCATGCAAAGTCTTGGTTAAACTTTCTTCCTTCCTGCCCACGCTGCAATTCTACCAAACAAAGTCAGCCTTCTAAACACCGAATAACTTTATTGGCAGTAGCTATTCCAGGATTCAATTTTACAAAAGACGATGGGAGAAATCTAGCTCCATTAGCTGTCGTAGCGGGGCCCCCTGCGGGAGGAGACACAAGAATAACAGATCGAGAATATGCAAGGCTCTATCAGAATTTTTATCAGTTTCCTTTAGAGCCGGCATCTTATCAAAACGTTGGATTTGCCCTATGGAACCAAACTACGAATGCTATTGATAATACGGCAATTGCAATCCAGATAAATTGGACTATAAATTCAGTTGATGAAATCGGTAAAGTTGTATGAGTCAATATTCCCGGATTACCGGTGGCTCCCGGAGTACCGGCGCGTGGATACCGAGTCTATATTGATGATGGAACTTATGGACTGAATTTCTTGTTACCAACTCAGTTCGCTGCTATAAACAAAGTTTCTCAGATGCAACAAATCTGTGGGCTAAATACTACAAACGCCAATACAGATCGAAGGGTTTTGGAACGAACTGAGGCATGGTTTATGGCTCTCGCAGCAGTACATAGAATTCAAACTGACTTAGCAGGATTAGGAGGTCTAGCACTTGGTGCGGCAGCAGCCAATGTGTATAACAGGGTTTATCAACTATGGCGCGATAATGTGATACTTACTATCAAAGAGAAAGGATTTATTTCTGTTTGGTTAAAGATTTTTTCTCAATTCCCACACCCATTAACAGGTACCCCTGGAACAGTACCAACTTTCCCAGCGATGCTACTAGGAAACGAAGTGCATGGTGCGGTAGCAGGAGGTCCAATGAATCTTGTGCAAGACATTGCCACAGAAATCAAAAATAGTAGGTATTTCCCCCATACGAATTTTGCCCAAGTACCCTAGGAATATACATAAAAATTATGAGTTTAATTGAGCTTTATCACAATTTATCAGGACGAACAGAAATACCGCTTACTCAATCAGGGCTAGGTAAAGAGGGTGAAACGCTCTTACCTTTACTTTCTGAACTAAGTGATACGGAGGTCACTTTGGTTATTTCCCAAGGTCCAACTTGGGAAGACCCTAACCAGTCTAAATTTACAATAAAAGGTACTCCTAAACGGTCTTTATTGGGGATGGATGCCCCTGTTATTCAATTGATGGCTGAATTGGATGGGAATACCATTCAATTTCAAATGCAGATCGAAACAACAGTAGATTGGACTTTGGGAACCAGCTTTCCCAAATTGAAGAATACGGAATTCAATTGGCTTTCATTTAGTCCAGTTCCTCGTTTTATCCTAACCACTAAAGATATTCCCGGCCAAAAGCTGGTTCAAGGACTCAATTTCCAAGGAAATTTACGGGTAACAAATGCTTTAATTGCATTATTAGAGTTCATCCCAGAAGTTACTGATTTACTACCTGTGGTAGGAACTATTATCAGTAATCAAAACTATCAAGTTATTAGTCTCAAAGCCCAAGCTACCGATACGAACCCTTCACTGGATTTACCTGGTTTGTTAACGTTCCACTTTCTTCGCCCAGAATTTGCACTGTATGCCTATATTTACCGAGAAAATCAAGCAGTTGCACTTTTCAAAACAATAGAAAGTGATGTGACGCTAACTGGGAGAGCCGGAACAAATTCAGTAACTATTCCACTAGCATTACAACTTCCTACATTGGTTACTGGTTGGCAAATGATGCTTCAACCGGGCAAAGAAGCATCTTTAGCTAATTTCTTAGAGTTTTTAAGTTTACTAGCCTCTGCTGGTCAGTTTGATTTAATGGATTTATTTTCTGATCCAAGCGAAAAATTAAATGAGGTACGAACAATCTTACAATCCCTTGCACTTAAAAGTTTTTATGTTGAGATTACGGGTTCATTAAATAAGAGTCCCCAATTTAGATCTTTTTCATTTGATATTCAAAGTAAGGGAACTTTATGGAAAATTATTGAGGATAAATTAACCTTAACCAATTTACGGGTATTCGTCAATGTTGCTAAAAAAGAGACAGTTTACACAAAATCTGGGTTTATCCAAGGTGAAGTAGAAATTGCCAAGGATATTGCTATTAATGCCTTAATCCCACTGCCGACTTCTGCGGCTAACTGGCGATTTTCATCCCATCACCCCATCGTACTTTCTGACATTAAATGCTTATCTAAATATGTTGATAACAATCCAGTGGGAGAATTATTACCCTCGTCTTTAGGAGATATTGGTGGGCTAGAGTTATCAGAATTAAGTCTTGTTTACGATCCCAATGCTGTGCAAATTAAAACCCTAGAATTTGCAGTAAAGACTGACCATCCGTGGATCATTGTACAAGATAAATTTGAGCTTGTTTCATTATTCCTCCGCTTTACAATAGAGAAGGGAAGTAGTGGTTGGGGACTTTCAGGCAATATTCAGGGAGAGTTATTAGCAGGAGGAATTAATATTGACACCCAATTACAAAAGCCGACTCCTGATTCAGATTGGTATTTTGCGCTTCACGCCAACAATGTTCCTTTACCTAACTTGGAGTCTCTGGGTAGATTGACGGGGAGAGAAAATGCTTTAGCTGATGCCCTCCCTGATAGTTTACTAACTGCTCAACTCTATTTAAACGATCCAAGGTTAGAATTTAATTTAAGCCAGAGACAGTTAGAATCTTTTGGGTTTTCTTTAGTAACCGATGAGATCGATTTTACCGATATTAAAATTATTCGTGTAGGTCTAGATGTAGATATAGTTTTTCCTTCTCAGAGAAATATTAAAATTTATGGATTATTCACTATATCTGATCTAGACTTCTTCGTGGAAGGCGACTATTCAGAATCAGAAGGTTGGCAGTTTCTTGGACAAGCAGCATTAGAAAAACCTATTGATATTGGAAAGCTTATAGAAAAACTGGCCGCAGAGTTCAATTTTGCTACGGATCTCCCAAAAATCCTTGAAGGACTTACTCTATCTAACATAGAGATTTCCTTTAAAACCCAAACCAAGAATTTTACTTTCTCTCTTGAAACTCAGTTCCCTATTGATGGTAAACAACTTGCTACTGTTATTCATATTGAAATAACCCATGAAAGCGGAAAATATACGAAGAACTTCGGCGGTATTATTAAAGTTAATTATCTCGAATTTGATCTCATTTTCAGTCAAGAAAAATCCTCAGACACTATTTTATTAGCCACCTATAAAAACGAAGCAGGTAAAGACCAAAATCTTAGGGCTATACTCGAACTTATTACTAATGATGCTGATATGCTTAATGTAGCAGAAGGCATTTCACTTAACATAAAATATGCTGTGTTAGTAATAGATAAGGGTAACGAGACAAAAATTCTCTTCGGCCTCGATATTGGTACAGATATCAACCTCTCTAACCTTCCCCTAGTGGGCAAAGAGTTCCCGAAAGAGCAAACCATCGGAGTCGATAACTTACAATTCCTAATCGCCAATAAAGATTTTACCCCTTCAGAAATTACCACCTTTAACAAACTGCTCAAACAAGGCACTAAAATACCCATAAAAGACAGTACAGCGAACGCCTACGGCGCTGCGGAGCAGATCGCACTCCCTAAAGGCTTAAATGTAGCCGCCAAAATGCAATTTGGTAGCCAAACTAACATCCTCGCCTTGCCAATTTCTTCCTCTACTCCTCAAACCCCTACCCCAAGTCAGCCGACTGTTATTCCCTCTACCACCACCCCCCCCTCTGATAACGCCACTTGGTTTAAAATCCAAAAAAGCTTTGGGCCCGTTCATTTTGAAAGAGTAGGAGTACAGTACAAAGACGCAGCCATCGGCTTCTTATTAGATGCTAGTGGACTGTTTCAGCTAATTTGGTGCAATAGATTCTCCCGATTCCTCCTCCTCAAACACAGGATAAAGATGTTTCAGCTTGACCCTAGCATCGCTGGTCGTAAACGTCCATATTACTGTAGATG
>JAYKJI010000020.1:0-2865 GCA_035285405.1 Snowella sp. | reverse complement strand
TACATCTGAGGTAGTGAGCGAGGAAAAAAAGCGGTATCTGATAGCCTAAATCAGAAACCCGTTGAGCCAGAACTTATGGATAGCCCCCGACCCAGCCATGGTTTTCAGACTTAACGGGAAAACTAAGGTTGTCATCCCTTCAGATTGACTCATAGTCGCCCCTAGGTGCTGGATGTGACTTTTAATAAAGATGCTAGTCGGGTTCGCCGAGGTTATGGGGCGGAAAACTTGGGGCGGCTACGCCGTATAGATTGTGAATTTATTGAGCCTGAAGATGAAACGCAGTCTTGGCCAGCATGGATGATAATTTCATGGTAAAAATCCTAGCAGAGGCGTGAGGTTGACTTAAAGGTGAAGTAGATGTTAGGCTTATAATTAATCAATAGTTTCCCAGAATGAACGGGCTGGAGAGATGTAGTCAAAAAACTGGAATTATGGAGCTTTGTTCAATTCAAAGGCTAAGTCAGTCATCAAATTTTAGACCAACTCCTCAGAATTATACAGTTCATTCAATATGGTGTTACCTTGGTATCTATAGCGGTTTTCACCTTAGATGTCGGCAGGATGCCCCCGTTAGACCCGTAGGGTTAGCCGGAGAGGAATGTTGGCCAGTATAAAACGTGCGTAGCGCATCAACGCTAAATATGTTATGCTTCATCGTGGTGAGTTTTCTGCAACCGTGGAACAAGTCCTGACTCTAGTAGTAAAGCTTCAAGTGGGTAGCGAACAGCAACAATTGTTGTCCGATACCTGTTCGGATTTTGCGTCGGCTTGTAGCTGGATTAACGAGAACGTCAATCCCCGGCTGATTAACCGGAACTCGATTCAAACAGAGCAAACTTCAACTGTTATTACCCCCCAATGTCCAGGGAATCTAACCAAAAAGGTTCAACCTTCTACAGTCTAATAAAAACTTTTAATTATGAGTATCAGTCAATCTAGTTTACCTTGTAGTATTAAAGCTAGACTTATTGCTTTTTACTTGCCTCAATTTCACCCTATTCCAGAAAATGATCAGTGGTGGGGTAAAGGTTTTACAGAATGGACAAATGTAGGTAAGGCTAAACCTTTATTTCCCGGTCACGATCAACCTCGTGTTCCTGCTGATTTAGGTTATTATGATTTGCGTGTTCAAGAAACTCGTATTGCTCAAGCAGAATTAGCTCAAAAATATGGAGTTGAAGCATTTTGTTATTGGCATTATTGGTTTGGTGGTGGCCGCCGTTTATTAGAAAAGCCTTTTAATGAAGTTTTGCAGGATAAAGAACCAAATTTCCCTTTCTGTCTAGCTTGGGCTAACCAAACTTGGAGTGGCATTTGGCATGGTTCTCCGGATAAAGTTCTGATTCGTCAAACCTATCCTGGTATCGAAGATTATCAAAATCATTTCTATGCACTTCTGGAGGCTTTTGGCGATCATCGTTATCTTACTGTTGAGGGAAAACCTCTCTTTGTGGTTTATTCTCCCCTTGCTTTGCCAATACCAAGAGAATTCACCGATTGTTGGCGAGATTTAGCTGCTCAATCTGGGCTGAAAGGGCTATATATAGTTGGGATGACTAAAGATCCTTCCTGGAATCCTGAAGCCAATGGATTTGATGCTTCTACCATTCCCAATCCAGATTATCTTTTTAGTGAACGTAGTATTAGAATAAGTCTTAAAAGAACTTTGCCTGAAAAAATATATAAGAAAGCTTTAAAATTACTCAATAAAGAGTTACATGATCAAAAATATCCCAAGCTACCTACGCTATTTTCCTATGAAAAAGCTATCGAATGTGCCTTCATTAAAAATAATTTAGAGTTTGAAAATTATCCTTGCATATTTCCCAATTGGGATAACTCGCCAAGAAGCGGAGTGAATGGTAGAGTGTTCCTTGATTCAACGCCAGAATTATTTAGGCTTCATCTCTTAGATGCTTTAAAACAAGTTGCTTCTAAAAGTCATGAAAAAAGAATTATTTTTATAAAAGCTTGGAATGAATGGGCAGAGGGCAATTATTTAGAACCCGATCAAAAATGGGGAAAAGCTTATTTAGAAGTCATTAAAGACGAAGTATTTTCTAAGGAAGGCCTATAAATAGCAACCAATAATTTCCCTTGTCTTTCTATCAATTAACCGCCAAATATAAACCTTTATCGTTTTAGAAAAAACAAAAGACCACATCTCATCACATTCTATAACCAATTTACCTTTTAGTTTGTCCGAAACCTTTATTTGACGCGGACAGCCGCCAGTTTATTGTTGACATAATTTTGTAACCATGACCAACTTACCCCTGTTACTCTAGCAATTCCTCGCAAGGAAATTCGTTCGAGCAAGAGTTTATCAATTAATTGTTTGGTTTCGTCAGAGACGGTTTTATTAGTGGGATTGATCACAAACTGACGACCACACTCTTTACATTGACGTTTGGGTTTTCCATTATGAATAGAACCATTCTTAATCATATAATGAGAACCACAATTAGGACAGGGGAATAGAGGTGAAGGGGGGATTTTGTTCGGTGCTAGACTGATATTTCAGTAAGCCAGACAGAAGCCAGAAAAAGATATTTATCAGAAAAGTCATGATCAAGCTAGAGGTTTAAAGGCTCTCTTGGATTTGGTGGGTAAAATGTATTCTAAGATACATTCCTCCTAGCGAGGGGTGGAAGGAACCACAAAGACACAGAGGACACAAAGATCGATCACTACTATATAAGTTAAACTGATCACACAAAGAATAAGAGAGCCATGACTGTTTACCAATCACCGAACAAACCCCACACCCCCGAACATTTGTCAAGACTCCCAGCGAAAAATCCGCGTTTGTTCACACAGCTTAATTAAGAGTTGTAACTTTTAATGAACAGGAAGGGAGTC
>JAYKJI010000019.1:0-3646 GCA_035285405.1 Snowella sp. | reverse complement strand
AAGGTGTATAAATCACAGTCGCACTTTGCTGTCGAGGGTTTTGATAGCTGTCTTGCCATTGGAGTTTGTCAGGAGAATTCTGTCTGGTTAACATATCTTTATGCTTTTGTCAATGCGTAACTTCTATCATTTATGATGGAATAAAAAATCCCTTTGCATCTATGGCTTCTCAAAAAATAAACGAATTTCTCCAAGAGCGTTCTACGATTAGAAATGTCCGTCTTATTGATCAAGACGAATTGAAAGGTCAAACCACCACCGTTTCTTTAAATCAGCTTGTTTTATCTAAAAACCAACCCCGTCGTTACTTTGACCCCCAGGCTATGGAGGCTTTAATCGCCTCTGTCAAAAAAGACGGTATTTTGCAACCCATTTTGGTTCGTCCTCTAAAAGATAAGTATGAAATTGTTGCAGGAGAACGACGTTATCGGGCAGCATTGGAAGTTGGCTTAACGGAAATTCCCATAGTTTCCAAAGAGATGACCGATATTGAAGCCAATCACTATGCCCTAACAGAAAATCTGCAAAGAGATGACCTTAATCCCGTTGAAGAGACCGAGAGTCTTCTTCAGCTATTAGCTCTAACCCTTAATACCTCTCCTGAAGAAGTCATCAGCTTGCTAAATCAGCAGGCCAATGCCAAAAGAGGTTTTACGGACAACGTTGTCCGTAATGATCAATTGCAAATACTTGAATCTGTTTTTCAGTCAGTGGGTAAGTTATCCCCTGAATCTTTCCGAACCCATAGACTGCCTCTCCTTAACCTTCCCCCTAATATTCTCGAAGCCCCACGTCAAGGCAAAATCGAATATACCAAAGCCAAGGCGATCGCCAAAGTTAAAGAAGAAGAGGCAAGAACCGCCCTTTTAGAAGCCGCCATCCAAAACAGTCTTTCCCTCTCTGAAATTAAAACAAGAATCGCGGCTCTCAAACCATCCCCAGACATAACCTCACCCAAACATCAGGTTCAGAAAATTACCCGTCGCTTAAATCAACTAAAACTCTGGGAGAAAGACAAAAAGACCTGGAAAAAGGTAGAAGGACTACTTGGTAAAATTGAAACACTCTTGGCTGAAGTTGAACCCGAAGAAACTGTTCCTGTTGGTATTACGAGTGAGTCTTTGGCAGAGATTTTTGAAGATATTCTTACAGAAAAATAAGGTTCTTCAGGCTATCTTGATCATTTACAGAACTGAGATCGCCCTCCTTATCAATACGGGGCCAGATAATTTCCACAGACCCCACTCTTGATTGGTCGATTATTTTTCTAAAGTGATAAAACTCAAAATAATGATCGCTTTAACGATCCAGCTTTAAGAACTAAAATCAACTGGCTTTTGAAAACTGAGGATCGCGTCCAAAATCTCGAATTCTTTCGCTGAGTGCCTGCATTAAAGAGGCTAACTCAGAAGAATCAAGGTTTTTTAAGTTTTCAGCAGAAAAACTAAACTTGTCCGTTGGAAACAGTGAGTTGTAATAGTCTTTAGCAAAACCTGGTTTTAATTCGTCGCATATTTTAATCAAATCTTCAAAATCCGTAATAGATGGCGCGACATGGCCGTTACGAATTTGGGAAATATTTCGCTCTGTTCGATTGGATGACGCTGCTAAAGTCTTACCTGAAATTCCCCAGGTTTTGAGCTTTTGATCAAAGGTTTGTGCAAAATTCATTTAAATTGTCCCCTAAAATCAATTTTTTGCTCTACAATTGACTCAACAGATCAAAATCGACACTACACGTCGATCTTACCATGACCTTTAAAGGGCTGAAAAGTCTTAAAAGTTCTTACAGCAAAAGGGATTTAACTCATTATGGCACAGTGGACAAAACTACATCAAGAAATCTCTCTGGAGGAAAAACGAGAGGTTCTCTACCACCACAAAACTCTGGCATCAAACTGTGACCGCTTTAGAGGGAACTAATTCGTCTAAACGATGACTGACTAACATCAATAGTTTAGATAATTCAGAAACGCCAAGAGAACCAATTAAGGTATTCAACTCAGTATGGCCCGCTAGAGACCAGTAGTAATCGTCGGAAAAGCCTGGGCAAAGACGATCTGCCGCCTGTATTAACCCTTCAAAACTTTCTAGGGTTGGAGACTGTTTATGATTCAATACCTCGGAAATATAACCAGCACTTCTACCAGCCTCAACAGCCAAAACCTTGTTTTGAATTTTATAAGTTTTTAGCTTTAGTTGGAAAATCTCTATGGAATTCCTCTGCATAATTCCTCTATAGATGCTTTTGCCTGTTAAAATTAATCTATAAATTAATTTATGGGTGGGTTCATCAAGCTCATACCTGAATTTATCACAATTTCAGAGGCAACTGCCCTTTATTTTCCTATGGCACAATGGACTAAACGACATCAAGAAATCTGTCTAGAGAAAAAACTGCCCCCCGCAGCCGTGCATCTCTGGCAATGGCTAAACCGACGCTCGAAGTATGAGGCTCTGGAAGTTGACCTAAAGAACTTCAACAAGTTCATAGGGAAAAAGCGACAGGTTCCCTACCACCGCGAAACCGTGAAATCAGCGATCGCCAAACTACTCGAAATTGAAGTAATTGTCGGACGCAAGATCGGCGGATACTGGAATATATGGGACTTAGAGGTGTTAGAC
The DNA here is from genome assembly GCA_035285405.1 of Snowella sp. Taxonomy (GTDB): domain Bacteria; phylum Cyanobacteriota; class Cyanobacteriia; order Cyanobacteriales; family Microcystaceae; genus Woronichinia. Next base: position 1,021 of record JAYKJI010000019.1, on the reverse strand, counting down.
CCGTCAAGGAAATTTGAGCCTGCCCAAGAAAAAGAAGGCTCGGAACCACCCCATAAAACGACAGAATCGGCATCAGAGGCGGAACAGCAAAAAAACGCGTTTATGCAGCAGCAGCCGATCATTGCACAACTGCTAGAGGAGCGTGGTATTCCGATCAGCCAGGATTTGATAAAACGCTACCACTGGCGGAGTTTGGAGGAATGGAAGGACTCGATTGTGCTGTTTTACTGTCGGGGTGGGCATAAGGAGATTGGCAACCCTGTGGGCTGGTTATCCCAGTGTTTAAAGTACCGATGGTGGGAAGAACAGCTAGAAGTGGGTTCTTTTGCGGAGTGCATTGTGAAGCGTTTCCAGGATGAAGCAGAAGAAGTTCTGAAAAAATGTCATTCTCTGTTGGGAATTGTGAAATGGGAAGGCAATTTATTGGATGTTTTAGGAGTACGGATGTCTTAAAAAGCTAATCTGTCTTTCAAGACATTAATTTTTTGCGGTTTAAAAACTTTGAGAATTTGACTCAGGGTAGTTTTCTCGTGACCGCGATCGCTTTGAATGGTTGGGTAGCTTCTGCTAATTGGCTAGTTTTTCCTCATCGTCTGAAATTCTCGATCACTGACAGGTGATCCTATGATGTTAAGAGAAGGGATACCTACAGTTAGATTTACCGCTAAAGAGTGCCACGAAAAAACTGCCGATGTGATAACTGAGTTTTTTGGGATTTTTACCAGGGGATAATAGGTTTTTTGGGATTTTTACCAGGGGATAATAGGCGATTACCTGAATTAATGATCTACTAAATGATATGTTTTAAGCTTAACGTTTGGAGAATTTTTGACGATTTTTATTGTTGGTCATTACAATCAAACATCCTTATGTAGGGTCTGCTGAAAAACCCCATAAAACGAACCTATATGTCGCAGAAGGCGAAAAATGGTGGACTCCGAGAGCCGTTTTCAATTTTCCCCCACTTTTTTTGACCGAAGTGCATGGATTTTGAGCATCCAAATATCAGATTCTTGCACTT
>JAYKJI010000018.1:0-10297 GCA_035285405.1 Snowella sp. | reverse complement strand
CCTCTTGATAATTACGACGGGAAATATCAATTTCTGAGATAGTAAAACCATCGGGATAATAAAAAGAAGGACGGCCAATAATGCGACGTGCTTCCCGAATATAGGGATATTTAGATAGCCCATGCTCGGTTCCCATCGGAGAATCTAAGCCGGTTAAAAAACGATTATTGGGATCGGGTTTTTTCACCCCATCTCCTAACTGTGAATCTGTTGTACCGGCCACAAACCAATAATAAAAACCGAGGGAATGTTCTTCTCCCTTTTTCAGGGCATCAGTACGTAAGCCACCTAACCAACCATCAGGAGCCAATTGTCCTGTTGCTGCTAATTGATCACGGGTATAGATAAAATTATCTTTTTCTGTCCCCGGACGATAATCATTACCCCAAGTCCAATTTTGCATAGAAATATTGCCTGGGCTGGGCCGATGATAACTAATGCCATTATATCTTAGGGTTTCTCCCTGTTCTGGACTCCAAATTTGACGATAGGTAAAAAGTAAATCGGGATGGGTAAAACGGGGCTTTTCGTAACTGTAGTAGGGGGCATATTGAGGATAAAAAGACGGCATGGTTTGGGGTTGAGGATCAACCGTTTTTTCCATGGCAAAGGGATAGGTAAAACCTTGGGTACAATAGGGATCTGCCGTTGGGCTTGAAGCAGAAGGTTCCAAATAGGATTGGGGGTCAATGCCTAATCGGTAAGGCACATCAGCTAAAGCGATCAATTCTCCTGTTTCTGTCGCTTCAATAACGTACCAGTGTGCCGGTTCTTTAGTTTGATCAGATTTGGCAATAGGTTCTGGAATAAATTGAATAATGGTTTTATCAAAAAGACTAGAATTTTCGTAACGATAACTATCTTCAATGGTCTGGGAAAGAGGATAGGTATTTAGGGGTGAAGCATTTGGAGCAGGACGATGTTGAATGGCGATCGCGCTTTTAATTTGTTCCCCTGAACCGACTGGTTGAATATCTAGCGATTTAATAACCGTATTGGGAAACCAACGAAGTTTCCCTTGCCCTCGTTTTTCCGCTTTTTTCAGTTCTGCCATTAGAACATCTTGGCCATCCCTCGGCAAAAAACAAGATTCGCTGACCCAGCAATCCCCAGGGTTACGGGTATCATAAACCTGTTGAATACGCTTCCGAAATTCTAAATAACCCCTAGGATAAAAGAGTTTTTGAGCTTGGGTTGGCCGTTCATCCAGAGCGGACGTTCCCTGGGAAGAAATTTGTCCACCGACCCAATCAGTAATATCGGTTAAACAAACACTTTTGCCCGCCAGTAACCCCTCATAGGCCGCAGCCGATCCTGCCAATCCAGCCCCAACGATTAAGATCTCACATTCTACCGTTTTATCAATGGGACGAGGGGGAGCCGCGAGCAGAGGAGCAGGGGGGAAGAGCAGACTGGGAGGGAAGAGGAGACTGAGAGAAATGGCTCTTAGAACTGCCCAGGTTTGGTTTGTTAAGGTTTGGCCCATAGCCTCATCTCCAAATGAATTAATGCGGTACTGTCTGTTTGAAACTGATCTGAAATTTAGTAGAAATAAATAGCCCCAGTTTTCTGGAGATTAATGGTGCGATGACCCATAAAACCCTTTTCTGCCTTTGTCACCGTTACTGTGACCAGATTGTCTGCTTCATTCACCGATACCGTAAATTTCAAAGCAAAGGGGTTATCCGGATCAATGTTCTCGGCGGGATAAACCATAATATAAGCGGAGATGTTGATATCTTTTAAGACAATATCCTGTCCGTTCTCTAAATCTCTGGGTGCATCGGTCTCTAAACTCGTGATGTCATAGTTCAGTTTGATACCACTTTCGTTAACCATTTTCAGGCTCACGTTTCCCTTGGGGTTAAAGCGAGCGACGGGTTGCCAAAAGCCAGGTTGATAGGTTTGGGCAGGTGGAGTTTCTGCCAAGACAGGAGGAATAACGCTAAGACCAATAGTTCCAGTGAGCAAGATAGAAGTAAGGATTCTAAAATTCATAATTTCTGTTAGTTTGGGCAATACTCCCATAGACCAATTAGATAGACTGATTTTAAAACCGAATGTTCACGCCCTGCGATCGCGGATAAAAACGACAAAGAGGCTCTACCCAACCAATTTGATAGAACCTCAGGTTAATTATCCTTAAGCAATCAGGAAAAAATTAAGCATCATTTAAAGCAGCAATCCCCGGTAAGACTTTACCTTCGAGCAACTCTAAACTGGCTCCACCGCCTGTGGAAATATGGCTCATTTGTTCAGCCACACCCACTTTCTCTACTGCCGCAACGGAATCACCACCACCGATAATCGTGGTTGCACCTTTGTCCGTTAAAGCGGCTAAACTATGGGCGATCGCTTCCGTACCCGCCGCAAATTTATCAAACTCAAAAACCCCCATCGGGCCATTCCAGATAACTGTTTGGCAGTCTGCCAAGGCTTCTTGGAACCACTTGATTGAGTCAGGGCCGATATCTAAGCCCATCCAGCCATTGGGAATCGCATAAATACTAACGGTTTTTGCATTAGCATCAGGCGCAAAATTATCAGCTACCACTACATCAGTCGGTAATTGGAACTCTACCCCTTTTGCTTGAGCTTTGGCCATGAGAGATTTAGCCAAATCCAATTTGTCTTCCTCCACTAGGGATTTACCGACACTTAACCCTTGAGCTTTATAGAAAGTGAAGATCATACCACCACCGAGGATCAGCTTGTCGCACTTTTCTAACAGGGTTTCAATCACCCCAATTTTGCTCGAAACCTTAGAACCACCAACAATCGCCACCAAGGGACGTTTAGGATCTTCGATCGCACCTTGTAAAAATTGCAATTCTTTTTCGATCAGATAACCAGCAACCGAGGGGTTAAGAAAATGGGTCACGCCTTCTGTCGAAGCATGGGCGCGGTGGGCTGTGCCAAAAGCATCGTTTACATATAAGTCCGCATTGGCCGCTAACTGCTTGGCAAATTCGGGATCATTTTTCTCTTCACCTGGATGGAAACGGACATTTTCTAACAACAACACATCCCCATTGTTAAGACTGGCTACCGTTGCAGCTACTTCAGCCCCAATGCAATCATCGGGTTTGGCCACTGGCTTACCTAACAGTTCTGATAATCGAGCCGCGACAGGCGTTAAGCGCAATTTATCCTTAACTCGATCCGCAAAAGTTTCTCCCTTGGGACGGCCAAAATGGCTGGCTAAAATAACCTTCGCACCTTTAGAGATTAAATCTTGAATGGTGGGTAAAGCGGCTCGAATCCGAGTATCGTCGGTAATACTACCACTGTCATCCAAAGGTACATTAAAATCCACTCGCACAAATACACGTTTTCCTTCAATATCGGCGGCAGTTAAATTCGCGATCGATTTTTTGGCCACGGTCATATCCTCCTATGCTGGTTTTTCTGAAGTCTTAAGTAAAGATTAAATCAGCCAATGCCCATTCCGACAATGAGTAACTTAACGAAAAATTCTTGGCTATCCCCATTGTCAGAGAGGGACAAATCGCGGTATCAGTAAGGTAAGCCAGAGGTGAAAGTTATGTTTAAAACAATCTTGTTTCCGATTGACCAAAGTCGAGAAGCCAGAGAAGCAGCCCAAATGGTGGCGAATTTGGTCAAAACCTACCATAGTCGTTTGATTCTTCTCTCCGTAGTGGAGCAAAACGCCGAACCCGATGCCAATCATCCCAGCGTGATGAATTCTCCCGAAAGTGTCGCTAAGTTGCTCGAAGCGGCTCAAACCCTTTTTGCTCAACAAAACATTGATGCAGAGGTGATTGAGCGTGAAGGGATGCCGTCTTTTACCATTTGCGATGTAGCCGATGAGATGGAAGCGGAATTGATTGTCATGGGTTGTCGAGGTTTAGGGCTAACCACAGAAGGCGCGACGGAAAGCGTTACGAGTCGAGTGATTAACCTTGCCCCTTGTCCTGTGCTAATCGTTCCCTAGGATTGCCCTTTTAACTGGCCTCTAGGAGGCTATCTCCGCCACTGTCTTAACTCCGAAAAATCGTTCGGCGATCGCGGTAGTGACGATGTGGGATAACAGTCCCAGGGGGCCAGCAAAAAGACACAAAATGAGAGAGTGGCCTGTCCAAATGCCACTTTTTTGTCCCTGCCAATAAATCCAACGGCCCACAAACAAATCCATTACCAGATAATGTGTCCAACCCGTTGCCATCACTTTTTCATCAGCAAAGGCCCTGGCAATATCGGCCAAGTGGGGACTGGCTAACGCTTGAGCCGATTCGGGAGAAATGGCAAAAACAAAAAATGCTAGATAGACTAATGCCAATAAAGCAAAGGGGATCAGGGATTCCATTACTTTTTGAGTTATTTTCCAATTTGGTAGGAAAATCATGATTGCCCAAAAAGGCAAAACAAACACATTGGCAATATTAAAGATCAGTTCGGTAGGCATGAATGATAGTCTTTTTAGAATTTTTGAGCCAGGTCATCGTTGAAATTATAGGACCGTTCGGATACTGTTTCAAACCTGTGCGATCGCTCATCAATATTGAACCTGAGCGTCAAAATTGCTTCCTCTGCCAAAATTAATAAACCTGCAAAGGTTCATTTAACTCATTACCGAAATCCGCAACATGGGGAATAGGTTCATTATTTTCCTTAGAACCTAGCCAAACTTCTAGCCCCCCTCGTCGATTATCAAAGTATTGCCATTGACCATTGCGCCGGATAGCAACCCTTGGAGCAAAAGGATTAGGAACTCCAATAAATAGTCCATATTTTGTCGAAATCATATTTCTACCGCCAATATTAAAACGATTACCAAAACCGTTTTTAGTGACAGGCAGCCAACTTTCACCGTCCCAGGTGCGCCAAACTTCAAAACCAGATTGATTATTAACCATCGTATCAATACCGACACAATCTAACGCCGGATGTTGACCCTTTACCAAGTCCGCAGACCAATACAATAATAAACTAAGAATATTACAGGTACAGAGATACAGCCAATCCTCATGAACGGCCATTCTCCAGAAATAACCATTGAATAAGTTATTAAAGCCAGGGGTTAGGGAACTTAACGGGCGGATTCTGCCTTGGGGAGTGTCCCTTGCCAAACCCACAATTAAATCCCAACTACCGTCCGCATTAATCCGAATCACTTCCGAACCGGCAGGGCCAATATTATTTTTAACATCAAAGCCACCATTCATAATCCCTGTTCCCACAAAAAGCGCGCCTCTAAACACCTCCATGCTAAAAGCACATTGATTTTTCGGCCCGCGATAGGCTCCTTTATCCACCACTAGCGTCCAACGAAAAGGAGGTTTTCCTTCGCCATCCGTGCGCCAAACCTGAAAACCTTGGCAATTAACCGTTCCAGCGTATAGATAATCATTAAAGACGCACATCATCCAAACGCCTTCATTGGTCTCATCTCCAAACCCTGGCAAACTAGCCGGAACCCAATTTCCATTAGCCGGATCTCGGCTGACATAAATGACGGGAACAGAGGAAAAATTGCAATCTCCCTTGGTTCCAGTTGGTGAAGTAAATAGTCCCCCTTTGAAAGGAACGAGAAGACGGGTTGTGGTTACGGGTAGTCCTAGAATGCCCCAGTCCGAAACTTTGGTAAAGTTTTTACCATCCTCTGAGCGCATAATAATCGGGCCAGGAGCCAAGCCTGGTGCCCAGGTAGCCACGTATAAAGCAGGTTCAGAATCCGATTCGCCTTGAAAAACGGCCATCCCCCGATAGCCCACTTCCCTGGCTACCATAAAGTCCTTACTGCCCATAATCATGGGAGACTGAAAGACCATTTCCCAATGACTAGTTTCCGGGTCGTAGCACCACAGTTGAGCCCGCCGATCCATCTTATACAACTCGGCTGGTGTATCGGGGCCTTCTACTAATTTGACTGGTAGTCCCTTTGCTTTATAAAAATCCACCACCTGAAGCGTGATTTGAGTCATGCGGGTAGTCCCCACATACAATTTATTTTTGAACCATCCCATAGAATGGGGATAGGAATTATGGGGATCTCCAAAACCACCCTCAGCAATTCTGCGAAAATTTTCCGCTTTTAATCCACGAGAGGCTGCTGGGTCAAAGGGTCTTCTGGGGGACATATAATATGAACTCAAAGATATTTTAAGAGCCGGTTTTAAGTCTAGGCTGCACAACTTAGCCGTATTGTATCTTAAGATACTTTGTAAAAGACAACTAGTCCAGGTATTCTCACTGGCATAGTCCTAAAAATATAATGACTAGTCAACCCGACCCGATCGCCGATATTCTGCTAGAACTGGAGCACCATCAGATTCGAGCGATTACGGATAAGCAACAAATTCAAAAACTCTCCCTGGATTATTACCATTTTAGTCCTGTCTTAACTCGTCAATTGGCGCACAAACGAGGCGATCTTGTTGTTTGCCCTAAAACAGAAGAGGAAATCCTGGTCGTTGCCCAACTTTGTGTTCAATACCATATTCCCTTAACGGTGAGAGGGGCTGGTACGGGTAACTATGGCCAATCTATTCCGCTTTTGGGGGGAATTATTCTAGATTTGACAGACATGAATCGGATTGTAGCTGTAGAACCAGGACGGGCCAGGGTGGAGCCGGGGATTAGAATGGCGGCGATCGATAAGGTTGCCAGGGAAATTGGTTGGGAATTACGCATGGCCCCTTCTACTTATCAAACAGCGACTTTAGGCGGTTTTATTGGCGGTGGCAGTGGGGGCATGGGCTCGATCAACTATGGCATGATCGGCGATCGCGGCAATGTTCAGTCATTACGGATTGTCACCCTAGAAAATACGCCGCAGGTCTTGGAGTTAAAAGGGGATGAAACCCAGCCGCTCCTCCATGCTTATGGAACCAATGGCATTATTACCCAACTCGAAATTGCGCTTGCACCAGCCTATCCCTGGGCAGAAGTGATTATTTGTTTTCAGGATTTTCTACGGGCGATCGCCTTTGCTCAAGACCTTGGAGACAGTAGTGGCATTGTCAAAAAAGAAATTGCCGTTCATGCCAGTCCTATTCCCCAATATTTCACTGCCTTACGACGTTATTTACCTCAAGACCAAAGTTGTGTTATGGTCATAGTCTCAGAATATGATTTATCGGCTTTAAATGATTTAGTTTTTCATTATCAAGGCAGTATTACCTATCAAAAAAAGAGCGGGGAAACCGGAAAATATCCAAGTCTTTTGGAATTTAACTGGAATCATACCACTCTACTAGCTAGAAGTCACGATCCCAGTCTCACTTACCTACAGGTTTCCTATGGAGATTTGGCGCGAGTCGAGCAATTATACCGTTATTTTGGGGATGAAGTTATGATTCATCTTGAACTTTTACGGGCAAATGGTAAGGTTATTCCGGCTGGTTTACCGTTAGTTAAATTTACCAATGAAGATCGTCTTCAAGAAATCATTAATAAGCACCAAAGTCTAGGGGCAAGTATCGCTAATCCCCATGTTTATACTATTGAAGAGGGAGGATCGGGTGAGATAAATCCGGCCCAATTAGCTTTTAAAAAAAAGGTTGATCCTTATGGATTAATGAATCCGGGCAAGATGAAAACTTGGCAGAATTCGTCCCCCTTTTTTATCTGATTGGACAGAGGAAATCTAGATTTGTCCATTACCACTATTTGCCCTGATAATAATTCTCGTACAAGAAAACCTTCCTAGTTTCTTCACAAAAATTAAACCGCTTCATCAATTAATAAACTTCCTCCTTGGATCAAAGAGGATAAATCCATGATCGCCAGCATTTTATTTTGATAAGGAATGACCCCTTGCAAAAATTCCTGGCTGACTTCGGTTTCTATTGTTTTATCCGTGACTAACTGTTTAGGATCTAACATGAAAATATCCTGGATATTATCCACTAACAATCCTGCAACAATACCTTCCACATTAACAATGATAGCCTGACCCGATTTTTGAAAACGGCGAGGTTGGGGTAAATTAAATAAGCTACGAATATCCATTAAGGTAATAATTTCACCTCGTAGATTGATATTACCTAAAACAAAGTCTGGAGTGCAGGGAATAGGGGTAATTTTGGTAAACTTAATAAATTCTTGAATAGCAGATAGTTCAATGCCAAAAATTTCTTGATGTAAAGTAAAGACCGAAATCGGTTTAAGCCCTGTAAAATCACGCAGTTTGAGATGTTGCCGTAAACTCTCAGCCCGTTTTTGTAAAACCTTGCGATCGTAATCAGTGGCATGGGGAAAGAAGATCGGTAGTTTTTTCCTGATGGGTTGTTCTACTACACTATTAAGCATTTCTTCATCGGTAGGAAATTTCACTTCAATGAGTGTTTCCTGAGCAAGAGGATCGGCTAAAGGATCTGATTCTTCTAAGTCGAGAGAAAAAGTACTTTCTTCAACATAGCGTAATAGTTTATCAAGGTTTAAAATTAAGGTTAATTCTTCCTCTCTTTGGGAAAAACCATCAATAAATCTATCCTGTTTGAGGTCAATAAAAGGGTGATCGTAGGATAACTCACTGGTAATACTTTCAGGATCAATAATCCGAATCGCATGAACTTGATTGGTGATAATCCCTAAGCGTAATTCTTTATAGTTTAAAACAACAATACTGTCATTTAAGTGGTAGTCAATGGGCGGATAACCAAAGCGCAGGTTTAAATCCATAATGGGGATAATATCGCCACGCAAATTAACCGTTCCAATAATGTCATCTGGCCCTTCGGGAATGGGGCTAATTTCAGGGAGGAAAAAGACTTCTTGGACAGAGGTTGCTTCGACTCCGTAGATCAGATTATTATGGGTAAAGGTAAGATAGTGACTCATAAATTTTTTCTCCAGTTGATAGTGAATAGTTAATAATTGATAGTTGATAATGGATAATTCAGAGATTTCTGTTGGGGCGCAAGGCTTGCAGCCAATGATCAATATTTGCTTGATCCCCCATCCCCTCTCTAAAAGGGAGACTAAAAGCTGCGTTGAAGTTGGGAAATTAATTCATCGGCGCTGATGTTACCTAATTCACTAAAAATTTTATCTTTGGGTAAATTTTGTAAGAGTTTTAACGCTGATCGCTGCATTTTATCGGCACGAGTGCGATCGCCTTCCTGTTGATAAAGATTAGCTAAACTGATATAAGCTGGAACGGCATCCGGTTCAAGATAAATGATTTTCTTAAGAGATTGTTTGGCCTCCTCTAGATTGCCTTGTTCTTCGGAAATATGGGCTAACAAATGATAGGGTTTAGCAATAAACGTATTGAGCGCAATCGCTTTTTGACACCACTCCTTTGCTTGTTCGTGTTGACCGAGATTGGCTTTGATTTCAGCCATTAAACAATGGGCTATAAATTGACGAGGAGAAATTTGCAAAATTTGTTCTAACTTTTTCTGAGCTAGATGATAGGATTTAGATTGCATCAACACCTCAACTTCTTGCATCAGCTTACTCTCTTCTGAAATGCCACTAGAAACATTAGTTGCGATCGCAGGGGTTGAGACTAATGGTGTTTTAGGGACAGGAGAAATGGAGGATAAATGATTATTCGCAGCGGTTAGTTTAATCTGGGTTTTTTCCAGTTGTTTCGCTAGAGTATCGAGAGCAGAAGGTTGAGGTGCGGCAGGTTGATGACGTATCCTAGGGGGAGAATCCACATGAAACGAACTCCCGCGTTTGAGATAGATTACCGATTCAGGAAAAAGCTTGGATTGAAATGCTTTCACATGATGACTACCTAATTCTGCATGACCCGTTAATAGATAACCATTCGGCTTAAGGGTGTGAAAAAACTTTTCAACCACTTGACTGATCGCCTGGTCAGTAAAATAGATAAACACATTACGACAGATAATTAAATCCATATCCCGTAATTCCGAATCCATACGGGGCAGGGGATCACGGGCAAGATTAACCTGATGAAATCGAACGGCTCTTTTGATCTGGGGATCGAGTTGATAATAACCTGCTGAGTTTTTAAAGTAACGTTCTTTGATTGGTTCTTCTACCTGTCGAAATGACCAGGTATTATATAAGGCTTTTTGGGCATGGTCTAAGGATTCACGGTTAATATCAATACCAAAAATATTAATACTCCAATTGTCTACATCAGAAATTAATTCCCTGAGTAAAATGGCGATCGAATAGGGTTCTTGACCAGTGGAACAGCCTGCGCTACAAATCCGAATAATTCTAGTGCGCTGATTTTTGCGAATCAGTTCTGGCAAAATGTTTTGTTTAAGGAGTGAAAATTGTCCTTTATCACGGAAAAAATAACTTTCACGGTTGGTGACTAAACAGACAAATTGTTGCCATTCTTCTT
>JAYKJI010000017.1:0-6466 GCA_035285405.1 Snowella sp. | reverse complement strand
CCGCTTGATGTTGAATTCTACTGGTTTATGGAACTTCTATTTGAATGCTGCCTAATTGGTAAGAGATGATGAAATCCTTACTGTGCAAACTTTCTGTTTCTCTTTTATTTCCCAACAGGTCTAATGTAAATTGAGTAGATTTAGACAACATATTATACATCAAAAGTTTTCAAGGGTCAACAAAAAACAATAAACTTGATCCGGTTAGAAGATACTTGGCGATCGCCGTTTCTTTTCCGAGACTTTGCTCAAAGGTCATTTTTGGAGAAATCATTTATCAGGAGAAAATAGCGATTTAGCCTCAATATTAAGATGAAAAAAGTAGAGAGACACAATTAATTTTTCTATAATTTTTGGGCTGATCTAAAACAGATGATGTATTCTGAGAAAAGTTAATCTCTTTTTTAAACATCTTCAGCTTTTATCCCTGATTCTTCTTTTTATTTTGCTGTGAAAAGAATTTTTAAGCGGCGATCGCCGTTATCCTTGCTCGTATTATTCAGTTTTTTAACAGGGCTGCTCTGGATCTTAATCTGGTCAAAATTTATGCCCTTATTGGGTCAACCGGAAATTCCTTCTGAAATGCGGGGCGTATGGTTAACCAATATCGACAGTGAAGTTCTCTTTACTCCCACCAACACCCAAACCGCGATCGCGGCTCTATCCCAACATCACTTTAATACCCTTTATCCCACGGTCTGGAATGGCGGCTATATCCTTTATCCCAGTGAGGTAGCTCAGGAAAACGGTATAGAAGCCGATCCGACTATCACCAAAAATAACCCCGATTGGTTGCAAAAAATGCTGACCCAAGGCCATGAACAGGGCATGACGGTTATTCCCTGGTTTGAATTTGGTTTTATGGCTCCAGCCGAATCCGCGATCGCCCAGCATCATCCCACCTGGTTAACGCAAACACAGAAGGGCGAAACCCTTTGGCTAGAGGGCAAAAAACACCCACGAGTTTGGCTAAATCCTTTGCATCCAGAGGTACAGCAACTGATTAGTGATTTAATTCTCGACCTGGCTGCCCGTTACCCCATTGACGGTATCCAATTTGATGATCATTTTGGCTATCCCGCCGAATTTGGCTATGATCCCTTTACCCTGGCTCTCTACCAAGAGGAACACAACGGCCAACTACCGCCTAACCCCATTGCCCTCAATCCCAATGAAAACTGTGTCACCCCCGATCCGCAATGGCAAGCCTGGGTCGATTGGCGATCGCAGAAAATTAGTGCCTATTTCAAAACCCTTTTTCAGCAAATTAAAGCCCAAAACCCTAACATTCTAATTTCGGTTTCCCCCAATCCCCAAACTTTTTCTAAAAACTGTTTTCTTAGTGATTGGTATAGCTGGGAAAGACAGGGACTTATCGAGGAATTAGTATTACAAGTTTATCGCTCCAAAATGGCGGATTTTATTAAAGAGTTAAATCAGCCCGAAGTCCAAAAGGCCAAAAACCATATCCCTGTCAGTGTGGGTATCTTGTCTGGTCTAAAAGGTCGTCCCACGCCGATGCCGTTAATCCAAGAGCAAGTCCAATGGGCCAGATCTCAAGATTTTGCGGGAGTCTCCTTCTTTTTCTATGAAAGTCTTTGGAATTTAGGACTGGAAACCCCACCCGAACGTCAAGAGCAATTGAGAGCCATATTTTCTGAACCGAGTCAGCGTCCAAAACGGATCAATCCCCCATCAGGCCAATAAAAAAGACGAGATATTGCTCTCGCCTGGGACTCTAAAAAGTCCTTTTTAACATAGACCATAACAAACTTAGATGGGTTATCTTGGCGATCACTGAGTACACCCAAGACAATCTAGAAACTTTGACGGGAGACTAACTTTTCTACCATCGCCTGGCTCTCATGAACCAGTTGCTGACGGCTGTCACCCGTATGGGCAAAAGTGGGAGTTAAATTACGGGCTTGGAGGGCCATGTGTAGCTGTAGCTCGGCTACATATTCACGGATATCTTCGCGATTCAGATTGGGTTTAGCAGAGAGAGTGGGCACAGTGAGTTTCCTTCCCAAGAGCAGCATTGAACAAGCCACTGTAGAATTTATCACAAGTTCTCTCAACTTTAGATGACCTGTTTACAGTTTGTAATATTGACTCGCGTTGACCCGAAGCATTTAGGGGTGAATAACGACAGGTGTTCCTACTTTTGACCAGTTAAACAGCCACTTAGCATGATTGACCGCCAGATTTGTGCAGCCGTGACTGACAGGGGTTCCAAAGCTTTTGTGCCAGTAAGCTCCATGAATAGCATAGCCACCACTGTAATACTGAGCATAGGGTACATCGTCGATGTCGTACCCATCCCCCTTCATGCGATCAATGCGGCGTTTGCTCTGGATCGTAAACATGCCTGGAATGGTGGGTGTCTTTTTTTTGCCCGTTGAAATCAGGATCGCGTAAACGGGTTTAGAACCTTCCCAGGCGGTGAGGCGTTGTGTGGAGAGATTAATTTCAATCCAACGATCTTCGGTTTTCTTTAAATTCGCCATTTTTTGATTGAGAGTAGCCTGATAGGTCTGGGCTAGAACCGGCGGCATCCGTAACATTTTCTCCGAACTGCCAGCAAAAACCCAAACCGTGATTAATAAGCCACTGCCCCAAGCCAAAACACGATGAAAGCGCATGAAATCCTATCAATTAAAAAGTTTCAATTTATCTGAATGCTGCTCTCATTTTAACAAATGTTCTATCCCCAGACAGTTTTTGGGTTATTTTTAATGATGGTGTTCAGAAATCGGGCATGATTTAAGATAGAACCCAGTAAAGCTCTCTAATTTTTCTATAATTTCCCTAAAATAATTTGAACAAATGACTAAAAAACGGATATCAGATCTATTACGCGAAGAAGCCAAACCCCAGAAGGAGGAACCTCCTGTACCTTCCCCAGGTGAATTGCCCACATCAGCCGAAACCGAAGCGGTTGCCGCCGCTCTTCCCACCCCATCACCTGATCTTCCAAGCACATCAGCGATCGCCGAGGAATCGAACTTACCACAAATTGAAGCCAGGATTGATCGTTTAAATCAGGAACTATCCCAAGAAAAAGCGCAGGTTAGCCAACTTCAAGAACAACTAACCGAACAAAAAGCCTTGGTCACAACCTTAACCACAGACTTAAGCCAGGCTAATCAACACCAACAGGCCCTAGAAGTCGCCCAGCAAAAAATTCAGGATCTCAACAAGCAAGTTAAATTGCTAGAACCCCTCAAGCAAGATTTAGAATCTCAACAAATCTTAATCAATAAACTTTACGCAGAAATCCAAACGTTGCAAACGACCTTAGAAAAGGCCCAGGCAACTCCGCCGGCTCCTATCCCTGCCAATAACGCTTTTGCTTTGGTTCTACCGACTCGTTATGTGGCGCCGGGTCAACCCGATACCCATCTTTCTAATGAAGATATCGGTTGGTTTGATTAAGCCTTAAACCCGATGAGCAAACCATAAACAGCCCAGATTGCCATTGCCCGCAAATAATGACTAGCGCGAAAGGTTCCAACAGTGGTGATGGCTTCAGGAGTCCGAAACTGTAGCCCATTCTCGTAAATTTGTTTGACAACCGTTTCCGTTAATTTTAAACCCTCATTTTTCATGCCCATTTGAATCAAGAAAGAAGCTAATCCAAAGTTAATTCCTGTCCAAACCTCCAAAGGATGGGTTGCATCAGGATTTTCAGGTTTACCATCCGGCATTAAACCATTGGCGGCTCCAAACTTTCCGTCAGCAAATTTGAGAAAACAGGTATCATAAACTTTTTTTAAAGCTTTCTCTGCATACTCATTTTCCACCACATCAGGTAAGCCTAATAAACGGGCATAAAATTGACCGCAAAGTTGATCGGCCATGACCACTTCAGAGCCACTTTCACTATCCAATTTATAAAATTCGCCATTCCATAAAGTTGAATGAAAAATGGCGCGAGATTGAGCTAACCAATCTTGATAAGTTTTAAGACTCGCTTTAATTTCTTTGGGCTTTAACCCTGTTTCTGTGGGTGGATTTTCTAGGAGCAAATTGGCGATCGCGATCGCAGCTTCCAGGGCGGCAATCCATAAAGCTCCACAGTAGGCACTAATGCCTTTTAATTGCCAATCATCAAAGGTTTGATCGGGCGCACCTGAATTTTCAGGAATACCATCGTTATCAAGATCAAAGGTTTTTAAATAAGCTAAAGTCTCGACAATACTGGGCCAACATTCCCCTAAAAACTCATAATCTTTTTCAGGTAATAACAGGAAATCTCGATAAACTTGCAAGACAAAATCGCTGCCTAAATCTTTCCACAAATTGCAATCTTGATAGGCGGTGTAATTAGTTTGTTGCCAGGGATGTTCGTTGGGCGCACCGAGATCGTGGGGAGTCGCTCCCTTGATTTTACGCGCCGCAGAAACCAGATTATAACCGATAGTACGCTCATTTTTATCTTCTTCAAAAATACCGCGAGCAAAGGCAATTAAAATGGCTTTATCTAATTTTGGCCAATTCATCATTAACCCAAAAGAGCCATAGAGTCGCACATCTAGACTTTCATACCAACGATAATCCATGCACTCACAGACCCCAAATTGACCAACGGGATCGGTTTCGGTGGCGGCTGTCCAGAGTGTTCCTCCCTGGGCTAACAGGTATAACTCATTAAATAAAGCCATTTTCAACCAGTCAGCTAGATCGGGATTTTGGAGGATCGGATTTTGCCAAGCTTCGATATTTTCACGCCAGGTATCGCCATGTTTTAAAGCGGTGCGAATCATAGCCCAAACATTCTGACCATTGCGACCATAAAAGTCGGTATAACGGCGATAATATTTAACCCCTTCTTTAAATTCGGTAATGGGAAAATCCCAAGCGACAATGACGGGAATTTGGCGGGTTTTGCCAGGACGAATGGTGAATCGTAAGGCGATCGCCCCGGCAATTTGTTCCCCAGGATCGGCGGGGGTTTCATCTTGAATATCGGGCAAAGAACCGTTCGCCGCGAACCAATCCCACACTTCAGAACCATCACCTTGAGGATTCCAACGACTATGATAAAAGGCTTCTAAACTGGGGTTACGCACACTAGCAATACAGATTTGTCCTTCCCCTTCTTCAACCTGATCCCGCAGTTGAATACGATTAAATAAACAACCTACTCGAAAATTATCTTCAATCCATTGATTAAAATTACCTGTACTGTCGCCCCAGCGCGGTTGATATTCATAGACGGGACTGCCATCATCGCGCAATTTAACTATTGGAGATTTAATGGCATTGGTAAACCAACCGACGATATTTTGCCAGGTTACTAATAGGCTGAGGGTAATCGGTTTATCGGTGGGATTATGAAAACTCCAGTTAAAAATGCCTAAAGGATAACTGCTTTCTTGATAATTGTCTGCCCAAATGGGTGAAAATTGTTCGCAAATAATTTGACTTTTAAAAACCCCTTGATATTCATACCAACTGCGCGGATATAAGGCCGAATAGATTCCCTTTTCCTTCGGATACCATTGCCAACGAGTTAAACTGCCATCTTCGGGAGCTTCCGTACTTAAGGCATAGGCTTGGGCTTGTTCCCCTTCTGGCTGTTCAAAAATGCTGAATTGACAGGCGGCTAAGCTGCGAAAAACGTGTTCTCCCCCGTCCAAATGCCACAGATTAAAATTTCCTCGCGGCGATCGCCCGATACAACCTGCACCAAACCCTCCTAACGGCATCCCATGCCAGGGGCCATCATCCAAATTACTGGCATAACGCACGGTGTAAGGTTTTTCCCAACCTTTGGCGATCGCACGTTGCCAGGCAGCAGAGGGAATTTTAGGCAGTTGGGGCAGCAGGGTCATCAGGGATAAAAGTGGTAGAATGACCTATGAATTATAAGAGAATTGGGGACGAATTGCTTGAGCCATTGTATAAACCTCATTAAATAAGATATTTTTGAATTAGGGTTATTGACCGATAATAACGCGATCGCATTTTCAACAAATAGTCAAAGAGATCGCAATGTGGAATGTGTTAGCTTAGCGTAACGCATATAATATGAAAAATTTATAACGATGTATAACATTAAAATGCCAAAAAATGCGTCAAGTAAAGCACCCTACGGGATCGCCGATCACACTAGAGTCCTCATCCTCGTCATTAGCTTTTTATTGGTTATTGGTGCGCTTCCATATAGGCTCGGAGCAACTGATTAATCTGTGTCTGATAGCCTTTTTCCTGAGATTTAAACCACTCGAATACATCATTATCAATGGGGAGAGTAACTTGAGTTTTGGCCTTGGTTGCGGGGACATTTCGCCGCACTACGGCCCTAGCAACCATTTCGGGGGTAATTTCTGGGCAGTCGGAAAAATCAATATCTTCATCGCTCATTTCGTCTAATCGTTGCCAATCAGTTTGAGAGTTGCTCAAAGTAGGTTCGTTGTTCATATTTCGTTGCCTTTCTTGCAGAAATAATACGAGTGTGATC
>JAYKJI010000016.1:0-7025 GCA_035285405.1 Snowella sp. | reverse complement strand
TGGGGATACTCGGAAAGTGCAGAAGTTGAGCCGACATAAGAATTTGAACACTTTGATGATTTACGATGACAACCGCCATCAGCACCAGGCAGAAGTCACTGGAATTTTTGCGGATTTGATTTAGATAGGCGATCGCCGCCAATTTCCTTATTTACGACTAATCGCATTATCTTAATTCTGTATTTCTGTAAATATGTAAATCTGTTAAAACGTAAATACGGTGATGTAATTAAACGTAAATGTGATAATCTGTAAATACGCTAATCTGTCAAGCTTATGATTATTGCTGTTCAAAATCAAAAGGGTGGAGTTGGCAAGACAACGTTGGCAATTCATATCAGTTATGTGTTGAGTTCTGCCAAAGAAAAAGTTTTGCTACTGGACACTGACCCCCAGGGTTCGGCTAGGGATTGGGCGGCTGCGAGGGAGAGTGAACCTCCCTTTACGGTGATGGCTTTGGATCGGCCCACGATTCATCGAGATTTGCCTAGTATTGCCTCTGACTATGCCCATGTGGTCATTGATGGGCCGCCGCGAGTTTCGGAGTTGTCCCGCTCTGGAATTATTGCTTCGGACTTAATTGTAATTCCTGTTCAACCGTCTCCCTATGATGTTTGGGCTGCCCAGGAAGTGATTAATTTGATTAATGAGGCTTCTGTATTTAAAGAAAGCCTGAAAGCATTATTTGTAATTAATCGTAAAATCGTAAATACGGCTATTGGGAGGGATGTGGGGGAAGCCCTAAGTAATTACAGTATTCCCATTGCTAAGTCTCAAATTTGCCAACGGGTTGCGCTGGCAGAGTCGGCTGCTACAGGTCAGACGGTATTGGAAACAGAGCCAAAAGGACAAGCAGCCAAGGAAATCAAAGCTTTAGTTAAGGAGTTGTTAAGTTATGGCGGCTAAAAAGGTAAGTATTGGAACTAAGCCCATTCCGTCTGTCAGTTCTAACGTAGATCAATGGGTTGAGACTCGAACGGTTGAAACAGAGACCCTTCCTCAGGAGAAACCGAAGATGAAGCGTCTAACGTTAGATATTCCTGAGACTTTGCATCGGGCAATCAAGATGAAATCTGTTGAGCAAGGGGTTCCGATGGCTGATTTACTTCGAGAGCTTTTAGAACGTAACTATCTTTAATTCTTTAAACACAAGTTTCTGTAAATCCGTAAATCTTTATTTCTGGTGATGAGTTGAGGTCGTCGTAATGGAAGCTACTCATTTCTGAGGGCTTGGACTGTACGGGGCACTTTACTCACGTTTTGACCACCGGGCTCCTGGCGCGAATGGCGGTCATTGCAATTTTGGTTAGGGCAGTCCTGAGATTTTCTGCTACCTTCTAGTACTGCGCCTGAAGCCTTAACTTTCTGCTTAAAATTGTAAACTTTACTGGCGTTTGTGGAAAAAATTCGTAATCTTAATAGAATGCCCAACCCTAAAATTAAGAAAGAAATCCGATGAAGACTGCCATTGCCGATATTCATTCTCAACGACAGCAGCTTGAAGATTGCTTAAACTTAGTCACCCCCCAATTTACCTACAGACGGTCGAATTTTGAGGCTTTTTTGTCTGAGTTTACTATCAATTACTTTTCTGACGTATATCGAGAACCCTTCATCGTTAGGGCTGGCTCTCAAGTTATCTTCTCAACCTCTTTAGATTGCTCAACTTCCTATCGGCCCTGCTTTCGCCAAACGAATCAGTTTGATCAATTCAAGGCCTGGATTGGAATACCCAATGAGGTATGTGAACAAGAAGTCTTTTCCTTTACCAGGGAATTACCCTCTAAACCTTGGGCTTCAGATTATCTTCCTGAGATTGGTGAGCTTACCCCCCTGGAGCAAGAGGACATCGAGAAAGCGGGCTATGCCTATCTCTTCGGTGATTCCCAACAGGTCGCTAGTTATCAGGGCATTATTGAAAAACTCCATGCTCCCTTTGAAGTAGCCGTATGGGCGATTGAGAAAATTCGGATAGAAGCTGGGAGTTCCCTCATTATTCAAGGAGATCTTCCCGCAGTACTAATTGTTAGAAAATTAGAAATTGTGGCAGGAGGAAATATTCAACTCTGTGCCCCGACCCACATGATGGTGCAGAAACTTGAAAAAATCAGGTTTTAAAGCAAAATTAATTCACTTATTTAATCGGATCAATACTATGGCTAATCAAATTACTGTCACTCCAAGCAACCCCTTAAATCTGATTCAACGGCAACAGACTTTTACGGAAGAAGTTCATATTCAAGGAGGATCCATTATTGCCCAGGGACAGGCAGTGGATATTAACTTCACTAAACTAGTCAAAGATTCTTAGTTTTCGTTTACCCACAATCAACAATCAGTTTTTGTATTTTACTTCGAGGATTTAAGGATAATGAACTACGATATTTTAATCGTTGGAGCCAATGGTGCTAACGGAGTTCATGGGGATACAGGACCTAACGGCAATGATGGCAGTCGAGGGCGAGATGCTTCTTGCGACTGGAAATCAACCTGTGATCCGCACTCCTCACCTGGAAGTGATGCTGTCGCTGGAGGCCCTGGTGATCGCGGCGGTGATGGTAGTAACGGCTTAGACGCTCAACCGGCAACGATTACCATTGGTGAGTTAGTGGGCAATATTACCCTGTACTCAGGGGGGGGTAAAGGCGGTGACGGTGGCGATGGGGGTAAAGGCGGCAACGGTGGTCGTGGCGGCCATGGCGGCGAGTCCTCAAAATGTGCTGCGGGTTCAGATTGCTCTGGCAGTGATGGGGGTAAAGGCGGTAACGGCGGTAATGGCGGAGATGGGGGTAAGGGCGGTAACGGCGGCAACGGTACAACCGTGCGAGTGATCTACACCTCTTCTGCCCAAGGCGGTGATGTTTTTGCTACGCCCTATGCGGCTCCAGGAGGAACTGGGGGTCATGGTGGTAGTGGGGGTCAAGGGGGCCTCGGTGGTGATGCGGGAGGAGGAGCTAAACCAGGTTCTCCAGGAAATAACGGTAATCCAGGGCAGTCAGGCTCTAATGGCAATCCAGGGGTCGCCAGCAATATCTTAGTCACTAAAAACTAAAGATGCTGGGATTGTGTACTAAGCATGAGATAGAAGACCGTCTAAAAGACTTATTAGCGGTAACGGCTCAAGTCAGCGGAGTTCCCTTAGCGTCCGTAACAGCCTTGAGTCAAACCCTATTGGCTATTCCCCCCGATGGTCAGGGTCAACGCGGCGGGCGTTCGGGGCTAAATAGTGATGGTTCCCCTTTACAACTCTGTTTGACAGCGACGGCCAAGCATTGCTATAGCCGACTACTAGGGGATCCTGGTTTTGTTTTGGCAGATTCCAAAGCTCGCTTTGAAGCCAGTCGTTTAGCGTTAACGGAGCTATGGGATTTAACCGCTTCTCGCTCTTTGGCTCCCCTCGGCGATCGCACCCTAAATTGTTATGTCCCCAAGGATGTGGCGGAATTTGCTCGCTTTACCAGTGGTGTCCTGTGGTTAGGGGCCGGGATTAATACCCCAGGCTGTGCCATGTATGTGGATGCTAGAGGTAAGGAAGGCATTCAAGCTGCCTGGGATTGGGCTGAACGCTGGTTGACGGCAATTTTACCCGATGCCACAGAAGCAAAAAGGGCGATCGCCGCGTTACGGAACTGTGCTTATCTACAAAGTATTGGTATCGAAGGCTCCAATCTTGAGAATGTACGAGCTAAACTTTACTGGCGTTTTCTGCGTCCGACTCGTTTAGATCGTTTGGGGATTGACCTCCTACAAAATCAGGATTTAGCGACATTTTTAACCCTGGTCATCGGGGATAAGATTCTGCAATTAACGGGTATTGTTCCCAGTTTGGGCTTGGCGATCACCACAGGAAAAATGGTAGATGTCAAGGTGGATGTTTGTGGTCATTGTTTAGCCTATTGTCCCGATCAATGGATTGCTTTAGTTAATTCTTGTACTCAACAGTATAGTTTAGCCAATTTACCGATCACAGAAGCCCTGGAGCAGAATCGTAGTGCGGTTTCCTATCTAGGAATGGGATGTGATACCCAGGGAAATTTACGATTAAATCTTTATCTCAAAGCCGCTACTCAGTAGATGAGCATTAAAAATTGTAAGATCCCCTTAAAATGTAATTGGTTTATCTAGGAACTTCCCCAGCATGGAGACCTCTAGCCCCTTAGTCAAAGAAAAACCCCGTTTATTTTACGCAGGCCGCTGTGGCAAATGTCGTGTCCTCTCGCAATTGGTAGTCTGGTTTTCCTTTCAGCAAATTGAACGTATTCCCATTGAATCGGAAATTGCTAACCAGTTCTATCAACAACATCCCGAAGCAAGAGGTCAATTAATTTTATTTCATTCCACATTTCAGACAGGGAAATATCCCATTGGTCGCTGGGTTTATGTGGCGGTTCCCTGGTTAATTTTAAAATTGTGGTTTGTCCTCAGTCTTTTAAGTATTAAAAATAGACTTAATTTATCGGAGAATGAACCATCACCATCTGATTCCTCTCTTTCAAAGGAGAATTATGGGGAATAGCTATTAAATCAGGTTTGATATCATTAAATCGCTATCAATTATGACTCAACTTTTACATCCCATTCCTTTACAAACAGAAATCTTTGAAAAATCAGGGTATCTGGTGATTGATTTTTTAGATAAAGCCGAAATACAATCTGTATTAAATCTCTATCAGCAAAAATCTTCTGGACTCACAACAGGTTTTGCCCCTAGTATTATGAGCGCAGATGTGGATTACCGAAAATTTATTGATGTAAAAGTTAAGGAACTTTTGGGCAGGAAAATAACAACGCTATTTCCAGATCATCGTTTATGTTTTTGGAATTTTGTTGTTAAACAGGCATCCAGAAGGGATAGTCAAGTCCAGATGCACCAGGATTGGTCTTTTACCGATGAAAATCAATTTCAATCCCTGGGGATTTGGTGTCCTCTGATTGATGTGGAGCCGTTTAATGGTTGTCTCCATTTAGTCCCAGGCAGTCATCACCTTAATACCCAACCTAGGGGAGGACTCAATGAGTTCCCCTATCGGCATCTATTACCACTGATTGAGCAAGAATACTTAACAGCATTGTCAATGAAAGCTGGCCAAGCTATTGTTTATAATACTCGGTTATTTCACTGCTCCCCTCCCAATCAAACTGACATAGAAAGAGTTGTCCTAGCCGGCTTAATGATTCCCAAAATCAGTTCCTTAAGATATTATCATTGGGATCATCATCAGTATCCTAATCAATTAGAAGTTTTTGAAGTTGAAGATGATTTTTATACCAAAATCATGTTTTACGAGAATGCTATTTTAGGACAAAAACCTAAGGGTCTTAAAAGTTTAGGTTTTATTGATAAAGGATTTGAACCGCTCACAGCCGAGGATTTAGCCTCTAAGCTACAGAAGGCTTATCTAAAATAACCGCCAAGTTCCCTGCTTTATATCGTTTGACTATGGTTTTTACATTGCCTTCTCCTCAAAATTTTTTGGAAATCCGTCTCCAAAATTGCCTAGAAAAAAGTTTGCAATTTTTAGCGGCTCAGGGGCAACGGGGATTTGCGGAGGCGGCTCATCGGATGGTTTTTCCCCAGACCCAGGGGTTTATCTCATCCCAAGAAGAACATCAAGGCGATATTTTTGCCAGGGCTTTAATTGCTGATACCTTGTGTGATCTCCGAGCGCATTTTGGGGAAGTCTGGCAACCGTTGATCGAACGGGAGATCAATTATTTATTAAGTTGTCAACGTCAGACAGGAGTGGGCGGCTGGGGCTATTTTCCTTATTTACCTGAATTACCTCCCGATGCGGATGACTTAGCCCAAATTATGCAGATTTTGGTGCGATCGCAACGATGGGACGAGGCGAAAAAGGCCTGTGAATTGCCCCTGGCTGTTTTGCTAAACGATAATTATTATCCTGATGGTTCCTTTGAGACCTGGATTATTCCCAAACATAACCCTACTCCAGAGCAACAACTCCAAGGGGAGTGGGCTAGGTTAGCCTGGGGAATGGGCCCTGATCCTGATGTGATGGCCAATTTGCTTTATGCGTTGGCTCTTTACGATGGAGAGCGATTTAGTCAGGTGATTGAAAAGGGGTTGACCTATTTAGAAAATCAACAAAAAGCCGATGGGAGTTGGCAAAGTTCGTGGTATCACGGGCCTTTTTACGGCACTTATGTTTGTTTACGATTATTGGCGTTAGTCCGTCCCTTATCCCCTAGCATTGAACAGGGAATGAGTTTTTTAGGAGCATCTCAACGAGAGGATGGCGGTTGGGGAGTGGAAGAGATTAGTGAGCCTTTGAGTACGGCTTTGGCTTTATTAGGTTTGGCGATGTTTCAATCCCAAGAGACAAATTCTGTCACAAGGAATGGTGTTAGACTCCCTAGTCCCGCAACTTTTGGGGGAGAAAAGAGAAATTTTTTGCACGGGGATTGTGTTCTTAAGGGATTGAGCTACCTCCAAGAATATTATCAACAATCGGAGCAATCTTGGCCAAGTTGTCGGTTTATTCGCATGGAGTTGGGCAGAGCATCAGGACAGGTTCGGGCAATTCTGTTTTATGGTAGTCGGACGATTACGACAGCTTTTGTGGTGAAAGCAATTTTAGCTTGGCAACAATTTGATTAATATTTTGTAGGGATAGGCTTCGATATTCAGTGGTCAACTGGTGGGTTTAAAACCGAATCCCTAAGCATTAAGGAGATTTTGATCAGCAGATTTGGTTGCATTTTGGATAGATTATGCAATGCTAACCTATTTCACGATTACTTCAGCCAAGATCTCCACGGCTATAATTTGAACTAGATGAGCCGCGTTGACGATATTGCTCCAACTGTTCCGCGTATGGCTTTAACCATGTCATTTCGTCATTCATTTCGCCACTAGAATCACGAATAAACAAGGAATTCTTATTTTCATTCAGAATCTGATTAGAAACAAGATTATTGCCAGACTGATGTACGGAATTCTGAACAGAAGCAGGAGCATTCTCGGTAATGTTGTTGCTCGGACTATGAGAAGACTCTTCTGCGAG
>JAYKJI010000015.1:0-8101 GCA_035285405.1 Snowella sp. | reverse complement strand
TGTTTTTCTTGCCGCCTTACAGTCCTCAAATGAACCGTATTGAAGATGAGTGGCTACATCTCAAACGGGATGAATTAGCGGGTCGAGTCTTTGAGGATGAGTTAGATTTAGCCTATGCTCTGATGGCCGGCATTGAGAATCGAGCCAGTCAGGGAGGATATTCCGTTTCTCGTTTTTCTTTTAATTAAGTTGACCTACTTACTATAATTCGTAACAATAGCCAGAAGCCGATTAGACGATGAGTTTAGAACATGAGTGCCGAAATTATTTGTGTTGGAACAGAACTGCTTTTAGGTGAAATCCTCAACAGTAATGTGCAGTTTTTGGCTCAGGAATTAGCACAGTTGGGGATTCCCCATTACTATCAAACCGTTGTGGGTGATAATCTTCAACGTATTCATCAGGTGATGGAAACCGCTCTCCAACGGGCTTCTATTCTTATTTTCACCGGCGGTCTTGGCCCGACAACCGATGATCTCACCACCGAAGCGATCGCCGCTTTTTTTAAAACGCCTCTGCAAGAAAGACCAGAAGTTATTGCCGATATTACCGAGAAATTTAGCAAAATTGGGCGGACAATGGCTGCTAATAACCGTAAACAGGCTCTTTTGCCCCAGGGGGCTGACATTTTAGCCAATCCGACGGGAACGGCTCCGGGCTTAATCTGGCAACCCCAGCCAGGGATAACCCTTTTGACCTTTCCAGGGGTTCCCTCTGAAATGAAACGGATGTGGCAAGAAACAGCCATTCCCTATCTCCAATCCCAGGGTTGGGGTCAGACCAGCATTTATAGTCAAGTTTTGCGCTTTCGAGGCATTGGAGAATCAACCCTAGCCGAAAAAGTCGCTCCCTTCTTCGAGTTACAAAATCCCACCGTTGCTCCCTATGCAGGTATGGGTGAAGTACGCTTAAGGATTTCCAGCCGTGCCTCTTCTGAAGAGGAAGCCCTAGCTGCGATCGCCCCCATTGCAGCACAAATTCAAGCCATTGCCGGACTGGATTATTTTGGTAAGGATGACGATACCCTAAGCTCTGTGGTGGGAGAAAAATTGCGACAAAAAGGGCAAACGGTAAGTGTGGCAGAATCCTGTACGAGCGGCGGTTTAGGGGCGATGTTCACAGAAGTGGCGGGTAGTTCTGATTACTTTTGGGGTGGGGTTATTGCCTACGATAATCGGGTTAAAGTGTCGTTTTTAGGAGTGAATCCCCAGGATTTGGCCCAATACGGAGCTGTGAGCAGTCCTGTGTCGGAACAGATGGCCCTGGGAGTGAAAACGCGGCTAGGCACAGATTGGGGAATCAGTATTACCGGCATTGCGGGGCCCGGTGGTGGCAGTGAGCAGAAACCAGTCGGTTTAGTTTATATCGGCATTGCGACGCCTGATGGCACTGTTATCAGCCAAGAACATCGTTTTGGAGCAATCCGAGGACGAGAAGCCGTGCGATATCTGGGAGCCTGTACAGCCTTAGATCAATTGCGCCGTCAACTCATGCAAGCAGATTAAGTTCTACCGGCGATCGCCCTAGATAATCGACAAAACCGTGATCCCTACTATTGAAAAAGTTAAGCCAAATAGTCGTCCATTCGGCTGATTAGCGATCGCTGTTCCCCAGACTTGTTACAATAGTTTACAAAGTCAGTCCTAGTCAGTGCGAACCCATGCCCCAAGCCGTCTTGCCACCCAGTTCTGGCCTAGAGGAAAACCTCATCGAAGTTCTTACTATTGAAGTTCAACCCAATCATGTGCCCATTGGCCATACAGAAGATATTGGCCCAGTAAGCGATAGTTTTCCAGAAAGCTGGCGGTATCATCCCGAACTTATTACCGAATTTTATCGACGACGGCCTTTTCAAGTTTTAGGGCGACTTTTAAATATTTTCTTTCCCTTTCTCTGGTTTGCCCTTGGACTGTGGTGGGATGGCCTCTGGCAAAAAAATGCTAAAACCTCTCGTAAACGTGCTATTCAACTGCGGGAACTGCTAACCCATCTAGGGCCAACCTATATCAAGGTAGGGCAAGCTCTTTCAACCCGTCCCGATCTTGTTCCACCCCTCTATCTAGAAGAATTAACAACCCTTCAGGATCAATTGCCTTCTTTTCCCAATGAAATGGCCTATCAGTTTATTGAGGAAGAGTTAGGCGCGCCAGCCACAGAAATTTATGCTGATCTGTCAGAAAGTCCGATCGCCGCAGCTTCTCTAGGACAGGTTTATCGAGGAACGTTAAAAACAGGCGAAAAAGTAGCCGTTAAGGTGCAACGACCCGATTTAGTACGGCGAATCACGTTGGATATTTACATCATGCGATCGCTGTCCTTGTGGGCCAAGAAAAATATTAAACGACTGCGATCGGATTTAGTGGCCATTACCGATGAACTAGCCAGCCGTATTTTTGAAGAAATGAATTATATCCAGGAGGGACGCAATGCCGAGAAGTTTGCCGAACTCTATGGACATTTACCAGAAATCTATATTCCCCATATTTACTGGGCTTATACCGGCCGTCGAGTCCTGACGATGGAATGGATTGAAGGAACTAAATTGACCAATATTCGAGCGATTCAAGCCCAGGGTATTGATGCAACCCATTTAGTCGAAGTGGGAGTTCAATGTTCCCTACGACAATTACTGGAACATGGCTTTTTCCATGCCGATCCCCACCCAGGTAATCTTCTCGCCATGAGCGATGGCAGATTAGCCTATTTGGATTTTGGCATGATGAGTACTATCCAACCCTATCAACGCTATGGCTTAATCGAGGCAGTGGTGCATTTGGTGAACCGTGACTTTGAAGGGCTGGCCCAGGATTATGTCAAATTAGACTTTTTAAAACCCGATACCGATTTAAGACCGATTGTGCCTGCGTTAAGTCAGGTCTTTGGCAATGCTCTGGGCGCGAGTGTAGCGGAACTAAACTTCAAAAGTATTACCGATCAAATGTCGGCCATGATGTATGAATTTCCCTTTCGGGTGCCGGCCTATTATGCCCTGATTATTCGCTCGATGGTGACGTTAGAAGGGATTGCGATCGGGATTGATCCCAATTTTAAAGTGCTCAGTAAAGCCTATCCCTACATTGCCAAACGTTTACTAACCGATCAATCACCAGAATTGCGTACTTCACTACGAGATTTGCTTTTTAAAGACGGGAATTTTCGTTGGAATCGCTTGGAAAATTTATTACGCAATGCGCGGACTTCTAGTGATTACGATTTTGATCAGATCTTAAATCAAGGAACAGATTTTCTGTTTTCTGAACGAGGTCAATATATCCGTGAGAAATTGGTGAATGAGTTGATCAATGTCATTGATGCCTTTGGTCGTCATAGCTGGTTTAATTTTACCCTCACGATTCAGGAGCAACTGGGCTTAGTTCAACCCCAAACCTTATCGAAGCTGCCATCTAAAATAGACGATAATCCCCAAACCCTTGAACATTTAAAGAATATTTGGCAAATTCTAGAAACAACTCCAGGGTTTGATCCGATGAAATTAGTTCCCGTTATCAGTCAGTTATTGGTTAATCCCACCACTCACCAGATGGGAAAACAGATTGCTGAAGGTCTTCTTCAAAAGGTGATCGCCCGTTTAATTCGTACCTGGGCCTTGGAATTGGGGCAAGTACCAGAGCCAATACCGAGCTTACCAGGGGCATTGCCAGAACACAATCGCTATAGACATTAGTTTGCGGATTAAATATTCAGGCCGTCCTAACTTTTTGGCTATAGTTAATAATCCCTACAGATAGCGATCGCGTGTGATTTTTAACTTCCCTAGCTAGTACAACGTGCGGGTTCTAGGGAATAAAAGGAAGTCGGAACAAAAAGATTAATACTCGCCGATAAACTGATGATGTACCCAAAGAAATTTCCCCTGATTGGTTTGCACTTTTTCTAATCCCCCAAAACCAGGATCTTTTTGTTTGATAATCGCTTGAAATTCCCGCAAAATCGCCCCCCTTGCTTCTGTAACTTCACCTACTTCCAGGTTATACAATTTTTCATTAGAAACTTGACCGAGAGAATCGTTGGTTTTAGCGATGGCCTCTAGGGATTTTTGTCCAAAATCGAGATTTTCTTTAAATTGACTGTAGGTTTGATCATCAATGCCTAATTGAAAGGCTGAATTGAGAGCGGGTAAACCAATGCTGAGGGCTTTACTGATGGGAATAATCCAGGGAGAAGCCTTTTTTAACCAATCTCGTTTAATGCTAATTTGATAAACTCCCGCTTTCGGATTACCGTCTTTATGATTTAGCCAAGGCAAGGGACAACGGGAATGTTCACACCAGAGAATTAACTGAAATTGCTTTTCGATCCAGCTAGGATTATCGAGAAATTTGGTATCTATAGGAATCAAACTAAACAGGCGAGGAGCTTCCTTGGCTTCATCGGTTAGCGTATTCATTAAGCGTAAAAAATAAGTATCTAATTCAGCTTGTGATTTTTCTTGGTTATCAAGAATTTTTTGTTGATTTT
Organism: Snowella sp.; assembly: GCA_035285405.1. Lineage (GTDB taxonomy): Bacteria > Cyanobacteriota > Cyanobacteriia > Cyanobacteriales > Microcystaceae > Woronichinia. The sequence goes on along the minus strand of JAYKJI010000015.1, from coordinate 3,622 downwards.
CTCCTTGATAATCTATTTTTTGATGTAGGGAATCTAATCTCTCAACAACAGCTTGAAAAGAATCAATTTTTTCAATGGTAGATTTACGCAATAGATCGTTAATTTTAAACCAAGTTTTACAGCCTGAAGTTGAGCATTTAATTTCCGTTTGTCCTCGCTCTAAATATTCATATAGTGTTTCTTGTTCAAAAAATCCAAGACCAGGTTTATTCATGCCACAGGGAGTGATGCAAGGTAGAAAAATTTCGCAACGAATGCCCGCCCAAAATTCTTTGATCAAATACTGAATATCTTCGGTAATGGCATAGAGCAAACCATCAGGATATAGACCACGCACGGTAATTTTAATACCGTCTTCAATTTGTTCAATTAAGGCATAGTTTCTATGGCTATCTTTGAGCATTAGGCCCTTTTGCCAGTGGACACTATCGGCATAATTATCTTGACCGAGGGAATAGCGATAAAAACGCACAATAAGGCGATAAATAAGCCCCTCTGGTTCGGCAGGTCGGCCCCATTCTTTTTCAAAAAAGCGACAGAATTGAACTTTTTCGCTCTGTTCGGTTTTGAGATGTGACCAGGTGGCAGGAAAAGGGGGGATTTGTTCCGTCACCAATTGGGCAATAACAATTTCATTGGTTTCTTGGCTTTCTTTTTTGATGGGATAGCAGAGATCAAAGCGTTCCATTAAACGCAGAAAGATAGGATGCAATGTTTCTAGATAACCCGTTTCTGGTTGGCCTTGATCATTCGTTTGCGGAGGATTTTTCCAGATTTGACATAACCTTTTTAGGGTAATAATTCCCTGATTATTTTTGGTAATTTCATCATCTAAAATGAAACTAATAGCTTTGGCTAACCAATCGGGTTTAAGAATGACAATATCGTGTAAAGTTGGGTCGTTATGATAATGAATTAAACGCCCTAAACGGTGGGAAGTTTCTAAAAATGCTTCGGCTCTATCTGACTCTAGACCTGCTTCTTTACAGATATTAATCATTTCCGTATAGGGTAGATAGGCTTGATTCTTATTGGCGAGGGTTTTCCAAAACATTTCCCATTTTTTAGGGACTTTTTCCCCCATTGCGGGCAAATGATAAGCAACTTCAGCAATTTTAGTTTTTAGTTCTTCAATGCCCGTTTCTTCTTCGGGTTTACTGTTAATAAAAAGGAAATCAATGAGGGTATCTTGACCAAATTTTTCGATGAGTTGCTGGCGGGGAATATCGGGTTGGCTTTGGTTCGGGTTTTTGTGGGTGGCAATAACTAATATTTTTGCTTGGGGAGCGCGACGGATGACGAGGGTAATCCAATATTCGACACAGCCCTGATGAATGCCCATTCTCGGATTCCAAACCACTAGATAAACCGCAGGGGCAGAGAAAAAGAGTTGATGGGTGGGACGATAAATGGTTTGACCGCCAAAATCCCAACCGTTAAGGGTAATTTCGGTTTGGTTATGGGTAAATTGGCAGGGCTTAATTTCAATGCCGTGAGTTTTAGAACGCCCTTCGATCCATTCATCTCCGCGCAAGGCTCCTAAGAGGCAACTTTTCCCCACCGCACCTTCACCAACCAAGATTAATTTGCCTTCGTTGAGGGTAATTTGGGATTTGGCTCTTTCACGGAGATAGTTTTGAAGTTCGGCTAATCCTTGTTGATAAACAGCCGCTAACGCCGGATTAAGTGGGTTTCCATCAAGGTTAAGTGTTTGTAAATTCTGAAGATTGGAGAGCGAGTCAGGAATTTCACTTATTTGGTTCTTATAAAGATAAAGTTCTTGTAAATTCTGAAGATTAGAGAGAGAGTCAGGAATTTCACCTATTTGGTTCTTATCAAGAAAAAGTGTTTGTAAATTCTGAAGATTGGAGAGAGAGTCAGGAATTTCACCTATTTGATTATTAGCAAGATAAAGATTTTGTAAATTCTGAAGATTGGAGAGCGAGTCAGGAATTTCACTTATTTGGTTATTATCAAGATCAAGTATTTGTAAATTCTGAAGATTGGAGAGCGAGTCAGGAATTTCACTTATTTGGTTATGAGAAAGAAAAAGTGTTTGTAAATTCTGAAGATTGGAGAGCGAGTCAGGAATTTCACTTATTTGGTTATTATAAAGAGAAAGTATTTGTAAATTCTGAAGATTGGAGATCGTATCAGAAATTTCACCTATTTGATTATGAGAAAGAGAAAGATATTGTAAATTCTGAAGATTGGAGATCTGATACGGTATACTAGTTAGTTGAAGCTTAGATAGATTAAGTTCTAAATTTTCTGATTTTTGTGCTTCCGCAATACGTATTTTTGCTTCTTGATATCCTTCTTCTGGTGTCATAATTTCTCCTTGATTTTTTTGATTTGTAATGGGTTAAATAATTTTGATGTACTGTAGAGGCTTATTCTCCAAGTCCTACAATCCTTAAATTAGAAGACCATCAAATTGTAACAATATAGCCGATGGATTTGGCAACCAAACCCCTACCCGATTTTAACAATCATTGCCAAATAGATCCTAAACTAGCCGTTTTCATCCTCCGAAGCAGAAAGACTAGGTGTAATCTTTTCCGTATTACCGGCTCCCATCAATAGCGCAATAAAACGAGTCTCCTCCGAACTTTCCAAAACCAACTTTTTTACCATCATCGTTAGCGGGACCGATAAAATTGCGCCCGTTGGCCCCAATACCCAACTCCAAAACAAAATCGAGAGAATAATCACCAAAATCGAGAGATCTAAACCTTCCTGCATATAGCGAGGTTTAATCGCCTTATCCACAATATTATCCACCAATAAACAACCCACAAACGTTAATATCGCCCTCAAGCCATCATGTTCTAATAATGCTAATAAAACAGGGGGAATGACCGCCAACAAAAAACCAACCCCTGGGATAAAACTTAAGAGAAAAAACATCACCCCCCACAAAGGTGCGAGATCAACCCCCAAGACTAGTAACACTAGAAAATCGCCAAAAGCCGCTAAAGCTCCTGTCCAAGCAGTGATCATCATATATTTGCGAATGTCACCGCTAAAGGCAGTTAGCTTACTTAAAAGGACTCCCTCTGGTTCAAAAACGCGACATAACTTGCTCGGAAAGCTGGTGGACTCAATCAACATGAAGGCGACAATTAACAACAACAACAGAGAAGAGGCGATCGCCTCACCAATGCGCTGAATAAACACCACTGCCCCTTTTAAAAGGTAACTCGGTTGTAAAACGTCGGAACCCATTGTGTTATTGAGATTAATCCCCTTAGCCGCAAAAAAATGAACGAGAGAATCCTTAATTGCACTAATCCGAGCCTCGTAAGTGGGCAAAATATGAATTAGCTGATTAATGGAAACGCCTAAAAAAGCCATCAAGCTGGCTCCAGCCCCTAGCACCAATAAAATGGTAAGCAAGAGAGCTAGTTTTGGGGACAATCCTTTGCGGACTAGCCAGCCAAGTAGAGGACTAACAGTAATAACAATAATGAGAGAGAGCATTCCTTTAGTGCGTGATTTGTGTGAGAAAGCGTAACTTTACGGTAAAAAGAGAATTTAAGATTAAAAGCTATCTCTCAATGGTATGATTTAACATACTATCTACTCTCCGAGCAATGCTGTTAGGTTTTAAAACGAAGCT
>JAYKJI010000014.1:0-10174 GCA_035285405.1 Snowella sp. | reverse complement strand
GTAAGCTATCAGACCGCCCATACTGATTATTCCTTGCATCTTTTCGTCCTCCTGCTTTGTTGTCCTTATTCCATTATCTATCCTTGTTTTCTACAACCCTTACCTCGCCTTAAATTTAGAATTGCTGCTCCTAGAGGCTTCTAACCGCTAGTGACCTTTAACGTGGATAACGTTTCATTAAAGCTTGTACCTGTTCAGCCTGGTAAGAACTACGGGTCAGGGGAGAAGCAACCACCTGTAAAAAGCCGATCGCTTCGCCAAAAATCCGCCAGGCTTCAAATTGCTCCGGTGGAATAAAATCCTTAACCTCTAAGTGTTTCGGGGTTGGTTGTAGGTATTGGCCTAGGGTCAAAATATCACAGTCAACGGCCCGCAGGTTTTCCATCACTTGACGGACTTCCTGATCACTTTCTCCTAACCCAACCATCATCCCTGATTTGGTATAAACCTTTGGTGTAATTGCTTTCGTTTTTTCTAACAGGGTCAGCGATCGCTGATAATCTCCCTGGGGACGTACTCGACGGTAGAGGCGCGGAATGGTTTCTGTATTATGGTTTAAGACTTCCGGCTGGGCGGATAAAATCACTGCTAAGGCTTCCCAATTACCGCATAGATCGGGAATTAAAACTTCAATCGTTGTTTGTGGGGACATAACTCGAACAGCATTAATACAGTCCACAAATTGAGACGCACCTCCATCCGGTAAATCATCTCGATTAACTGCCGTAATCACCACATGATTGAGATTGAGACGCTTAACCGCTTCAGCTAGACGTTGAGGTTCACTGGGATCTAATGCTTGGGGTTTCTTTTCAAAATCAATATCACAGTAGGGACAGGCACGAGTACAAGCTGGACCCATAATCAAAAAGGTGGCTGTGCCAGCCTGGAAGCATTCGCCGATATTCGGACAAGAGGCTTCTTCACAAACCGTATTGAGAGACAGATCTCGTAAGATTTCCTTGACGTTTCTGACTCGTTGCCATTGAGGAGCTTTTACTCTTAACCACTCTGGTTTAACGGTCACACCTAATGCCTCCCTACGATGAATTGAATTTGCCGTTTACTAATCTTAACAAGTGGTTGAACCGTCGGCGATCGCATAATAAGAGGCTTGACCATTCTGGGGAGGAACGGAGAAAAAACCTGAATTTTATTTTTGTGTAGAGTTGCCAATCAGGTATGCTATACTGTTTAAGCTAATTTTCTACGGGATGTAGCGCAGCTTGGTAGCGCACTTCGTTCGGGACGAAGGGGCCGCAGGTTCAAATCCTGTCATCCCGATTGGCTTTTTACTCACTCGTATTGCCTCTGCTCCTCACCCTAGTTGGTGGAGTGTAGGACGGCTGCTGGATTAGTTGTATGGCATAGAGACTAATGATACCAGTTAACCCCAGCATTCCCCCAGTGATCGCGGCGATCATTTCCCTACCTAAAATTGCCATTAGGGAACCCGTAATTAATGCCACCACCGCCAAACTAAACCCTAAAATCTGTCCTAAACGGCGATCGCCAGCTTGTTTTTGTTGAATTAAGGATTCATTGGTCAGCATTTTCAGCCGCAATTCATATTTTTGAGTCTGTTCCCTTTCCACTAGGGCCAAAATCTGGAGGGCGATCGGTTCAGGATATTGCTGGAGTAAGGACAGAGAAGTCAGAGGCTTGGAGCAACTTAAGGATTTTGTGAGATCAGCCAACCAGGGGTTTGTCATCCCTGGCGACTCTAAAGAGGCATGAACTTGCTCTGACTGTTGAGATGATAGATCCGTAGAAGATGTTTCACTCATCGTTGGGTCGTTTTCGCAAAATAGGTTTGAGGATCGGCCCGTTTGAGCAAGGCCAGGGATAAAGTCAACCAAATATAACCTACGCCATAGCCGGCAAAAATATCACTACCCCAATGAACACGGCAATACATACTGCTCAGACCAATCAATCCGACCCAACAGGTTGCACCCAGATAAATATAAAAACGGTGTTGAGGGAAATGGGCGGCCAACAGAAAAGCGATATAAAAATAAAAAACCACACTGCCTGCCGCATGGCCACTGGGAAAACTTTTGCCATCCACATCCACTAAACTGGGCAAATCACTGGAAAAAGAACCGGGACGAATACGATTAAATAAAGGCTTTAAACCTTGATCAATGATTAGCAATATCCCCAAGGTAGCAAAGGCTAGAAATTTTGCTTCTTCCCAATAGCGTTTCCAGAGTAATAATCCCAAAGAACCTAGCACAAAAAATAAAGTGACATGAACTCCGGTGATCATATAAATCAGTCGTAAGATCTGACCAATAAAGCCTGGAACGAACTGATGCAATTTTTCTAAAAGAGCGACATCTAGGGCAATTTCTTGATTGGAAGCAAACAATGGGCCCACTGTAGCAAGTAAGACAATAATAACCAGAGAAATAATCAGTGGAACGATACCGATCGCCTGAAGCCAGGGCACACTTTCTACGGGCTTTTGGGACGGTGTTTTAAAGGGAATCTTCAAGGTCATTAGCGGTCTGAGCTTACCGATCTGCAAATCTGAGCAATTTTAACATAAGGGCTAGACCACCAGAGGAGAGGAGATCTAGCACTGTCTAGTTAAATATCACCACGAATTTCTTCTACAACGCCATCTCTGAGTACAATTTCTACATTCAGCTTTTGCACGAGATTATCCCCTATTTCAATGCGGAAAAAGCTTTCCATTTGCGCTTGGGCCACTTCCTGATCTAAATCGAGGAATTGTACTTGCTGCATTTGTTGGAGCATTTGATTTTTCTGCTCTAACATTTCACTTTTTTGCTGATTGACCTGGATTTGGATATTGTCAATTTGCTGAAGCACCTGAGGCTGTAAGGGCGTAATACTCTGTTTCTGAATTTCGGCGATCGCCCGTTGACCCTGTAGCTCAAGTTGTTGAATCTGACCATCAAGCTGACTAATTTGAGCTTGGAGTTGTTGCTGCATCTCTTCTTTCCAGCGAGGTGTCACAATGACCTTAACTGTCACTGGGCGTTTTAGAAGCAGACTGGTTTTTGCGTCATCCATAAAGACAATTTCCGTAATAAAAATCAAGCGTTAAAAATAGCGAGTCCAGGGATTTTGGGCAAACAATCAGGACTTAGCAAACATCCCATCAATAATACCGCGATAATGTTCGGTCACGATAGGACGTTTAATTTTTAGGGTTTGGGTCATCATGCCATTATTTTGGGAAAAGGGTTCCAGGATCAGGCTAAAAACCTTAATTTGATCATCAGCGCGATAGCCAGGGCGGTTTTTAACTTCTCGATTTAACTCCTGACGGAAAAGCTCTAGTATTGTCTTGTGATAGAGATCGGTTTGGGGGAGTTGCGCTAGAGCCGTATCTTCGGCAGGCAAGGTAATGCCCAAAGATTGACTCTGAATCCATTTATTCAAGGCATCTAAATTCGGCACAATTAAGGCCCCTAAGGATTTTTGATCCTGCCCTACCAACATAATCTGATCAATGTAGGGACTACGAATACAAGCATCCTCAATGGGTTGGGGTTCAATGTTTTCGCCATTGCTTAATACGATAGTATCTTTTTCTCGTCCCGTTAGCACCAGATCATTGGCCTGGGTTACCCAACCCAGATCGCCACTATCAAACCAGCCGTCTGCATCGATCACTTTGGCTGTGGCTTCCGGCTTATTATAGTACCCCTGCATAATTTGAGGGCCACGAATCAAAACCAGACCTTTTGCTTCCGGCGGTAGGGGTTGACGGGTTTCGGGATCCACAATGCGAATTTCCGTCTGGGGAATAGGTTTGCCGGAGGAATAACGGAGATTGCGTTCGGGGGTACGGGCGTTGGTAACCGGGGAGGTTTCTGTTAATCCGTAGCCCACCAGCAGCGGAATACCAACAATTTCATAGAAATCATCCAAATGTTTGGCTAAGGAACCACCACCGCTCACCAGAGTCTTGAGATTGCCCCCCGTTCCCTCCCGCACTTTTTGATAAATTAGGTGATCGCCGAGTTGGTGGAGAGGAGCCAGAAAAAGGGATTGCAGACGAGCCTTGAAACGAGTTAGGGAAGAAACATGAAGATGCTCCAAACTAAGATTCTCGGCAATGCGTTTAATCAGGATATAGCGTCTAGAAAGAGCAAAGAAAAAGTTAATCAGTTGCTGTTGTTTCTCGGATTGATCTCGAAATTGTTTTTGAATACCTTCGTAGAGAGATTCCCACAGTCGCGGTACACCTACCATGTGATCTGGTTTAAATTTCTTTAAATCTGCCTTAAACGTCCGAATACTGGTATAAATCAAGGTACAACCTTGGGATAGGAGAAAATATTCTCCACTGCGCTCATAGGAATGCCAAGAGGGAAGAATACTTAAGGCGCGATCGCCGGGTTGAGGATGGAGAATGGCTTTTAACTCCTTAACCTGATGCAACAAATTACCGTGAGAGAGCATTACCCCTTTTGGTTGGCCCGTGGTTCCAGAGGTATAAATTAAGGTGGCTAAAGTCTGTTCATTTTGAGCAACGGGTTTGAGTTTTTGGTCAGTGCTAAGAGCCAGCACCTGGAAAAAATTGAGTTGTTTGAGCGGAAAATCCGGGTCAGGGGTTTCGTCCGAAAGTAAAATGACAAAATCTAAGGCCAGATCCGTTAAGCCAGTCCTGAGTTTATCTAAGGTTTTGCGATCTTCAACGATTAGGCTGCGACTTTGACTGTCAGCCAAAATATAAAGCAATTCTTGTTGATCTGCCTGGGAAGAACGCACCACATTGGTTGCCCCGGATAAGATACTTCCCTGGTCGGCAATAAACCAACGGGGACTATTATCGGCAAAAATCGCCACTTTATCCTGGGGTTGAACCCCCAATTGCTGTAAGCCAATGGCAACTTGTTCTAGCTTTTGATAGAGTTCCCCATAGGTCAAACTAACGGGTGGGTTACTGTGAGGGTCTTGGAGAGCCGCGATCGCAGGGAATGTTACTGCGGCAATGCGCCAAACTTCCGGCAGAGATTTAACAGAACGATAGTCAACCAGGGCAGCCATGATTCTTATGGTGTTCTCAAAGATACTACTGAATAGGATAATTCAGGTGATGGGGGAAATGGGGGAGATGGGGCTGGTTAATAAACTGTATGCCACTATTAACATTAAGGTTACGACTTAGGATCTTCAACCCAATTTAAACGAATCCAACCGCATGGAATCCAAACCCCGCAAATTGAGAGACACAACCGTTACCCTTGCTCATGGTAGTGGTGGCAAGGCCATGAAGGATTTAATTGAGCAGATTTTTCTGGCCCATTTTGATAATCCCCTTTTAGCTCCCCTCGAAGATCAGGCCCGCTTTGACCTAACGAGTTTAACGGCTTTAGGCGATCGCCTGGCCTTAACAACGGATTCCTATGTGGTAGATCCCCTCTTTTTTCCTGGGAGTGATATTGGGGCCTTGGCCATTAACGGCACGGTCAATGATTTGGCTGTCAGTGGAGCCATTCCCCTTTACTTAACCTGTAGCGTTATTCTCGAAGAGGGATTCCCCATTGCGACCCTAAAACAGGTGGTAGTCAGTATGAAACAGGCGGCGATCGCGGCGGGGGTGCAGATTGTCACTGGAGATACAAAGGTGGTTCCCAGGGGATCAGTGGATAAAATTTTTATTAATACCACTGGAGTCGGTGTGATTCGGACGGGAGTATCATCAGCGGCCCACAGTATTCAACCAGGGGATGTAATTTTGGTAAACGGCTTTCTGGGTAATCATGGGGCCGCCATTATGGTGGCTAGGGAAGATTTAGCGTTAACGACCACCATTGAGAGTGATTGTCAGCCCTTACATGGTCTGGTGGCGGCAATTTTAGCGGTTTGTCCTCAAGTGCGGGCCATGCGAGATGCCACTCGTGGCGGATTAGCGACAGTCTTAAATGAGTTTGCCCAGAGTGCAGGGGTGGGTATTCGTCTAGAAGAATCGGCCTTGCCTATTCAGCCAGAGGTGGAAGGGTTATGTGAACTACTAGGGCTTGATCCCCTCTATTTGGCCAATGAGGGAAAATTAGTGGTGGTTGTACCGCGATCGCATTCTGAGACGGTATTAGCTGCTATGCAGGCCCATCCGATGGGCAAGGACAGTCAAATTATTGGCGAGGCGATCGCTGAACCGCCAGGGTTTGTATTCCTAAAAACCGCCTTTGGAACGGAAAGGATTCTCGATCTGTTGGTGAGCGATCCCTTACCCAGAATTTGTTAATCGCAATTAAAGCTAAGAAAGATTTAAAAGTTATTTTGAGCAAATTGAGGGAAAATCTAAAATGCACGAATTAGGGATTACCCAAAGTATTATCGATATTGCCCTTCAGTATGCCCAGGGTCAAGCCGTCAGCCATGTCACCCTAGAAATTGGCCAACTCACTGCCATTGATCCCCGTTCTATTGAATTTTGTTTTGATGCTTGTTGCCAAGGTACTTTGTTAGCAGGGGCGGTTTTAGAAATTTTAGAAAAGCCCGGATTAGCCCGTTGTCGTCAATGTGGGGCAGAAGTGGCCCTTGAACAACCCTTTGGCATTTGTGTCTGTGGTAGTCTCAACCTCGAAATTATCCAAGGTCTGGAATTACAACTCAAGGAACTAGAAACCATTGATGATTGAAAAAGACAAACTTCATGGGCGGTTCAGGATGGGATAAGATCGGAAGTTACCCTTTTTCTAACCACTACGCGCTTCTTTTTGATTTTAAATTTGAGTTGAACCTGCTATGACCTTCTCGCCCGATCCAGTTTCTCCCCCCACTGTAGAAGTTGCCACGAGCAAGGCTCCCCATCGAGATTATCGTCCTTTGGATCGCAGTAAATTAACCCCCATGTTTCAGCACTATACGGAGGTGAAGGAACAGTATCCAGGGGCGTTATTACTCTATCGAGTGGGAGACTTTTTCGAGTGTTTTTTTCAGGATTCGGTCATCATTGCCAGGGAATTAGAACTGATTTTAACTAGCAAAGATGGTGGTAAAGAAATCGGTCGAGTTTCCATGACGGGTGTGCCTCACCATGCTCTAGAACGCTACAGTCGGCAATTGGTAGAAAAGGGCTATGCGGTGGCTATTTGTGATCAGGTGGAAGATGCGGCGGATGCTGCGGCGGAAAAGCGTATGGTAGAGCGACAGGTGACGAAATTACTCACCCCTGGGACGTTAACCGATGATAGTATGCTGCCAGCCAGACGGAATAATTTTTTGGCCGCGATCGCCTTATCGGGGGAACATTGGGGGTTGGCCCATGCCGATATTTCAACGGGGGAATTTTTTACCACCCAATCCACAAATTTAGAAGCCTTAGGTTTAGAACTATTACGATTGCAACCATCGGAAGTTTTAGTACCCACTAATGCGCCGGATGTGAGAAATATTTTACGACCAGGGGAAAAGTCTGAACATCTGCCCACCTGTTTACCAGAATCTTTTTGCTATTCCCTGCGATCGCAAACTCCCTTCAGTTTAATGGAAGCCAAACAGCGATTATTAGACACATTTCGAGTGCGTTCTTTAGAAGGTATGGGTTGTGATGGTTTGCCCTTGGCCATTCGAGCGGCGGGCGGACTGTTGGAATATATCGAAGACACCCAAAAATCAAATTTAGTCCCGATTCAACCCCTAAAAACCTACAGTTTGACTGATTTTCTCATCCTTGATCACCAAACTCGTCGCAATTTAGAAATTAACCAAACGGTACGAGATGGTAGTTTTCATGGTTCCTTACTCTGGGCCTTAGATCGCACCTGTACGGCGATGGGGGGACGGGCTTTGCGGCGTTGGTTATTGCAACCTTTGTTAGATTGTAAAGGCATTCGCGCTAGACAAAAAACCATTCAAGAGTTAATGGATAACCCTCCTCTGCGTCAAGATATTCGGCAATTATTAAAAAGCATTTATGATTTGGAACGCTTAACCGGACGGATTGGGGCAGGTAGTGCCAATGCGCGAGATTTATTGGCCTTAGCCGAATCTTTAGTGCGATTAACGGATTTGTCCTACCTAGCCAGTCAAGGAAATTCTCCCTATCTCAAAGCTTTACATTTAGTGCCGCCGGAATTAGAGGAATTGGGCCGTTATGCGATCGCCCATTTAGTAGAAAATCCACCGCTTCATCTCAAAGATGGAGGGGTAATTCGCAGTGGCATTAATGCTGATTTGGATGAAATGCGTCAACGTTTGGAAGAGGATAAACAATGGTTAGCTAATTTAGAAGTAACTGAACGACAACGCACCGGCATTCCTAACTTAAAAGTAGGCTATAACAAAACCTTTGGTTATTATTTAACCCTACCGAGAAGTAAGGCTGAACAAGCCCCTGAAAATTATCTACGCAAACAAACCCTGGTCAATGAAGAACGCTATATTACTCCTGAATTAAAGGAACGAGAAACCCGTATTTTAACGGCGCAGGATGATCTTAATCAATTGGAATATGAAATTTTTACGGAAGTACGTAGTAAGGTGGCAGAAAAGGCCCAGGCGATTCGTGATATTGCCAAAGCGGTGGCAGCCTTGGATGTTTTATCCGGTCTAGCAGAGGTTGCTGTTTATCAAGGTTATTGTTGTCCTGACATGGTGGAAGGGCGTTTACTACGCATAGAAGAGGGCCGCCATCCAGTGGTAGAACAATCCTTGAGTGCCGGTTTCTTTGTGCCTAATTCAACGGATTTGGGGGATCTTAACGGTCAAAGTCATCCTGATTTAATTATTTTGACGGGGCCTAATGCCAGTGGCAAAAGTTGTTATTTGCGTCAGGTGGGTCTGATTCAATTATTGGCTCAAACCGGCAGTTTTGTTCCAGCAAAATCGGCTCAATTGGCAGTGTGCGATCGCATTTTTACGCGGGTCGGTGCGGTGGATGATTTAGCCACAGGTCAATCAACCTTTATGGTAGAAATGAATGAAACGGCTAATATTTTGAATCATGCAACGCCTCGTTCTTTAATTTTATTAGATGAAATTGGACGGGGAACGGCTACTTTTGACGGTTTATCGATCGCCTGGGCGGTGGCTGAATATTTAGCAATGGAAATACAAGCTCGCACTATTTTTGCTACCCACTACCATGAATTAAATGAGTTGGCTTCTATTTTAGATAATGTGGCTAACTATCAAGTGACGGTGAAAGAGTTGCCCAATGAAATTGTCTTTTTGCATCAGGTACAACCAGGGGGAGCCGATAAATCTTATGGTATTGAAGCTGGACGTTTAGCAGGTTTACCGAGTTCGGTTATTCGTCGGGCGAAACAGGTGATGGGACAAATTGAAAAGCACAGTAAAATTGCGATGGGTTTAAGACAGGGGATTGAGAAAAAGAAAGTGTCTGTTCCGAGTATAAAGTCAGGGAATCAGGTTGAGCAGTTGGATATTTTTGCGGATTAATTCACTTAAAAATCCTGATCAACTTCGTAGGATGCGATCGTATTCCGAATGGGAGCCGATCCAGAACCAGACAATATCAGTCTCATTTTGTACAGCTAAAGCACGATAATGGATTCCTATTCTTACTGACCAAAATTGACCTACTTTCTTTAAATGGAGTGATGGGTAATGAGGGTTTTGTTCAAGTAATTCATAGCAACGATCAGCTAGTTCTTGAACTTCCTTGGGTAATAGGCGATAACAGTACCAAAAATCAGGAGTTGTACGATATTTCACAGGTCAGTACATCGTCCTTCCTGTAGATGTTGTAAAGCTTTTTGGGCCAATCCATCTAGCTTACCTGCTGCCACATCTTCTTCAAACTGGCGATCCCATTGTTCTGCATCAAATTCTGCAAACCAGCGTCTAAAGGAGGCTAGGTCTTCAGGAGCCAGTTGACTAATAAATTGTTCGGCTTCTTGTAAGGTATTCATCTCATTTATATAGTATTAAGTAGGTCAACCAAATAAAGCGTAAAATGGAAAGAGACTAAAAAAGTAGAGAAAGTAAATGCCTGCTCCCCTCAAAATTAGTTTAACCAAGGAAGAAGAAATAACACTCCGAGAACTTAGCTATGCCAAGGTCGTCCCTCAAAGAGTCAAACAAAGAGCTACTGCCTTAAGACTGAATGCATTAGGGTTAAGCGTTGCCCAGATAGCCGAGCATATGGACTGGGCACCACAAACAGTAAGAGAAGCGATTCATCGTTGGCAAGAAGGAGGATTATATGGGTTATGGGAAG
>JAYKJI010000013.1:0-7380 GCA_035285405.1 Snowella sp. | reverse complement strand
CTCCCGATAATCCCTGTCGAGTGGGCTGCGTCAAAACCAATATTGGCCATACAGAAGGTGCTTCTGGTATTGCAGGATTGATTAAAGTCGCTCTCTCCCTTTACCATCGTCAGATCCCCCCTAATTTGCATTTTCAAGAGCCTAATCCTGCTATTCCTTTTGCTAAATTAGGGTTAAAAGTTCAAGAAAATTTAGAATTTTTACCCAAGGAATTAGAGCCAATTCGAGCAGGAGTAAGTACTTTTGGTTTAGGCGGAACAAATGCCCATGTGCTATTAGAATCAGTGCCATCTAAATTAAAAGCTGAACCTAATCTTTTGCCGTTACAAATTTTCACCCTAAGTGCAAAGAGTCCCACTGCTTTACAGACTTTAGTCCAACGTTACCACACTTTTTTAGAAGATCAACCTGAAGCCTCTTTGATGGATATTTGTTTTACGGCTAATACCAGGCGATCGCAATTCCAACAACGTCTAGCGATTATCACTGAATCCAAACAACAATTAAAAGATCAACTCAATCTTTATATAAATAAACAATTGTCACCAGATATATTTAGTGGACAAATTACAAGGCGAAAACCTGCACCAGTTTGTTTTATTTTTTCTGGAGAAAGCGATAAAATTAAGCCGCTTATTAAATTATTGTATCAAAGTCAACGAGACTTTAATTCTCTTCTAGAACCGTTGGAATTGATTCTTAATTCCCATGTAGGTAAGTCTTTTTTGGAATTGATTGAAGAAGAAAATTTAGAAAGTCCCCTTTCTAGCCAACTGGTTGATTTTCTTTGTGAATACGCGATCGCTCAATGTTGGCGATCCTGGGGAATTGAACCCGCGATCGCGATCGGTTATGGCACAGGAAATTACGCAACTTTAGTATTAGCAGAAATTTTGACCTTAAAAAATATAATATCTCTAATTTTAAAAAAAGAAGACTTAACATCAATTCAGAATTTTCAACCTGTAAAAATTCCTATCGTTTCATCAGTTACTAGTAATACAATTCAAACTAACCAAATAATTGATTTTGAACAATGGCAAAAAGAATTTAATTTTACGAAAAATAATCTAAAAAATTTACCTAATTCATTATTAAATTCCAGTCAAATACTGTTAGATATCTGTTCCATTCAGATTAAAAATCCTGACATCGAAACCATAGATAATTACAATATAAACGGTGATAATTTAACTTCTTTATTTTCTACTTTAATCAAGTTTTGGTTAATAGGGATAAAAATTGATTGGTCTAAAGTTGAAGATTATAAACAATGCGATCTAATTTCCCTCCCTACTTATCCCTTTGAACGTCAATCATACTGGATTAATATATCTAATCAAAACAAAAACCACATTGCGAATAATCAGAATAAATTAGAACAGCTAGATCAAGAATTTGTCGCTCCTCGTGATGAATTAGAATTCCAATTAACCAAAATTTGGGAAAAAGTTATTAGGAGTAAACCTATTGGAGTGAGAGATAGTTTCTTTGACCTTGGGGGAAATTCCCTAGCAGCAATTAAGCTATTGGCACAAATTGAAAAAATCTTTCAAACTAATATGCCTATCTCGGTTATATTTCAGGCTCCAACTATTGAACAACTGGCAAAAATTTTGCGACAGGAAAAAAATATCTCTTCTTTATACTCTCTTGTTCCCATTCAACCAAAAGGTTCTCGTTCCGTTTTATTTGTAATACATTGGCTCAACTATGCTAGAGATTTATCGCGCCATTTAGGCGAAGATCAGCCTATTTATGGCTTGTATTTTGGGATGGGAGAGACTATGAAGACTAGTAAGGAACTTGCAATAGAAGACTTAGCGAAGCACTATATTCAGGAAATGCGGATACTTCAGCCAGAAGGACCCTACTTCTTGATAGGTCATTCCTTTGGCGGTTTGGTTGCCTACGAAATGGCTCAACAACTAGTTGCAGAGGGTCAGCAAGTAGCTTTATTAGCTTTAGTTGATAGTTATATAGAGGATAAAGGACAAAAAACCGCGTCATTACCACAGATAATTTCTAATTTATGGCGAATGGGATTTTCCGAATTTCTGAAAAGAGTTAAGCTAAAGGTAGTAGGTAAATACATAAATGTTAAATCATTTTTTTCTCCTCACATCCATACCACAGTCCCGGTTGAGTTGTTTATAAAAGCTTATAATCCTAAGCCCTATTCGGGTGAATGTATTCTATTTAAGGCAATGAACTGTGCTATTCTTTATGATGTCAATTCGCCTGAACCAGGATGGAGGAAATACATAAATGGAGATCTAATAGTTCATGAAATTCCTGGTGGTCACTCCAGCATCTTACAAGAACCTCACGTAAAACTATTAGCGGACAAATTAACTCTTCATCTTGAAAAAAGTTTGCCCGACTAGAGGTTCTTACTGAACAAGAACAAAATTTTTAATCTATCTCGTTACTTTAAAATAGGAATGGGCGATCACGGGCTGTCTTGTTTCGGAAGTAAACACAAAACGCCTAGCACAAATTTAGATAAATTAGTTCATTATGAGCAATTCTTGATTAAAAAAGTTTGCTATGGTGAAGGATTAGCACTTCTCAAGACCGTTGCCCCCTTTTTAACGCGATAACATGATTGCTGATTCTGCTGCGATTACCTTTTCCTCCCCAACTCAGATCTCCAAAACCCTTCGTCCTGTTGCGGCTGTTTCCATCTATGGGATTGTCTTTGATTATGGTACTGACGGGACAGAGCCGCCTCGCCTTTTGGCAGTGGATAGCAAAAATGGTTATTTATTGGCCATTGATCCTCTCACCCAAAATACTCAAATTCTTAACGCTCAACATTGGCAGGAATTTGTGGGAGCGATGGGTTTGGCGATCGCCGATGGGCAATTATGGTTTACCTCTGGCCAAAGTGTTTATTCCTGTTCTTTAAAAGAGGGAGACTTTTTACCTGAACGATTTGCCTGGTTAGACTATCCAGTCAGTGGGGTGGCGGTGTATGAAAAAACGGTTTATATCACCTGCCAAAAAACTGGCGATATTCTGGTCTATAGCCGAGAAACAAGAGAATTGATTACCCGTTTCTACGCCCCTGGTATTGGCACGGAAAATATCACGGTCAAGGGTGAAGAATTGTGGATTTCCGATAGTCTAGAGCAAACGGTATATTGTCTGGACCGGGCAACGGGCAAGATTTTATTTAGTATATTAACCCCCTTTGAATGTCCGACAGGGCTGGCTTTTTATACCGATCCCCACACAGGTCAAGAAACGCTCTATGTGGCCTATATTCAACAGGAGCCTTATATTCGGGATAATCCCAATGCTGATCCGAATCATGAGTTGCTCTATCGGCCTCGTACTTTTATTCATCCGCTCTACTTTCACTACGATCCTGAACAGCATTTCACCCTTTCCAATGGCTTTTTAGTGGAAATGACCTATGCTGAGGAGTTAGCTGCCCTAGATCCCATTGAATTAAATCAGGTAGAATGGCGCATTGCCCTACCCGCAGAAACGGCCCGCCAAAAAATCCGTAGCATTGAACCGATCGGGATTCCTTTTTCGGAAATTATTGAAGAGAACGGACAACGAATTGCCATCTTTCGCTTTGATCAATTGACAATGGATTCCCGTGCCATTTTTGGTTGGAAAGTGGTAATGGAAGTATGGAGTATTAAATATCGAATTTTACCCAAGGATTGCGAGAATTTACCTGCTTTACCCCCAGATTTCCGCGATCGCTATTTGGTGGATAATGACAACCTCAGTATGGACAGCGATATTATCATTCGGGCTGCTACCGAGGCGATCGGACGAGAAACCAACTTACTCCGAAAAATGCACAGTATTCGTAACTATGTTTATGATCATCTTTCCTATGGCATTAAACCTCATATTGATACCCCAGACTTAGCTTTGCGGCGAGGTGTAGGTTCCTGTGGCGAATATGTTGGCGTTTTATTAGCCCTAGCCCGTTTAAATGGCATTGCCTGTCGTACCGTGGGTCGCTATAAATGTCCAGCCTATCCCCTCACCCGTAATGTGCCGATGGAACCAGACTTTAACCATGTTTGGATGGAATTTTATCTGCCTGGCATTGGTTGGCTGCCGATGGAGTCCAATCCCGACGATATGATCGAAGGTGGCCCCTATCCCACCCGCTTTTTTATGGGATTAGCTTGGTATCATGCTGAAATGTCTAAGGATGTTCCCTTTGAAACTCTCATGAGTGAGGGGATTCCGGTCAATAAACAACGAGTTTCTATCGGTCAATTGGCGATTAATCATGTCCAGTTCACCATTTTGGACGAGCTAGTCCCTCAGCCTCTCTAAAATTCTCAAAGCAAAAAAGTGACAAGGATCCATTTCCCTATCACTTTCTGCTCAAAATAAAGCTAGATAGCCAGTTTGAGAAACTACTTCCAACCTTTTGCGGCTTGCTCTAATACATAGGCCGCAACGTCTTGGATATCTTTTTCACTAATTTGTCCGCCAAATTTAGGCATGGCGGCCTTACCATTGGTTACTTGGGCAATGATAGCTTCGGGCGTATCCATTCCGTATTGAGTTAGAGCTTCTTGTTTTAACGGTTTTTGAGGGTTGACAGCATTGTTTCCTCCCATATGGCAAGCAGCACATTTATTGCTAAAAATTGCGGCTCCATTGGCAAGATCAGCAGCCAGGACAGGACGGGGCAATGCAAGTCCAACTAAGGCAACTAGCAGTACCAGGATGGCAAAAATTCTTTTCATGAGTCTCTCCTAACAAGGTTAATCGGTTTACACCTTTGCTCATCGTTAATAAAAGCTCATTGTTTGTCAAACGACATTCCGTCAAACAACTCAGATGATTTCCAGACAAAAAGGGAGAGTATTCGCCGCTCTTGATTGGCCACGGTTGTTTAAAATGGTTGAACGTTTAATTCGATTTTATGAGGCTTGTTATGGCTGACCCTCTTACTCCGACGATTAGCGATCGCATTTGTAAACATATGAATGAAGATCATGCTGAAGCTGTGGTTCTTTATGCCCAGGTCTTCGGCGATCGCCCCCAAACCGAAAAGGCCCAAATGGTGGCTGTCGATCCCCAGGGAATGGATCTGAGTATCGAGATTCAAGAAAGGGTGGAAATGCTCAGAATTCCCTTTGATCACGTTTTACAGGATTCGGAAGATGCCCATCAAACCTTGATTGCTATGGTTAGACAGGCCAGAACTCAGCCTTGACACAACGCGCAGCCGACAACAAACTGAGTTTTTTCTCCGAGTTTTTCTTCACCGCTTAACTCATTATTATGCAAATTTCCTGCGGCTAAGAATCCCTATCTTTTGCCCTGCATGACCATTTTCACTCCCCTCGCAGGAGCCAGAGTAACCCCTCGTCTTTGGGGCTTTTCGGGACGTTTATCTCCTAAAGTCAACTGGTATTGGGATATTACAGTCGCTAAGACTAATTTCATTTCAAACTGGGCTAAAGTTTCCCCTAGACAACGGCGTACACCGCCCCCAAAGGGGATAAATTCATAGGGGGAATAATGCTTTTCGAGAAAGCGATCCGGGTTAAATTCCTGATGATGGGGATAGAGATCTTCCCGTTGATGGGTCAGATACATACAACCAATAACAACCGTACCTTTTTTTAAGGAATAACCTAACATTTCAATAGGTTCCTCAAGTTGGCGCGGAAAAGTGAGCATGGCAACAGGATAAATCCGCAAAGTCTCGTTACAAATTGCATTCAGGTAGGGCAGACGCATAATAGTCATCAAATCGGGAGAATCGCCAAGACTGTCTAATTCGGCCAGTAGTTTAGCTTTAATATCGGGTTGAGCATGAAGCCAATATAAAGCCCAAGACATGGCTGTGGCTGTGGTTTCATGACCTGCAAATAAAAGCGTCATTAACTCATCGCGGAGTTCTGAATCGGTCATGGGTTCTCCGGCTTCATCTTTGGCGGCCATTAAAAGGCTAAGAATGTCGGTACGAGTGGAATCAGGGTTGGCCCGACGCTCGGCAATTTCTTGATATAAAAGTTGATCGGCTTCACGGCGACGACGAATAAAATTTCCCCAGGGACTCCAGGGGCCTAGATCTTTCTGAAGTTGGGGAAAAAATAAAAAAGACGTGGTTAGGGGAGAGCGAAATAGATCCGCCATTGACCCTAACAATTGTTTTAAACGACGATATTTTTGCCCTTCAGCTAAACCAAAAACACTTTTAAAAATAACCTGAAGAGAAATATTTTGCATCGCGTCTCTGGCTAGAAAGGATTCACCCGGATGATAATTGGCAAACACTTGCTGCGTAACATCTCTAATCAGTTCAGCATAGGAATGAAGGCGATCGCCGTGAAAACTGGGCATGACTAACTGACGGCGTTTTCTGTGGGGATCACCATCGATCATGATCACGGAAGAGCTACCGAGCAAGGGGGTCAGAATGCCATTCATGGAACCAGGGGCCGTAAATTGTTTGCGATCGCTGGTCAATAGCTGTTGTAGGGCTTGGGGATGATTAACAATGACAATATCGCCCTCTGTAAAACCGAAACCGAGGCTATTTCCCAAAAAAATGTCAGGGCATTGGGCTTGCGCCGTTTCCAGATAGGTGACTGGATTGAAAACCCATTGAAGACGTTGCCAAAAAGGAGAAAGAGAAAGGGCCGGGACAGCGTTCATAGAAAGTGCGTCAGCAGAAGATTATTTCTTAGGGTAGCAAATTTTTTGATTAGGGATATCCCGAAAAAACAAATAGAGCTTAAGAAATGACAAATCTAGTAGTTATCTCTCGCTTGAAAATATTCTTTATTGAATAGCATGAATTTCCCATAATTAAATTAGCTGCGCTTGAAACTGTCACTTCCTCACCCTCCTTTTACAACATCATAATTTTAAATTTTATGTTTTCTGAGCCTTCGTTAAGTCAAGAAAAAATCGAAATTCTAGTTGATCGGACACTTTCTTGTATTATTGATCTTTGTCATCCCGAAAACAGACCAGAACAGGGAATTATGTTTTAGAGTTTTGGTATTTAGTTACAGCACTTTGCGCTAGAATAGCAGACGAAAAGAAAAAGGGGAAAAGACAATGACAATATACTCACTAGACCTAAGAAAAAAGGCGGTAGCTTTGTATGAGTCAGGAAATATGTCGATAAGAAAAGTCGCCGAAAGATTAATGGTGAATAAAAATACAGTCAATGAATGGCTGAAATTATACCGAGAGCAAGGAAATGTACAACCAAAAAGAGTAGGCTCAACGAGAAAAAGTCGACTAGAAGACTATAAGGAAGAGGTAAAAAAGATGGTAGCAGAATATCCCGATTATACTTTGGCAGAATATTGCGAATATTGTCTAGAAAAAATGGGTGTGGGACTGAGCGAAAGCGCAATGTGCCGTTTT
>JAYKJI010000012.1:0-7430 GCA_035285405.1 Snowella sp. | reverse complement strand
ACTTGACATAGGACTTTTGCTACTCAGAATTATTGCAATGAAATCAATTACAACTACTTTTTCATCGTGATTCCGTCCAATTCCATGTGGAGCATTTTCTTGATTACCCCCTGAACGGTTACAAAGTGACTAAAGATTAAGCTCAATCTCGTTATTGTTAGAGAGAAACTCGAATTATTTCCAAACTATTTACCAAACTAAATCTACGAGGAAAATGATAATGATGCGATCTTTTTCTATGCTTCCCTCCCTCAACTTAACGTTGGCTATTAGTGCGATCACGCTAGGATTGCCACTGTTCACCCTGCCTGCTCAAGCCTTTTCGGTTTACACGGCTAACTTGGTTGGTTCCCAGGAAGTTCCGCCTAATCTTTCAGCCGCCACAGGGTTTGGCTCTGTCACCCTAAATGATAGTGAAGATCAGATTACAGTTAACTTATCCTGGTCGAATCTCTCTGCCACAGCCGCCGCCGCCCATATTCACGGGCCAGCATTACCAGGGACAAATTCTCCCGTTTTATTTGGTTTTAGTAATGTTCCTAATGTGATTACGGGTTCTATTCCTCAGCAGAGCTTTACAATCAATCCGACTCAGGTTAATTACCTAAAAAGTGGACTTCTTTACTTTAATGTTCACAATACGAACTATCCTAGTGGAGAAATTCGAGGACAAATTCAAACCGTTCCCGAACCCATGACAATTTTAGGGAGTTTGGCCGCGATCGCCTTAAGTTGTCAATATGAGCGGAAACACAGAAAAAAAACTTCAGAAAAATCGTAAAGCAAAATATTAGCAAGATTCAGAGCATGACTTACTAGACAGAAACAAAGCTCAGGATTTCTGACTTTAAATTGTTAGACAATGTCATCTCTGAGTAACCCATATCTTTATTGAAGATATTCTGTCCCATAAACACTCATTTTTTAGACTAGTTCAACAATGAGCTAATCAGGGTTGATGACTCGTTCAGAAATTTTATGCCATGAGTACACAGACCTCTTACCAAAAATCTTTTACATCAACAATCTTTCTTTCTTTGATTTCACTTTGTCTTTGCCTAGGGCTTGGCAGCGATCGCCTTTTATCCCAAATCATTCCAGTTACGAATGATACTTCTTGGTCAGAAATGGTTACTCAAACTGAGGATGGCTGGCAACTTCAGTATGAAGATTATTTTCAAGGTAATTTTAAAAACAAAAGAATGAATGGTAGGCAAATTGCCAAACAATTAACTGAAATTCAATCTCAAACGGGAAAAAATGTTGGGGTTATTTGGATAAAATCGACTGGTAATGAATTATTGTTATTGTTAACCATGCCGAACAGCACAACCATTGGTTATAAGATCCCCATCAATCAAGAAAATTTATCTCAACTTATCCAATCATTTTTAGCAGAAATTTCCCAAGTTAAGAAAAAAACGCAATATCTAGAACTAAGTAAACAATTGTATGATCTCCTAATTGCGCCCTTAGAAGAAAAATTACAAGCAAATTATATTAATACTTTGATTCTTTGTTTAGGAGAAGGCTTTCGTTCCTTCCCGTTCTCGGCTCTCTATGATGGCCAAAAATTCTTAATTGAACGCTATGCTTTGACCCGTATTCCAGGTTTTAACTTAACTGAAATCAGCCATGATGACCTCCATAATGCGAAGGTTTTAGCCATGGGAGCATCAGAATTTAAAGAACAAAATCCCTTGCCTGGTGTAGCGGTAGAATTAGAAACCATTATTGACACCCCTTGGTCTGGAATATCCGTTTTAAACAAAAATTTTACGGTGGAGAATCTGAAATTACTCCGTCAAAAAGAAGATTTTCAAATTCTCCATTTAGCAACCCATGCCAGCTTTCAACCTGGAAATCCTAGTCACTCCTACATTCAATTTGCTGATCGCAAACTCACCTTAGCCAATCTCAAAGAGCTTGATTTAAGCAACCCGCCGCTCGAATTATTAGTCCTAAGTGCCTGTCAAACTGCTTTGGGCAATAAGGACGTGGAATTAGGCTTCTCTGGTTTGGCACTCCAGTCAGGGGTAAAATCGGCCTTAGCCAGCTTTTGGAGTGTCAGTGATGCGGGAACCTTAGCGTTAATGAGTGAATTTTACCAACGTCTTAAAACCACTTTAAATAAGTCTGAATCTTTGCAACAAGCTCAAGTCGCGATGATTCACAAACAGGTTTATCTCCACACTGGAAAGCTGATTAATTCGCGGGGTAGCGTTGATTTACCCCATACCCTCCAGGAAGAAACGGGCCAGGATCTCTCCCATCCCTTTTATTGGTCTAGTTTTTCCCTCATTGGTAGTCCTTGGTAAGCAGACGTGGCGATTGGTCACTGTTGATCGTTAAAATTGTGAGGCCTAATATTTATTCAGCGTCTTTTTGGGAACTTTTTCTCCCTCATGGACGTACTCTGCTCACTTCTATAACAACAACGTGCTAAGGAATAACCTATGACGCTCTCTAACGCTAATACGGCTAAAAATCTTGAAGCAGCCTTTGGTGGCGAATCGATGGCAAACCGTAAATACTTATTTTTTGCAGATGTTGCCCGCCAATTAGGGTTTACTGACCTTGCCAAATTATTTCGAGATACAGCTAATCAAGAAACCGAACACGCTTTTGCTCATTTTCGTCTGATTCATCCTGAATTAGTGGTTGAGGATGTGGCTAGTTTAACGGCTGAACAGAAAAAAGCGATCGCGGCTCGTTGTTTGGAGTTAGCGATCGAAGGGGAAACCTACGAATATACAACGATGTACCCAGAATTTGCGGCTCAAGCTCAAACCGATCGAGATGAGGAAGCAGCAGCAGAATTTACGGCTCAGGCCAATGAATCCCAGGAACACGCAGCCATTTTCCGTAAAGCGGCTCACAATTTTGGTTTGCTTACCCCCATTGAGAAACATCATGCTCAACAATATACGGAAGCCCTCAATGGTTTAAATGGTCTAGCTGCTACGCCCAAGGTTGCTACTCAAAAATGGATCTGTCGACAATGCTCTATGATTTATGATCCGGTTTTGGGAGATCCGGATTCTGGAATCGCACCCGGAACACCTTTTGAAGCTATTCCAGAGGATTGGCATTGTCCTATCTGTGGGGCCCAAAAGAAAACCTTTGCTCCTTACGAAGAAGCGATCGCTGCTTAAAGGAAAGAAGACGCAATCAGCGCGGGATTGACCAGAGGGTGTGTTCTGAAATGATCCATCCTCTCTCTTAGAAATTAATCTATTTTTCTGTCTGCTAAGTTGGAGTTATCAGAAAACCATGCAGTATCAAATTAATCGTTAATAATGGGTTAGTTTCGCTGTTCTTATTCATGACACTTATTCAGAAAAATCATTTTGATCGGAGGAAAAAATCATGATTAGTCGTTATCGGCCCCTATCGTTTTTAGGTATTTTTACGTTACTCTGGGCAACTTCTTCAAGTGTGGGAGCTTTTCCTCGCTTTTACCCTCAACAAATCAGTCTACAATTCCCCGCCACCGGCGATCGCGGTTCTCCCTTAACGACCAGGGGAGGAGGGACTCGTGGCCCCAATGGCTGTCTTGTCAATGAAAAAGAAGGGAGCCTTTCGGTTAACGCCCTAACCCCTAATTACAGTGGAGAAATGGTGACAGTTTCTGCCAATCCCAATCTTTATTACTATATTCCTGCCACCACCGCAACCCTGGGAGAATTGATTCTCCATGATGATAACGGTCATGAGATCTATCAAACGACATTTAGTTTGCCTCGTGAAGCTGGCATTATTAAAGTTAGTACTGCCCCTTCCCCGACTCTATTACCAAACCAAAATTATCAATGGTTTTTGAATATTATTTGTGATAGCCAGCAGCGGACTGAGGATATGTCTTTTGAAGGAACACTTAAATACAAAAAAATCAATAATTCTGTTATATCCATTGACAAGGATCCTTTAGAAAAAGCTAAATTCTATGCCAGTCAAGGGATCTGGGTCGAAACATTAGATAACTTAGCCAAAGCTCGTTCCCAACATCCCCAGGATTGGAAAGAATTACTGGATTCAGCAGGTTTACCGGAATTAATGACCGAACCACTGATTGCCTGTTGTGAAGCGAAGGCCTTAACCCCCATCTCTACCCACAATACTGTACAAAACCCTACCTTTAATCATTAAATGGGTATGCCTTTTTGGACGAACGTTAAAGCTTTTTGCTGGCATAGTCGGGGTGTTTTGATTACGACACCAATCGTAGCAGGAGTCGTGATTTTAATCCGCCTAACTGGTGTTTTACAAGCTTTTCTGGAATGGCCCGCTTACGATTTGTATTTACGGCTTAGACCGCCAGAAAATCGCGATCGCCATATTGTGATTGTGGGCATTGACGAAAATGATATTAATCACCTCCAAGAATCGATTATTCCTGATGAAATTCTAGCTCAATTACTGGAGAAGCTCAAGACCAAACAACCCCGTGCTATTGGACTGGATATGTATCGGGATTTTCCTGTTCCCCCAGGTCATGAACATCTGGTCAAAGTTTTTGAGAGTACTCCTAATTTAATTAGCATTGAAAAAGTAGTAGGAGAAGCGGGACGTGACACTGTTACTGGCTCTAAAATTCTTAAGCAAAAAGGACAAATTGGAGCCAATGATTTTATTGTGGATGCGGATAATCATATTCGTCGAGGCTTTTTTTATTTGAGTAATAGCAAGGAAAATGTCTACAGTTTTAGCTTAATGTTAGCTGCTACTTATTTAGAAAAAGAAGGCATTATTCCCCAGGGAATTCCCCATACCGATAACTGGCTAATCGGGAAAACGGTTTTTGTCCCCTTTGAGGCCAATGATCGGGTCTGGTGGTTCAATGATGGTGGTTATATTCGCGCAGATGCGAGGGGATTTCAGATTTTAATCAACTATCGCGGTGGCAATAAAACCTTTGATACCGTATCTATGACGGATATTCTGGAAGATCGTGTTCCGCCAGACTGGGGGCGCGATCGCATTATTTTAATCGGTAAAGTGGGTGAAAGCTTTAAAGATGTTTTTCTCACACCCTATAGCAGTATTTTAGGATTATCTCAAGCCATTCCAGGCGTTGAAATTCATGCCAATCTTGCCAGTCAAATTATTAACTCAGCAATGAATGGCAGACCCTTAATTCAGACCCTACCCGACCCCTTAGAAGGACTGTGGATTCTTATTTGGTCAGGCATTGGAGCCGTGATCAGTTGGCAATTCCGTTATCGGGAAGGGATGCAAAAATCAATTATTTTTCGGGTAGGCCTTTTTGTCATCGGTGGCAGCGCGTTATCTATCATCACCTATATTGCGATCCTGTGGGGATGGTGGTTGCCAGTGGTTCCCGCTTTTTTAGCCCTATTTGGTTCAGTGATTGCTGTAACCGCTTACCTAGCCCGCACCGGCATTGAAATTCGGAAAACTTTTGGTCGTTACTTAACGGATGAAGTGGTCGCAAACTTATTAGAAAATCCGACAGGTTTAAAAATTGGTGGAGAACGACGTAAGATTACAATTTTGACCTCCGATCTGCGCGGATTTACTGCCACCGCCGAAAGACTAGCACCTGAACAAGTGATCCGAATTCTTAATTTTTATTTCGGTAAAATGTCGGACGTGATCAGCAAATATCAAGGTACAATTGATGAATTTATGGGAGATGGGATTCTCGTGCTTTTCGGCGCACCCACCTATCGAGATGATGATGCTCAACGGGCGATCGCCTGCGCTATTGAAATGCAATTAGCCATGACAACCGTTAATGAACAAATGAAACTATGGGAATTGAATCCCCTAGCTATGGGAATTGGTATTAATACAGGAGAAGTGATTGTCGGCAATATTGGTTCAGAAAAACGGACAAAATATGGCATCGTGGGTAATCAGGTCAATCTCACCTATCGCATTGAGTCCTATACCACCGCAGGACAAGTTCTTATTTCTGAAACAACCTACCAAGAAGCGAAGGAATTAGTGATTGTGAATGGATGTCAACAAGTTCAAGCAAAGGGAATTCAACAACCAATTACTATCTATGATGTCCATGGAATCAAATCGCCCTACAATTTGAAATTAGGGCAAGAGACAGATAGTTTTTATTCTTTACCAGAGGTTATTCCTTTACAGTATTGCCTCCTCGCCGGTAAGCATATCGATGGAGAAAAATTTATCGGTAATTTGGTGCAATTATCCGCTAATGGTGCGAAAATCCATTGCCAGACAAATCTCTCTAATCTTCAGGGTGATCAAAATCTGATTCCAGCCCACTTAACGAACATTAAAATTAATTTACTTTCTGAGGATATCAATGCTAAGAGTAGTGAAGATATCTATGCTAAGGTGATAAACCGACCTGCTAATCCAGATTGCTTTTTTGTCTATTTTACAGCCAAGCCACCTGCCATTGAAGCCCATTTTCAGAATCTCTATGAACGGCTTAAAAATTCCGCCTAATCAATATCTAAGGATCGGTTTTCTTCTATGAAACTTCTTTTTTTGGGGTCAGGTTCAGCCTTTACCATTGGTTCGGATAATTTTCAGTCAAATATGCTGTTTATTAGTGAATCTAATCGGAAGTTATTGATTGATTGTGGAACCGATATTCGCTTTTCCCTTTATCAAGCAGGATTATCCTACCAAGATATTACCGATATTTATATTAGTCATCTCCATTCCGATCATGTGGGTGGCTTAGAATATATTGGCTTTAGCACTAAATTTGACCCCTCTTGTCCCAAACCGATCCTCCATTTAAGTCAGGATATTGCAGTGGATCTGTGGCATAAAAGTTTAGCAGGAGGAATGGAAGCAATTGAAGGAGAGTTAGCCTGTCTTGAAACTTTTTTTGATATCCGTCCTTTGAAACCTAATGGCTGTTTTTCCTGGGAAAATATTCAATTTCGTCTTGTTAAATTAAATCATGTTAATACGGGTTTTATTTTAATGCCTGCCTATGGCTTATTTTTTGAAATTAATGGGCAGAAAATTTTTCTGAGTAATGATACTAAACTGTGTCTGGAAAGATTGCAATTTTATTATGAGACAGCCGATTTAATTTTCCATGATTGTGAAATTACTCATTTTCCTACCACTGTCCATGCTCACTACACAGAATTAGCGGCTTTGCCCTTAGATATTAAGGCTAAAATCTGGCTCTACGGCTATCAACAGGGAACATTGCCAGACGCGCTCAAGGATGGTTTTCTCGGATTCGTTAAACGGGGTCAGATATTTAATTTGTAAGGTCATTTTTAGACATCTACATCGCTCTATTCTTGATGGCAACTGTTTTTAATCAACGGGAATTTGGCTCTCCGCTATTGTGTGTGATAACCCAAGCTTCTGGATTGATGAAAGCCTTGCACAGAAATCTTTTTATCACTGTTATTTGCGGGCTAAGCTGTTATTACTTTAAGTGTAAAAAAGATGGGGTA
>JAYKJI010000011.1:0-4412 GCA_035285405.1 Snowella sp. | reverse complement strand
ACTTGACATAGGACTTTTGCTACTCAGAATTATTGCAATGAAATCAATTACAACTACTTTTTCATCGTGATTCCGTCCAATTCCATGTGGAGCATTTTCTTGATTACCCCCTGAACGGTTACAAAGTTTCAGTGATTAAGACGGTAGTGGACAGACCGCCGCCGGTTTTAGTTGAAGCAAGAAGTTAAACCTTAATATGACATCATACGTCGCTTTGCATCAGTTTTATGTAGTAGATAATATGATTACATATAGTAAACTTGGCTATCATGGACGGCTAGGTAATCAAATGTTTCAGTATGCAGCTTTAGTTGGCATTGCTGATCGAATAGGGTGTCCTTATGGGATTAATTACCAAAACTCACAAAAAACTAGAGTGATTAACAAATTAGTCGGTGCAGAAAAACTAGAGTTATTAGAAGCCTTTGATTTATCTGCCGAGAATATTGAGGAACAATTTCAGCCATCAAATCACTATAGAGAAAAGCAATTTATTTTCGAGCCTTCGATCTTTAAAATCAAGCCAGACACGGATATATCAGGATGCTTTCAAAGTGAGAAATATTTTCAACATTGCTCTGATAAAATTCGTTCTGAATTTCAGTTTAAATATTACATAAAAGAAGAAGCAGAAAGACAGATAAATTTGCTAAAAGACGAACACCAATTAGTGAGCATCCATATTCGTAGAGGAGATTATGTCAAACAAAAATTTTATCATCCGGTTTGCTCCTTAAGTTACTATAGCAAAGCGATTACCATATTTAAAGATTCTAAGTTTGTGATCTTTTCGGATGATATTCCTTGGTGTCAACAGTATTTTTTTGCTGATAATTTTATCTATGTAACAGGAAATAACCAATTTGTTGATCTATGTATGATGAGTCTGTGTGACCATCATATTCTCGCCAACAGTTCATTTAGTTGGTGGGGAGCCTGGTTAAATCCCAATTTAGATAAGATAGTAGTAGCTCCAAAAAGATGGTTTGGACTGGCTTGGGGCCATAATACAAAAGATTTGTATGGTCAAAAATGGAGAATAATAGGCTCATGGTTCGATTATTTAGAATACTACTTTTGCCAATTATTGTTAATCTTGGGAATCCGACAAATGTTAAATGATTTTTTTATTTCCTTTTATTTCCGCGAATAATTATATTCTCCTTAAAATCCCAGGCTCATTTCACCAACCAATCACCGCCACAGCCCTTTCCTTCTGCTCCGTAGAAACCTCCAAATATCGCTGCAACGTCGCCAAACTACGATGCCCCGAAATCTCCTGAATATGGCGCAAAGGAACCCCCGCATTGTGCATCTGAGTCAACGCTGTCCGTCGAAAACTATGCGTACTCACCCCCCTCAACCCCACGCGCTCACAAGCCTCCCTTAAAATCTGGTCCGCCATAAATCGACTTAAATGACCCCGCATCCCCGGAAACAACCACACCTTACCCCCCTCATACTCCCCCAACAACCCCCGTAACCCCAGAGAAATCCCCACCTCCCGCGTCATCAACTTCCCCTTCGTCATCCCCCGCCGAAACGTAATCACCTCCGACCCCACATCCTCCCCCCGTAACCCCAGAGCCTCCGAAATCCGACAACCCGTAAACAAACAAACCCCGAAGAGAAGGCGATCGCGGGGGGTCGTTAATCCCTCCCCAAACAACAACGCCAACTCCGCCGAAGTCAACACCTTCGCCTGCCCATTACCCCGAACCTTCATACCATCCCCTCCCAAACAAAAACATTACCCACAAAATGTTCATTTCGTTGAATTTACCCCCTCATCCCCTATTCTCTCGTGCCTGGGGTCAGCATAACTCTGTACTGTTCAGTTTTTCTTATCTTTCGGCAGGTTGAAAATCCCCATTCCTTGGTTGATTGATAAGTTATTTTGATGATGGTAACTCTGTATGGAGTTAGTTGATCGGAAAGTTAACAGTAGCTGTCGGGATAGGGTTTGTTTTTAAGGGTGTAATGCCACCATTCTTCGGGGAGATTGGTAAATCCTTGTTTTTCCATCAGGGTTTTTAAGCGGAGACGATTTTGCTATTGAGTAGGAGATACTTTTGGACTGAGGGTATGGGAGATGGGGTCGAAGAAATCTACGGGTCTGCCAATAAAGTTATAGGCGGTAGAATAGCGAATTTCTAGGGGAATGGAAGGGATAATATCAACTATGTTGACGAGGAATTTTTGCCAGGTTGAAATTTTAGAAATGGGGGCAGATGATTGAGCGAGAGAGTTGTCGGCGATCGCTGATTTTATAGTTACTGTTAACGGCACTAAGCAGAGAAAAACAGCAAAGGTTTTTGAGATAAGAGAGTTCATCGTGATTAAGCTTTAGGATTTTTTCGGGGTTTAAAAATGCGTATTAGATTGCCTCGTTCTAATTGATTATGCTGATGCCAAAGTTGATAATCTAGCTGTTGTAACATATTATTTTTATTAGATTCTAGTAATGCTAATAATTTAGCCAATGCCAATTTTTTGTTTAGATATTGAGAACGTTCTTCTTGGGCTACTACACTGATTCCTGTCGGAAGATGAATCACTCTAACAGCCGTTTCCGTTTTATTAACATTTTGTCCACCAGGGCCAGAAGACCGCATCGTTTGAAATTTTAGTTCATTTTCCAATAAGGAGTCTGATGTCTCTGGAACGGTTAAAGCCGATACACCAATAAACCAATTTTTGCGTTTATGATGAGAACGAAAGGGGCTTTTTTCTATCCACTGAATGGTTCCTTGCCAACACTGGATAAATTCGAGGTAGTTTTCACCTTTGAGACTAATAATAATGGATAAATAACAATCAGGTTGATTGCCTGGTATGGCTTCAATCAGATCACAGCTTAAGTGATTATCTTTAGCGTCGTCGAGAATAATCGGTAACAGTTTACCGACAAAATAGGCACATTCATCAGGGCCTCTTCCTGACGTAATTTGTAGCCAGCATTGACTCATTTTTAAGCTCTCCTTCTGGTTTTATAAGTAATGACAGGACGAAAGATGGCAATCACTTCAATCAGACCGGCATCTACCATATCTTGAATGACAATATCAATGTTTTTATAGGCTTGGGGGGCTTCTTCATAGAGTAAATCTTTATCTTCACAAATCACTCGACTCCCCAGATTGGTTTTGATCAAATCTTCTCTTTTAAAACGGTTACTGAGATGAGCTTTTGTATCGCTCCGTTTCCATTTTCTGCCTGCACCATGGGCTAAGGAATAAGCATTTTGATGATGTTCACCAATGGGGTTTACAAGATAGCTAAAGGTTCCCCTAGAACCTGGAATCATGATCATTTCTTGATCCGTTGGTGAGGCTCCTTTACGGTGTAACCAGTGGGGAAGACCATTGAGGATAATCGGAGTAACGGTATTATGATTAACATCACTCAAACATTCTCCATCGGTTCCCAGAGCGTCAAGAAAACGATGGGCAATTAATCCCCGATTCGCTTTTGACCACAGGAGTGCCTGATCGTGTTGCTGAAGATAGTTAGTTGCAGCTTCAGTATTTTCTTCGAGACCCTGGGCAGCATACTGGGAAATATGAGACCGTAAAATACTTTCTCCTCGCCCTCGTGAGCCAGAATGAACTAATAGGAATAAGTCATCTTGACTAATCCCTAAATTATTAAAAGTTGTTTCATCTTTAATGGATTCTATTTGTTGTAATTCAGCAAAATGATTACCACCTCCTATGGTGCCTAAACTTTGGTCATATTCTGAAGGTTCTAGATGATAGGGTTCTAGCCAGGCTTTAGTATCACCTTGCCAAGGGCCATCTAAATCTTCAAGTTTATTAACCCAACGCTCCAGTTTAATTTTGCGACGTTGTAGGGTCGTTTTCCAGAAGCTCATGCCACAACCAATGTCATTACCAACCAGATAGGGATAAAATACTGTTTTGGTAATAAAGGCGGCTCCAATGGGATGACCCTTACCAGGGTGCAAATCAGGCATTCCCACTGCCTGAATCATATGAGGTAACTCGGCTGTTTTTTTGAGTTGTTCAATCGCCCAACCTTCGATCCAATTTTGAGAGGAGGCGATGATATTTATTTTGACCTTTTCAGCATGAATTGTCATCTTGAGAAATAGAGGTGATGATGGAAAACTATTGGGAAAGGAAATGTCTTTTATAGATGCTATCTGGGCGATCGCCTAACCATGATACTAAGTTTTGGAGGATAATGCTTTCAGAAACTTATTTCGAGAAAAACGGTGATCGCCCTGGAAATAATATAATTCTTTACATACTAACAACAATCCTTAATTGTAAGCGTTCAGGGGGGTAGCACATTTACCAAAATACTTAAAACCCTTGTATAGCAAGGGATAGATGAGATTCATGCGATGGGATGATTTCGCTTAAGCGGTCTAAAAGGCGATCCACAAC
>JAYKJI010000010.1:0-9110 GCA_035285405.1 Snowella sp. | reverse complement strand
ACTTGACATAGGACTTTTGCTACTCAGAATTATTGCAATGAAATCAATTACAACTACTTTTTCATCGTGATTCCGTCCAATTCCATGTGGAGCATTTTCTTGATTACCCCCTGAACGGTTACAAATGTTCCGCCAGAGGTACTGACAAAACTGGAGTCAGAGCTAGGGACAAGTTATTCTGCTTAAGAGTTGCGGTGCAAGGCTTTTATGCTTTATTTCTCAATACTTCCCTAATTAAACATTAAGTTGCTAAAGTTCATGTTACAAATTTCTGATTTGAATGTCTATTACGGTGAAAGTCATATTTTACGAAATGTGGATATGACCATTCCCGATCGCCAGATGGTCTGTTTAATTGGTCGCAATGGAGTCGGCAAAACAACGCTACTGAAAACGATTATGGGTTTACTGAAACCGCGTACTGGAAAAATCACCTATGAAGGATCTAATATTAATCCGAAAACCACTGATAATCGTGCCAGATTAGGGATTGGTTATGTTCCCCAGGGTCGTGATGTCATTCCCCGTTTAACAGTTCGGGAAAATTTATTATTAGGCATGGAAGCTAGACCCTCTGGTCGTCCTAAAAATGCAGATATTCCCGATGAAATTTTTGATCTATTTCCGGTGCTGAAAACGATGTTATCTCGTATGGGGGGAGATCTCAGTGGGGGTCAACAACAACAACTGGCGATCGCCCGTGCCTTAATGGGAAAACCGAAATTATTACTTTTAGATGAACCCACCGAAGGCATTCAACCTTCCATTATTTTAGAAATTGAGGCGGCTGTTCGTCGCATCATTGAAGCCACTGGCATCTCCGTGCTTTTAGTCGAACAACATTTGCACTTTGTCCGTCAAGCCGATCGCTACTATGCCATGCAAAAAGGTGGAATTGTGGCATCAGGCCCGACCAAAGAATTAAGCCAAGAGGTTATTCAACGCTTTTTAGCCGTTTAATCATTTGCAAATTGTCAATGATGTATTGTTGATGATGATTTTAAGTATCTATTTTGTCTCACAATGTAGGTTAATTTCTGCTGTGAATATGCTCATTGTCAACAACGATAGCTATAGTGAATTGCACAAAGATCTATTTCCAGAAGTGAGAGCTTGCTTATGAGTATTTCAAATATTTACCGTTAAGATTAATTAGTGAGATAAAAAGGAAAAGTTTACCAGAAATTGCCAAAATAGTTGGCGTAGAAAATTCTCAAGATTTACATGATTTTGTAAAAGAATCGTCATGGGAAGCAGAAGCAATGCAAAAGAGAAGACCAGAAATAATCTTAAAGGTATTAGCAGGGAAGGAAAGAGAAGTAATAATAGACGAAATAGGAGACAAGAAAAAAAGGAAAAACAACTGATTACGGGTAGTAAGTCGATAACATTAGTAGTCTAAATAGCTTATATGCTAAAAATCGTATCGCATTTCTATTGTACTGTGAGATAAACAGTCTTCTTTCCCCGCCAGACTTCTCCTTCCCAAAGCGTTATGATGGAGGGCGATCCCAGAATAACAATCTTGTCTCTTATTTTTAATACTCCTTTTATGTCCATTGCTTTCTCGCCCTTGACTCAACGTTATCCCCGTTTAATCTTTGCCTGTACCCTGATTGCTCTACTTTTTTGCCAAATTCCGGCGATCGCTCAAGCCGATGCCCTGGCTAAACCATCTCAAATAAATACTAACAATCCTAATACGTCAATTCAACCCTACCTCAATCAGGCGATCAGTCGGATTACGGAATTTAAGCTAGATAATGGCATGAAGTTTTTAGTCATGGAAAATCATGATGCGCCGGTGGTTTCCTTCTTTACCTATGCCGATGTGGGAGGAGCTAATGAACCCGATGGCAAAACAGGCGTTGCCCACTTTTTAGAGCATTTAGCCTTTAAGGGAACCACTGAGATTGGAACCAGTAATTTTCAGGCAGAAAAACCCTTACTGAATCAATTGGATAATTTAGCTGAACAACTCCACCAGGCTAGAGCGAAGAATGATACCTCGGCAACCCAAAAATTAGAAAAGGAATTTGAGAAAGTTCAGGCAGAAGCAGGACAATACGTTAAACGCAATGAATTTGGCAAAATTGTTCAAGAATCGGGCGGTGTTGGTATTAATGCAGCCACTTCCACAGATTCCACCGTCTATTTCTATAGCTTTCCCGCCAATAAATTAGAACTCTGGATGTCTTTGGAGTCGGAACGTTTTCTGCAACCCGTTTTCCGCGAATTTTATAAAGAACAACAGGTTATTCTCGAAGAACGGCGGATGCGAACCGAAAATAGTCCCATCGGGCAAATGGTGGAGGCTTTTCTGGGAACCGCTTTTACCACTCATCCCTATAAACGCCCTGTGATTGGCTATGACCGCGATATTCGCAATCTAAATCGGCAGGATGTGGCTAAGTTCTTTCAGACCTACTATGGCCCTAGTAATTTGACGGTGGCGATCGTGGGGGATGTGGATCCCAAGGAAGTTAAACGACTGGCAGAAATTTATTTTGGTCGTTTTCCCAAAAAGCCCACTCCTCCTCCCTTGGCGATCGTGGAACCGAAACAAACCCAAACCAAAGAAGTCACGTTAACCTTACCCTCTCAACCTTGGTATTTGGAAGGCTATCATCGGCCAGCCTTAAATAGTGCTGATAATGCTACCTTTGAGGTTATTTCTACGATTATGAGTAGTGGCCGTACTTCCCGTCTATATAAAACCTTAGTGGAAGATAAACAGGTTGCTTTGGTTGCGGAGGGAGATAATGGCTTTCCAGGGGATAAGTATCCGAATTTGATGCTGTTTTATGCTCAAACGGCTCCTAATGTAACGGTAGAACAAGCTGGTCAGGCTTTGCGTCAAGAAATTGAACGTCTGAAAACCGAACCTGTTTCTGAAGAAGAGTTAGAACGGGCAAAAAATCAATTACAAGCAGATTTACTTCGCTCTCTCGATTCTAATCAGGGTATGGCCCGCCTCTTAACTGAATATGAGGTGAAAACAGGGGATTGGCGCAATTTATTTAATCAGTTGACAGCGATCGCTGCTGTGACACCAGCCGATGTTCAACGGGTAGCCCAACAGACCTTTACGCCAGAAAATTGTACTACTGGACGTATTTTATCGGATGGTTCCCAAAGTGCAGGAACTTCTACCCATTCCCATGAATAAAGATGTGCCCATCACCCGTTTGGTAGAAGTTTGTGGCCAGTCTGTTGACTGCTGAATTGAAGTAATTGTGAGCGTTAGTCTGAATCAATCAGCTTTTGTTATGAAATCCTGTATATTGACTATTGTTTTCAAGAGATCAATAGACTACTATAATCCCTTAATCTTAAACACCTATTATAACCAAGGGGAAGTAAGTTATGGCAACTCCTCATAATGAGGCATTAACTCCGCCTTCAACAGAAACATCAGACACCAACAGCAAAATTCTTGCCCTAGAAGCAGAAAATCAAGCCTTAAAGCAAAGGTTATTAGCTGATGAATTAGCAGAAGAAGTCAAGGACAAGGTTTCGATCTGGTTTGGAGACAAGTTAAAAATTACCCTTTCTTTAATGGCATTGTTTGGTTTCGTCACTGTAGCATCAGTATATAGTATTATTTATCAGCAAGCCAAACAAACAACGGAAAAAGTGGCGGAGACGGAAGCGACTAACATTGCCAAGCAGGTTTCTGTTCAAGAGGTGAAACAACAGGCAATAGATGAAGTCAGAAAAGAACTTGCTAAGGAAAAAGACGTAATTATTGATAGAATTACCCAAACTGTCAGGGATGATTTGGCCAAAGATCCCGTCCTGCTCGGTCGTATGTATGGAATCGCTAGGGATACAACCAAAAACGGCCAAAAATTGGAAAAAGGTGGGTTTTATATTGTTGTTGGTTCGGCTCAAGCCCAGGCAAATTTAATGTCCGATAAAGCACTAGCCGAAAAGCAAGGTTTCTCCACTTTAATTTGTTCCTCCAATACGAAGGATCGTTATGTATTAGTCATTAGTAAACAAAAAGATAAATTTTCCCTGCCTGCCAGCGAAGCTAGTAAGGTCTTACAGGAAGCAAAAAGTAAAATTGAGCTATTCAAGCAAAATCAAGCCTTTACCTTACCCCAAGCCAGAGCTTTCTTTACTTGTTCTCAACCTAAAAAATCCTAAGAGTAGTTCGATTAATTTAATTGCCTTGTTGTAAGTCTGAATAAAGATGAAAACAAGGCGGCGATATTTGTTTTTGACATTTCATTTTGTTCCCTGTTCAAGAACGAGATTTCAATTCTTTAGCCATTTTGAGTACAAAATTCTCGGTTTGGGAAAGATTCCTCCAGAAAACGTAAAGAAAGACAACTAACCCGATAAGATGAAGTTATCCGATAAAATCACTGCGCTCTGCGCGACCAAAAAGTAGTAGAGAAGACCTATGCCCCTAGCCGTTGGTGTTATTCAAACCTTAGGATTTCCGCCAGTTCTGGCTGCGGCCGATGCAATGGTCAAAGGGGGAAGAGTTACCCTGGTTTATTATGATTTGGCAGAACGGGGAGAGTTTTTAGTCGCGATTCGTGGCCCCATCTCAGAGGTCAAAATGGCTGTTGATCAAGGTTTACAAGCTGCTGCCAGTACTCCAGGTGGCGAGGTAATTAGTTACTATATTGTACCCAATCCCCCCGAAAATGTCCTAGCGGTTCTACCTGTTGAATTTACGGATAAGGTCGCTCGTTTCCGAACCTAAGCAACCATAGCAGTCTGTCCCCCCAGTACCGTATAGTGAGTGACTGGGATCAATCTTTTTCCCAGGGAACGCTCTATCTGGTGTGGCGTTAATCGTGGATTTAGTTTTTTAAGGAGTCTTGTTATTATGTCGGCCCAATCTGCTGTCGGTTCAATTGAAACGAAAGGTTTTCCAGGTATCTTAGCTGCGGCTGATGCGATGGTTAAAGCAGGAAGAATTACCATTGTGGGCTATATTCGGGCTGGTAGTGCTCGTTTTACCCTCAATATTCGGGGAGATGTGCAGGAAGTAAAAACCGCAATGGCAGCCGGGATTGAAGCGGTCGGGAAAACGGAAGGCGCGGTAGTAGAAACTTGGGTGATTATTCCCCGTCCCCATGAGAATGTGGTTGCTGTATTGCCCATTGATTTCAGTGAGGAAGTGGAACCTTTCCGAGAAGCCGCAGAAGGTTTGGTACGCCGTTAATTTTGGCTTTTTAGGGATCAATCAAGACATTGCCAGTCTAGAAACGCTCCAGCAATTCTGCTTGTCAAGCTCTCTAAATTCTCTGATAGGGAGGAGATTTGTAAGCAGAAAGTGAGATAAACAAAATAGGCAATGTCAAGGTTAAGATGTTCTTTCGTGCTGACTGTAGAGGCCGTTTATGGTAATTCCAAAAAAGAAAATCCTAGTCGTTGACGATTCTCCGATCATGACACTCGTGATGGGGGGCATTGTCAGTGAAGATCCACTATTACAAGTGGCTGAATATGCTTCTGATGGCATTGAAGCTTTGGCAAAGGTGAGTGTGGTTCAACCCGATTTAATTTTACTAGATTTAGAAATGCCTAAGATGAATGGCATTGAATTTATGAAACTCGTTCGCTCTAAAAGTCAAGCCAAAGTTTTGGTGGTTACGGCGGAAGATCCTGCTTCTGCTAAAGTTGCTCAAATTAAAGGTTTAGGCGTTGATGGCATTATCTTTAAACCATCTGGTGCCGTTTCTGCTGATTTGAAGGCCAAAAGAAGTCAGGAAATTCGCAATGAAATTCATCGTATTTTGAGTTTATAGTTTTGTAACAAGGGGGTTAAACCCCTTGCCAGTATGATTTTTGGCTTGTATTTTGTCCAGAGATGTTTTAGGAAATGAACGGTGGTTCGAGTTTTTGATGGTTGCGATCGCCTTCTCTCGGATGGAAAATAAATGGTAGAGGCATAATTGCTTTTTTCAAGAAATTAGGTAGAGAGTAGTTAAGCTTGCTAAAGGTCTGTGTGGATGCGACGGCAGTGAGAGGAAAATTAAGTGGTGTGGGCTTTTATACCCTGAGTTTGATTCAGGCGTTACACGACTTACAACGTCTAGAAGACTTTCAATTAAGGATATATTTTCAACCGGCCCTGAGAGCTTGGCTTCAGGGGAATTTATCGCCTTCTCCTCTGTTAGTCAATGTTTCCCAACCCTATTGTTTACCCCTTCCCGTCACGATCGCCGATTTGTTGATGCGAATTCCTAACTTACGATTGGCAGGACTAGAGAGAAGACTGGAACGGCCTGATATTGTCCAAGGAACGGATCATTTTGTGTTTCCCTGTCGTCATAGTCGCAATATTCTGACCATTCATGATCTGACCTTTATTAAATATCCCCAATACGTTTCTAAAATTGTCACTACCTACCGCAATCGCCTTCAGCGCAGTTTAAAATGGACAGATGCGGTGATCACCTTTGCGGAAAATACCAAACAGGATTTAATTGAATATTTTAAAATCCAACCGGAGCGAATTTATGTCACCCCCCAAGCCAGTCGTTATCAGATTAATGATCTCGCACCTGAGCAAATTCGGATCTTAAAAAGCCAAAGTGATTATGATTTTAAACGGCCCTATCTTTTGTTTGTCGGTACTCTAGAGCCACGCAAAAATGTTATTAGTTTAATCAAAGCGTTTAACTATCTTAAATCAACTCATAAAATTGAACATCAACTGGTTTTAATTGGCCAACTGGGTTGGAAATATGAGAGTATTTTAGCCGCGATTCAAAATTCTGCCTATGCTGCCGAAATTCATCACCTCAGTTATTTGAGCAATGAGCAGGTTGCTCTCTTTTATTCCCATGCTGAAGTTTTTGTTTATCCCTCTTTTTATGAAGGTTTTGGGCTACCAATCTTAGAAGCTATGACGTTAGGAACACCTGTTATTACTTCTAATAGTTCTTCTTTGCCTGAAGTGACAGGTGATGCGGCCCGACTGATTAATGCCAATGATTGTCTGGAACTGGCGGAAACCATTTTTCAAGTAATCAGCGATCGCACTCTTCGCGCCCAATTAATTGATAAAGGGCAAGCACGGGCCAGACAATTTTCCTGGACAAAAACCGCCCAAGCAACCCTGCAAGTCTATCGTTCCGTTTTAGAGCTTTAACTCTGGGAAACTAATCCTTGAGTATAGGCATTAAATCCGGCTCTATCTAGATAGGAAACGGTGTGCTCTCCATTTTGTACCCAATAGTCATTACCTAGACGAACAAATTGCCGTTTATTGCCCTGTCCCACGATCGCCACCACTGGAACCTTTGCTTTACTGCGATCGCCGGATTGCTCCTGGAGAATGCCCTTAAGTTGAACTTGGGTAGCCGGATTCAACGCCTGTTGAGGACTGAGATTCACCATCACCATCTGCACTTTTTCAATTAATTCTAAATCTTCCACAATTAATTGAACGCGATCGTCTCGTTTATCAATTTTGCCCCAAAGCATG
Source organism: Snowella sp. (assembly GCA_035285405.1). Lineage (GTDB taxonomy): Bacteria > Cyanobacteriota > Cyanobacteriia > Cyanobacteriales > Microcystaceae > Woronichinia. The sequence goes on along the minus strand of JAYKJI010000010.1, from coordinate 1,654 downwards.
ACCTGACTTTGTTCGAGTAATATCTCTTGCAACCGTTCATATTCATCGGCAAAAACCACCGCTTCCGCCTGACCCGAAACATCTTCCAAGGTTAGAAAGGCCATGGTTTTTCCTGTTTTGGTGACAATTTTCTTAACTGCAATTAAAATAGTAACAGCACTCACCTTTTGACGAATCTTATAGGCATCGAGATCACTTAAATTAATCGGAGATAAAAACTTAGCTGCCTGTTGTACGGATTTTAATGGATGTTCAGACACATAAAAACCTAAATGTTCTTTTTCTAATCGTAGCTTTTCCTGAAGCGAAAAATCGGCAACTGGGGGTGCGCTAGGAATTTGTTCAAAGGTTTTCTGTTTGGAAGTCTCTGCTAAGGCTGATCCGACTAAATCAAATAAGTTAGTCTGGCCACTTTCTTTTTCTTTGGCCCGCTTCTGAGACCAGGCAATAACCAGATCCACATCCTGTAATAGCTGATTCCGATTGCTTTGAATACCGTCAAACGCGCCACAGAGAATCAAGGTTTCTAAAGCCCGACGATTGACCACTCGCAGATCTACCTGGGAACAAAAATCTGCCAAGGAAGTAAATTTTCCACCTGTCGCTTCCCTCGCCCGCAAAATATTATCGATCGCCCCTTCTCCCAAATTCCGAACCGCCGAAAAGCCAAAGAGAATACTCTGACCATGGGGAGTAAAATGTTTTTGGGAACGGTTAATATCTGGTGGTTCAACGGTGATGCCCAGTTTTTGGCAATTTTCCCGATATTTTTCAATTTTTTCCTGACTATCACTACTGGCTGTTAACAGAGCCGTCATATATTCAACGGGATAGTTGGCCTTAAGATAGGCTGTCTGATAGGTCACGTAGGCGTAGGCAGTGGAGTGAGATTTATTAAAACAATTGGCAGCTACTAAACCATTGTCTAACAAAAAATTATGATCCTGAACCACGCCAATATCATAGACAGGTTGAATACCAAGGGATTTACGGCTGATAATTTTAACCATCGTTTTAGGTGGCAGGTATCGATCTAAGCATTTTTCCCAGTTTAACCCGAAAATCAGTCAAAGAGAGCAGCCCAAGGCGGCCAGCTTAGGCCAATTAACAACCTGTTACCTGTTATAGGAGGTATTTGATTGGTACGGTTGTCGAAATTTTGGCAAATAGTGATGCTTTTGAGGTGGAATTTAGCGATCGCAGTGCTAAAATCTATGAGTCTTTAGGCCAGAAGTGTTGAACGTTGAAAAAAGGTGAACAAAATCAGCGATAAGTAGGTCAACCAAATAAAGCGTAAAATGGAAAGAGACTAAAAAAGTAGAGAAAGTAAATGCCTGCTCCCCTCAAAATTAGTTTAACCAAGGAAGAAGAAATAACACTCCGAGAACTAAGCTATGCCAAGGTCGTCCCTCAAAGAGTCAAACAAAGAGCTACTGCCTTAAGGCTCAATGCGTCGGGGTTAAGCGTTGCCCAGATAGCCGAGCATATGGATTGGGCACAACAAACGGTAAGAGAAGCGATTCATCATTGGCAAGAAGGAGGATTATATGGGTTATGGGAAGCTCAGGGACGAGGGAGAAAGGCGAGATGGAGTCAAGAGGATTGGCAAGCGTTAGAAGGTAGTGTTCTGAACCTGTGGAAACGAGTCTAAATG
>JAYKJI010000009.1:0-14728 GCA_035285405.1 Snowella sp. | reverse complement strand
CCAACTTTTTCTACTAAATCAGGCATTTTTTGAAGATATAATTGTTGAGCTTGTAACGTTGACTCAACTTTACCAACGCTAATTTTTAAATCTGTAATCTGGGTCTGAAAATCTGCAAACTGAGATTGCATAGTCGTAAATTGACTTTGAATCGTTGAAATCTGACTCGATTGAGCAGTAATCAAGTCCTTTAATTCCTGAAGATCATTATCTGTCACCGTCGCCATAACAAATCATGCCCTAATAGAGTCAAACATCATTACTTCTTTATTTTAGCATACTTGATAAATCTAGACATAGCATCAAGATCGCCAAAACAGGGAAAACCCCACTTGCTTATCTGGAAAACCGTTTCCCACCCTCGCAAACTGCCCCTTACAATAAAAACTTTAATCTTCTATCCGAAACCCTATATAACCCACCAATCTCACCCAATTTTAAAAAGCTTGGGATCACGATTCAGAAACAGCAAGCAACTCCTCACGAAAAACACGACGTAATTAAAAAGATCTTGTTTGCACTTAAACAGCGAACTCAGTTAGTTTGGTTAATTGATCCGATGGATGAGTCAGTCACTATTTTTTATCCTCAAAGTTTACTTGATAAGCTGTTCACTATCTGAAACGCATATAGGCAAGGAGCTTAAGCCCCTTGTTACAAGACTTCTAGCAAAATCATTATGCAATTTAAATTCGTAACAGCTTATTACTGGATTGAATTCCAATGAGGCCAAATGGGGTGGCTGATTAGGTTAATTTAATAGTAATCTAGTAGTAGAGCAGCGATCGCATTTTCTAGATTTAATTTAGCGAGGAAAAACTGTCATGGCTGAGTACTGTACTCGTATTACTGTTGACCCCCTGCGTGTGACCATGAGTTGGATTGGGGTATCCAGCACCCCAGAGACACCCAATAGTTTTGATTGGCAATACCAGTTTCAGGATGGCAGTCGTTTGGTCGGTCAAGTCAAGGGTAAGATTGATCCCCAAACCCATAACCTCAACCAAGCTACGCACCTACAGGCCAGCTATATTGGCACTGATGGCAGAAGTATTTTATTGCAATGGCAGATGCAGGACTTCGCTATTTTTGAAGCCGGAAAAGAGCAATTGATTATTGCCTCTAACGATAATTTTGTCAGCAATAGTGTATCCCTCGTTGCCTGTCCCCATCGTTCCTGCGCTCAAGTCACCCATTGGGGAATGAAACTGGTCAGTGAACCCTTCCGGGCTGAAGCCTGGTCGTTTGTACCGACACCTCAATCCCAAACTGCCAACATACAAATGGATTGGATTTTTTCACCCTGCTTTCCCTTCCTAGGTTATCGTCTCGATCTACAACCGCCTCTTCCTCAAAAGAATTATCCCTGGACAGTTTTCCCCTGTTTGGGTTGGGTTCCCCGTCTGACAACAGTCGCTGCCTGAGTTTACAATTCTTGACAATTCGTTACAATAGGAAAAAAATCAGATTTGGCTATCTGCTAAAACTTATGCGTTTAACCTGGTTTGACAGTAATTCCTGGCTAATTGAAGTTGGAGATCAAAGAATTCTTCTTGATCCTTGGTTGGTTGGCCCCTTGGTTTTTGGCAACGCAACTTGGTTATTTAAAGGGGAAAAAAATCGTCAATTTCCCATCCCAATGGACTTATCATTATTGTTACTCTCCCAGGGACTAGAGGATCATGCCCATCCCCCCACGCTACAACATTTAGATCCACAATTACCCGTTGTGGCTTCGGCTAATGGTGCGAAAGTAGTGAAAAAATTGGGATTTCAACAAGTTACAGCTTTGCTTCCTGGCCAAACTTTTACTTTAAATAATCAGGTAGAAATTCGTGCGTTTTCCGGCTCTTTAGTCGGCCCTCAATTGGTAGAAAATGCTTATTTATTAACGGATCTAACGACGGGTTATCGTCTTTATTATGAACCCCATGGTTTCCATTCCCCTGAACTGAAAAGTATTGGTAAAATAGATGTCATTTTAACACCAGTGGTGGGAGCGAGTCTATTACATTTAATTCCCGTTCTCAATGGTCAAAAAACGACGGTAGAACTCTGTCAATGGCTACAACCAGAGGTGATTATTCCGACGGCGGCGGCGGTTGATATTCGTTATCAAGGTCTAATTGGTTATCTATTTCGGGAAGAGGGATCGATCGCCACTTTTGAAAATTTGTTAAGTCGAGCCAATCTCCAATCTAAGGTTATTAATCCTCAATTGGGAGAAGTGATCGCCCTACCCGTTGTTTAGCCTGGTTAGATTAGAAATTCCCCCCGACAACGGAAAGATCCTCAATCAGCAGGGATGGCGTATAGCAAGAACCATTCCATTGGCGATCGCTTCCTAGGGCTAAGATCTGCTTTAGCAAACTATAAACATTGCCGGCAATCATCGTATCTTTAACCCGGCCAACAATTTGTCCTTTTTCGATGCGATAACCCAAATCAACGTTAATAGAAAAATCGCCAGAAATATCTGGCCCTCCGCCCAAACTTTGATCAATTAATAAACCATTGTCAATTTGTCCAATTAAATCCATGAGTGAACCTTCTCCTGGTTCAACAATCAGATTCACTAAACTCGGTGTTGGATAGTTGCCCAGTCCTGGACGAAAACCGTTACCTGTACTTTGCCCCCCTAATAATCTTGCGGTCGTGCGATCGCTGTAAAACTGTTCAATACGACCCTGGGTAATCAAGGGTAGAACTTGGGTTGCAGTACCTTCATCATCAAAGGGACAATCGTAGGGAGACAAGGTGGGATCTTGGTAAAGGGTGAGACAATCCGCTAGGACGTTTTGACCAATTTTATCGCTCCAGGGTGAGGACTTTTCCTGTACCCGTTTACCACTCAAAGCCGAGACTACAGTTCCCCAGAGCAAGGTCGCTGCATTAGGCGTAAAGAGAACTGGGACTTTTCCGGTGGTCGCCGTCGCGTTGGTTTTGGCCCAGGCTAATCGTTGTAATAATTGCTGCACAATCTGATCGGGCTGAAGTTTTCCCCGACTATACTCTCCATCGTAAACGGCTAAAAAGTCCTCGCCGCGAATCCATTCCACACCAAAATAGTAGCTAATGGCGATATCACTGTACTGGCAATGTAAGCCTTTCGAGTTCATCAATAACGTAGTATCTTCTTCACACTCTAATTCTCCACTACAGAGAACTTCAGGGTATTGGTCACGGATTTGGGCGATCGCGGTTTTGCCCATATCGATCAAGGTTTGCACTTCTAGACTTTCCCCGACAGTGGGATAAATGGCTGTGTGAGCTTCGTTTAATTCTGGTGTTTCTGGGGGATTTAAATGGGAAAGGGTGATCGCTTTATCAACTAGGGCCTGGGGATCGGCAGGGCCATAGGCCACGGCTAAACCAGGGCAACCTTCTCGCCACAAGCGCAGGGCCGTACCGTCAGATTCAGAGCTTTCTAGTTGCTTGAGACGATTGGCTTCAAAAAAAACAGGATGGGACAGCGATCGCGAATAATAAACTTCGGCAGCTTCGGCTCCGGCTTGACGGGCGAGGGTTAATAGTTGTTCTAGGTCGTGACTCATCAAAAGCTCCAAAAATTCCGTTTATAAAACCGATGCAAACCCAGAATAACGAAAAGTGTTTCTCCTTACGCCGCTACCCATATTGTAAGGGCAAACCTCAATTATTCGATGATTCGGTTTGTAATAGCCAAAACCCCGTATAGGTAGCTCCAGAATTATCCGGCTGAATCAGTAAAAAATGTAAATGATGGACAAATGCTTTGCGTTGTTCAAAGAGAGTTGCTCCTTGAGCCACTTCAGGATCAGCAAAAGTCGCTAAGATCCAACGATCCATTAATCCAGCTTCTAAAACTAAGCCACCGGATTGCCCTATTTCTGTAGCTTGATAATTTAAACTGACAGGACTAATATCCGCTAACCATTGACATAAATAACGAGCTTGCCGTCCTGCATAGATGATACTACCTGGAATGGGAAGCTCCGTTGCTAATTGTCGACACAGGGACAAATAAGCTTCTGGCATGGAACGATAGGGAATAGGGGCATCACCAAATGAGGTGAGCAAAGATTCTACTGATAGGGTGGCAAAACACCATTGTTCTCCCCAGAGATTTTCTGGCAGGGGTTGGGGCGGTGGAATATCTAAGGCTAAGGCTTGGTTTCCATAACGTTTTTGCAGTAAAGCTTTTAGCACTGTTGTCTGGCGCGTGGCCACAATCTCCAATCCAAGTTGCTCCCCTGCTAGTCTAAATAGGCTTAAGGATTGAGGTCGAAAGACCTGAATAGCAGTGGGTTTTCCTTCGGTCAGTAATGACTCTAGCTGAACGATTAACCAAGCACTACTGACTTGGGATTGGGGACAGGATTTTTCACAGAGAACATTCCCCTGAACATCGCAAAGTATTAATTCCCAAAGAATTTCTTCTCCATTACGATGAGCAACAGCGTGTTTATAAAAGTCAGCTTGCCAAAGGGTCATAATTATAGGGTTTTGACAAAATTTTAACAAACTAAACGTTAAGATGAAAAACTGTCAGTGACGAATAAGAAGGGCCAATGAGCAATCAACCGGAGCAAGAAAAGTGGCTAGAGATTGGCACAATTGTTGCCGCCCAAGGGATTCAGGGAGAATTGAGAGTTTTATCTAGTTCGGATTTTCCTGAGCGTTTTACTCGTAAGGGCAACCTTTGGCTGCGATCGCCCCACCATGAAGCCCCCCAAGCCTTTACCCTCAAGTCGGGACGAGCTGTACCAGGCAAGAATCTGTTTGTGATTAGATTGGCCGAAGTAACGGATCGTAATCAAGCTGAAGCCTTAAGAGACTATACCCTGCTAATTACCGCCAGTGATCGCCTCCCCCTAGATGAAAATGAATATCATGTGGCGGATCTGATCAATCTAAAAGCCTATCATCATCTCACTGGCGAATTAATCGGTGTGGTGAAGGATGTTTATTTCGCGGGCAATGATTTATTAGTGATTCAGTTAGAAGAACAATACTTCCCTCAAAAGCCAGCTAGTCCTGAGGAAAATAGCGTAGCTCCGTCCCCCCAAACGGCCTTGATTCCCTTTGTTCAGTCCATTGTTCCTATCGTGGATCTCTATAACCAACGCCTAGAAATAATGCCTCCTGACGGTTTATTGGAACTATTTTGTGGGCAACCCTTGATCAATAAGATAGAGTAGTTTTATTTTGTAACCTTACTTTTTCCCAACATAGTGAAAATCTTTGTCTATCACACCCCGGAACTGACTCCACCTGAAAGCTTACCGGATTGTGCCGTTGTTATTGATGTTTTGCGAGCGACTAGCACGATTGCCACGGCTTTGAGCGTGGGAGCTGAAGCAGTTCAGACCTTTAGTGCTTTATCGGAGCTAATGGCTGTCAGTGAACAATGGCCTTCAGACAAACGACTACGGGCTGGAGAAAGGGGGGGAGCCAAGGTAGAAGGCTGCGATTTAGGCAATTCTCCCCTCGACTGTACACCGGCATTAATGGCGGATAAGCGTCTTTTTTTAACGACGACCAATGGCACTAGGGCCTTACAGCGCGTTCAAAATTGTTCTTCCGTGATTACGGCAGCCATGATTAATCGTCAAGCGGCGGTGAACTACCTTTTAGAGAAAAAGTTTGAAACGATTTGGCTGCTAGGATCGGGTTGGGAAGGTGGTTATTCCCTCGAAGATACGGTCTGTGCTGGCGCGATCGCCGATTTATTATCCAAAGCTCAGGATTTTACCATTGGCAATGATGAAGTTATTGCCGCGATCGCCCTTTATCAACAATGGCAAGATCAATTATTAGACCTCTTTCAGCAGGCTAGTCATGGACAGCGGTTACTCAGACTCAACTGTGACGAAGATCTAAAATATTGTGCAACCTTAGATTCTTTAGATATTTTACCCCGACAAAAATCCCCTGGTGTTTTGGTAAAATTTTGAGCAAAATTGAGACATCTGGGAGCAACTTCGATCATCACCGTATTAGACAGTCAATGCCTTTATCCGCGATCGCAGAGCCTAGCTCTAGCTAAGACATGAGTCCTCAAGCCCAACTGGTGATGCTGCTATGGCTTCCCGTCATTTTCTACTTATTTTCTCGTTATCCTTCCCAAAAAGCCATCATTCTGAGTTTTATTGGCGGCCTCTTATTTTTACCTCAAAGAGCCGGATTTAAGCTACCACTGATTCCAGATTATGAAGGAATGGTTGCCACTTGTTATGGCATTTTAATTGCGACATTAATTTACGATCCTCAACGTTTCAATGACTTTAAATGGCAATGGATTGATCTGCCAATGATTTGTTGGTGTATCTGCCCAATGTTCTCTTCGCTGACCAATGATTTAGGAGCCTATGACGGCTTTAATGGTGCTTTAGAACAAACTGCGGTGTGGGGATTACCCTATCTACTCGGAAGACTCTACCTTGGAAATTTAGACGGACTCAAGGAATTAGCCTTAACCATATTGAAAGGAGGAATTATTTATACGCCTCTTTGTCTTTACGAAATCAAAATGAGTCCGGTTTTTCACCTAATCATTTATGGTTATTACGCCCATCCTTCTGGAAACAGTCAAGCCTCACGGGGCAGCACCTGGCGACCAAGCGTTTTCATGGAACATGGTTTATTGGTTGCCATGTTCATGTTTACCGTCACCTTAATTGCCATTTGGTTATGGCAGTCTAAAACAGTTAAGGAAATTTGGGGACAGTCGATCCAAACCTGGTCAATTATCCTTGTTTTAACGTTTATTTTAATGAAATCATCTGGCAGTTATGGCTATTTAATTTATGGTTTGATTATCTTATTTGTTGCTAAGTTTTTTAAGTCTAATATTCCTCTTTTTTTATTAATGTTTATCATTGTTTATTATCTTTACTTGGGAGTAACTGGAAACTTTGATGGAGAAGGGCTCGTCGATTGGATTAGCAAAACCTATAGTCCTGAACGTGCCTACTCTTTGGGATACCGTTTGAAGAATGAGGAAGTTCTAAGAGTTAAAGCCCAGGAGAGAATGCTGTTTGGTTGGGGCGGTTGGGGTAGAAATCGTATCTATGAATATAACTGGCGAGGGGAATTGGTTGATGTTTCAGTCACGGATAGTTTATGGATTATTGTTTTTGGCATTAACGGAGTATTCGGTTTAGTGAGTATTACCACTAGCCTTTTACTTCCGGTTGTTGTCTTTGCTCAATTCCGTTATCCCCCTAGAACCTGGTTCCATCCCAAGGTTGCGCCCTCTGCTGCCCTCGCGGTTTGTTTAAGTTTATTCATGCTGGATTGTTTGCTCAATGTAACGACAAATCCCACCTTTCCCCTAATTTGTGGCGGCATTTCGGGGTTAGTGGTCAAGGAGCCTGAATCCCTGACTAGTGAAAATAAAGTTTCTAAAAAGTCAGTGCTGAAAAAGTTAACCAGCAAAGGGGGATTGAGAAGACAGCCGTTCCCTAAAAAACGCTCCTTTGGCCATCGTCCTCCTCGTCTATTTTGACATCCTCTCCGCCGTAGAACGGCGAAGATTCCTAAACCTCACGATTTAGGTTTCTGTTTCTTAGCACCCGCCTTAACAGATTTGCTCTGTTCTGGTCTTACGGTCGCTCCGCAGACTGAAACCGCAAGTCCTGCGGCCAAAATATTTTTACTAGCATTTGTGTCACGCTCATGCTTTGTTCCACATTTGGGACATTCCCATTCACGCATACTAAGAGGTATTTTTTCAACAATATGCCCACAAGAATTGCATCTCTTGGAACTCGGAAACCATCGATCAATCTCGATCAATTTCCTTCCATACCAACGACACTTGTAGTCCAATTGTCGAATCAACTCACTCCATCCGCTATCTGAAATAGCAAGAGCGAGTTTGGGGTTTTTAACCATATTCTTAACCGCTAACGACTCAACGGCAATCACTTGATTTTCGCTTACCAAACGAGTCGTTAATTTATGCAAGAAATCTTTTCGAGCATCGGAGATTCCAAGGTGGATTTTTGCTACCTTAACCCTCGCCTTTTCTCTATTCCTAGAACCTTTTTGCTTACGAGCAAGGTTCTTCTGAGCTTTCTTTAAGCGTTTTTGATGCTTTTTAAAATGCTTGGGATTAGTGATCTTCTCCCCGTTGCTATCTGCGATCAGGCTTGTTATTCCCAAGTCTATCCCTATCACATTTTCGTTAACGGGGAGAGGCTTTGTTGTTGGGTCATCAAATTTAATAGAGATATGCCAGCGTCCTGAAGGGTGAAGGCACACTGTAACGGTACTAGGCTCACATTCCTTTGGGAGCCTCCTAGACCATCTAATCGCTAGAGGTTCAGAGCATTTGGCAAGATAAATCTCTTTGTCCCTAAACTTAAAGGCTGATTTAGTGAACTCAGCACTGCCGCCATTCCTCTTCTTCTTGAAAGTGGGATATCCTGTCCTTCCTGCGAAGAAATTGGTAAAGGCAGATTGAAGATGTCTAAGTCCTTGTTGCAAAGGAACACAACTAACCTCATTCAGAAAATCAAGGTCTTCTTCTTTTTTCCAGTTGGTAAGCAAGCTAGAGGTTTCGGCATACCCGACTCTTTCTTGCCTCTCATACCAAGCCTGAGTTCTTTCATGGAGAGCTTTATTATAGACAAGTCTTACGCAACCCAAGGTGCGCCGCAACAGCGACTCTTGCTCTGGGGTTGGGTAAAATCGGTAACGAAAAGCTTTTTCCATGTTTCACATTCTAGCGAGTCTTTACTGAAAGCGTCAACCCCATATTAAAGCTGTCCTAGAAGGACGGGGTTTCAGACCCTTTTTTGTTGATGAATCCATTACCGTTTACCCCAACTAGAAATCAATTGCGGTAAATGTAAGATTTCTTCCCACAATTTTTGGGGACTAATACCAAAGACAAATTGTAAAATTAACACGATCGCTGCAATTAGAAAAGCGGTCTTGAGACTAACCTTAATAACCTTAACAAGCCAAGTAAAAACTAACCAGGCCACTAAAATCGCGCCAATGACTAAAACGATTTCCATTGCTCATCACTGCTAAAATCACTAAGACTTAGTTTAATCTAGCAAATTTAGCTATCCAGTTTTAAACCATGGAAATGAGACGATCGCCATTATTTAAAGTTTGACTCGCCGTAAGCACATTTTCCCTAGCCCATTGATCCGCCGCCAAAATATCCGATAAACTAGGAGTACTAGTATTTTGAGTTGCAAAGCGATCGCAGGCCATCTCGATTAAACGGGGAATATCTAGAAAAGCAATTTTTTCCTCTAAAAAGAGAGCGACTGCCTGTTCATTGGCCGCATTTAACACCGCCGGCATGGCCCCACCCGCCCGACCAGCACTATAGGCTAACTGCATACAAGGATATTTTTGGTGATCAGGTTCTCGAAAGGTTAAACTACCGGCTTTCACTAAGTCCAGGGTTTCCCAATCGGTATAGAGGCGATCGGGCCAGGACAGCGCGTAAAGCAAGGGTAAACGCATATCCGGCCAACCCAACTGTGCCAACACCGAGGTATCTTGGACTTCAATGAGGGAATGAATAATACTTTGGGGATGAATGACAATATCAATGGCATCGTAGTCCAGACCAAAGAGAAAATGGGCTTCAATGACTTCCAGTCCCTTATTCATCAAGGTAGCTGAATCAACAGTAATTTTACGACCCATCGACCAGTTAGGATGTTTAAGGGCATCCTGTACCGTTACATAGGGTAACTGTTCTACTGACCAATCCCGAAAGGCTCCCCCCGAAGCGGTTAAAATAATGCGTCGCAAGCCCCCCGTAGGCACTCCCTGTAAACATTGGAAAATCGCAGAATGTTCTGAGTCAGCCGGTAATAATTTCACGCCCTGTTTTTCCACTAAGGGCAAAACCACTGGCCCACCTGCAATTAAGGTTTCTTTATTTGCTAAGGCAATATCTTTTCCGGCTTCAATAGCAGCGATCGTGGGTAATAATCCGGCACAACCGACCATGCCTGTCACCACGGTTTGAGCATCTCCATAGCGAGCCACTTCTACGATTCCCGCTTCTCCCGTTACAAAAATGGGAATTTGCTCTAATCCAGTTAAGGCTCCTTTGAGAGGATCTAACAAGTTTTGGTCACGAATTGCGACGATTTCTGGATGAAATTGACGAATTTGCTCTGCGAGTAACGTAATATTGCTCCCCGCCGCTAGACCTACCACCTGAAATTGCTCAGGATATTGGGAAACAATATCAAGGGTTTGTGTACCAATGGAGCCAGTTGAGCCAAGAATAGAGATGCGTTTCACAATAGTTGCTTAAACGGGGATGTCATCTAGTCTAAAGGGAGAGGGGTCATCTGAGAAGACAGGGGAGATGGGGAGACGGGGGAGATGGGGGAGATGGGGAGAATGAAGAAAGTTGAAGACTTGTAACAAGATATTTCCTAAATGGTCGCTCGTGTTGCAAAGTTAGGAAGAAAGCTGTTAAATCGTTTCTATTTAGGAGTCAAGTTATCATGGCATTATCTGATACTCAGGTTCTGGTAGCATTAGTGATCGCTTTGTTACCGGGTATTCTAGCGTTTCGGTTGTCAACGGAACTTTACAAATAGAACTCCGTCTGACTCTGGATAGCTGAAGTTCTAGGGCGTATGATCTGCGCCCTTTTAGGGCTTCTTAAGATCTTCATTTTTGTCTTCTATCTATGACTGCTCGCTCTCTCCAGACTGCACCATCACGTCGTTCAACGGCTGCCCGTCGTCGTAGTCGTCCTCAAACTGCTCTCTCACCGGAACATCGTTGGGTCGTAGCGGAAATTGTCTTTAAGATGGGTCTTAACGGTATTTTATTGATGGGCGCGATCGCGGCTTTAGCTCGTTTATTACCCTACCAGCAAGTCCAACAGGCGAAATTAGAAGAAGTGCAGATGCAAGTACGGGAAACGGAACAAAGAGTGGCAGAATTGCGGATAGATTTTAATCGTAGCTTTGATCCTCAAGAATCTCGCAAAATTATGGAGGAACAAACTCCCCGTCTTTTTCCCAACCAACGTCATATTATTCTGACAGAACCCAGTAAGAAATAATTTAGTAAAATCCCCAACAAACCCAGGAAATTTGTTTCGTTACTAGAATCCCTGGGTTTTTTGTCACCATTTGACAATGGGATGCTCTGAATATCTGAAATTAGTGATTTAAAGTTGATCGAATTTTTCCGCAACTAACAAACCTTGATTGACTTTTTCCGTGACTAAACGGCGATAGAGTTGTAATTCCTGGTAAAGCAGTTCAGGACTAGGATGCCCCGCTAAAGCGGCAGCGCGAAGACTCTGTTCTTCAGTCTTGGAAATTACGTTGTCGGCGATCGCTTTTTCAATTAAAGTACGAAGTCTGGCTAATTCTGTTTCCTCTTCTGGGGTTAACTCTTGTCCGTGACGAGTAATTTCCATTGCTTGAATCCTCCTTAAGACAATAGGAATGTTATGCGGAATCTATACATCTGATATTGTAAGGCAATCAAACTGTTCTCCTCATTGAATCTTCAGAGTCTCTTAATAAAAAGAGCTTAGTCTTAGCGTCGTGAGTGCCTTGATTGGCAAAAGTTTACTAGACGGAAGGTTCCCCAAGCCGTAGAGTAATAAAAGTGCTAATCCCATTTTTCTTGCCGATTCTGTGGGGAGACATTGGGGTTGTATCTCCTTCTTTGCTATTCAATGACCCGTTTTTTAGTTTTTAAATACTATGACCGTTTCTGCCGTTAGTGATCCCCAAACTGCTGTTCAACCCTCTTTACCGCCGGCTGATGCGAAAACCAGAGTCAGCCAGTTCATGCAATCTATTCAGGATGAAATTTGTCAAGGCTTAGAACAATTAGATGGCAAAGGACACTTTCGGGAAGATAGTTGGCAAAGAGAGGAAGGGGGCGGCGGGCGATCGCGGGTGTTGCAGAATGGTGGTTTTCTAGAACAAGGCGGCGTTAACTTTTCAGAAGTTTGGGGTAAAGAACTACCACCATCTATTTTAAAACAGCGTCCTGAGGCGGCAGGGCATGGTTTTTATGCCACAGGAACCTCAATGGTATTGCATCCCCACAATCCCTATGTGCCAACCGTACATTTGAATTATCGCTATTTTGAAGCGGGGCCAGTGTGGTGGTTTGGTGGCGGGATTGATCTCACCCCCTACTATCCTTTTGCTGAAGACGCAGCCCATTTCCATCGCACCTTGAAAGCCGCCTGCGATCAGACTAATCCAGAATTTTATCCAGTTTTTAAACCCTGGTGTGATGAATATTTTTATCTGAATCATCGTCAGGAAATGCGGGGGATTGGGGGTATTTTCTTTGATTACCAGGATGGTCGCTCGCCCCTTTATCGTGGCCCCCATGCCGATAAGGCCGCCGCACAGTATAGCAATCAACTGGCCCCGATTCAGCCCCTAGATTGGGAAAGTCTGTTTCAGTTTGCCCAAAACTGCGCCCAGGCTTTTTTACCGGCCTATAGTCCTATTGTAGAGAAACGACGGGATACAGAATACGGCGATCGCCAACGACAATTTCAACTCTATCGTCGGGGTCGTTATGTGGAATTTAACCTAGTCTATGATCGAGGCACGATTTTTGGTCTGCAAACCAATGGCCGCACTGAATCTATCTTGATGTCTTTACCACCCTTGGTTCGTTGGGAATATGCTTATCAACCAGCGGCCAATTCCCCAGAGGCAGAGTTAACCGAACGCTTTTTAGTGCCTCAAGATTGGGCTAACTGGGAAGCCAGTCATTAGTTTTATCTTTTCTCAAGCCTTCACTAACCCGCTAACGCTCAATTAATTTCCATGCAACCTGATTGGCAAGTCGCTAAAGTTTACGAAGATATTTTCTATCACAAATGGGAAGGTATCGCTAAAATTACGATCAATCGTCCCCATAAACGCAATGCCTTTCGCCCGAAAACGGTCATTGAAATGTACGATGCTTTTTGGGATGCCAGGGAAGATGCTCAAATTGGCGTGATCCTGTTGACAGGAGCGGGGCCCCATACCGATGGTAAATATGCTTTTTGTTCCGGTGGTGATCAATCAGTGCGGGGAGAAGCGGGTTACATCGATGAAGCGGGAACCCCTCGTTTAAATGTCCTGGATTTACAACGGCTGATTCGCTCTCTGCCCAAAGTGGTGATTGCTCTGGTGGCGGGTTATGCGATTGGGGGAGGTCATGTTCTGCATTTAGTCTGTGATCTAACGATCGCTGCCGACAACGCTATTTTTGGCCAAACAGGGCCGAAGGTGGGTAGTTTTGATGGTGGTTTTGGCTCTAGCTATCTAGCTCGCATTGTCGGCCAGAAAAAAGCACGAGAAATCTGGTATCTCTGTCGCCAATATAGTGCAGAACAGGCCCTGGCAATGGGATTGGTTAACACGGTCGTACCAATTGAGTCCCTAGAAGCAGAGGGTATCCAGTGGGCGCAGGAAATTCTGAGTAAAAGTCCGTTGGCCATTCGCTGTCTGAAAGCCGCCTTTAATGCAGATTGTGACGGTCAGGCCGGCTTACAGGAATTGGCAGGTAATGCAACACTACTTTATTACATGACCGAAGAGGGAAGTGAAGGCAAACAGGCTTTCCTTGAAAAGCGTTCCCCCAATTTTCAACAATATCCTTGGCTTCCTTAAAAAAATATTTAACTAATGACCGGCGATCGCGGAAGATTCCAGGGAAGCCACTTCGGGAGTCTCTTCCGTAACCCGATCATTGTTATAGGACAAAGCTAAAGATTGTTCAAGTCGAACCACATCTTCCAGATTTTCCCAAGCGGTCGCAAAAGGACGAGCCGCTAAAGCACAGGCTTTCCATTCGCCACGAACCGGAACACTGAGTTGATTACATAGCCCACCCCGTCGTCCTTCCGCCTGATAATAGCGGCAGTACCGGCAAGAAGAAGTCATAAAATTAGCAGTTTTCATCGGTATCTCTCAAAAAATAATTTTTATACGTCACTTAATAATGTCTCGCCTATACCGAATTATTATCCTCTATCCCTCAAATCACTTCTTTGGGGTTATAAGGGAGATTGGGTAAGGATTTCAGTGATCCCCGTCAAAAAAATCTCTTTAGTTTCTTTTAATAATCCTTTTACAATTTGATACAATGCCCAGGAGATTTACTTACCTTACCAGTAAATAAAAATGAATTATACGGAGAGCCTCCCACAAAGAAGGTATCGGGGATCAAGTCTAACCGGCTTATAAATGAGACAACCATCATCCTTCAAAAAAGCAAGTGGTTTAAGGGTTATAGCTAAAATCAATCACATCCTTTTGATTTGTCTATTTCAAAATTTCAGAAAATTCTGGGTTCTTTGTATCGAATGCTACAGATAAACTTCAAAAATATTAGCTCCCTAGCGGTAAAAGCAGCTTTCATTAAAACCCAGGGAAATGCCAAAGAAGGGGCTATTCTGGGAAAGAGTAGGTATAATAACCGGGCAGAATTTACCGCCATTAATGAGACTTACTTCCGTGTAAACGTCCTGCTAAACACCCTTGGCAGCTTTCAAAGCTCTGCTAATTACTCAAATCCTTTTTTGCCTAGTGGCAAGATTTACTAGTTATAAATACTCAGTGACTAGACTTGATCTGAAAGATAAAGAATTTGTAACCGTTCAGGGGGTAATCAAGAAAATGCTCCACATGGAATTGGACGGAATCACGATGAAAAAGTAGTTGTAATTGATTTCATTGCAATAATTCTGAGTAGCAAAAGTCCTATGTCAAGT
>JAYKJI010000008.1:0-5259 GCA_035285405.1 Snowella sp. | reverse complement strand
CAACTTGACATAGGACTTTTGCTACTCAGAATTATTGCAATGAAATCAATTACAACTACTTTTTCATCGTGATTCCGTCCAATTCCATGTGGAGCATTTTCTTGATTACCCCCTGAACGGTTACCACCAATTTGCCATTTTTGCGGACTGTAAAATCGGGAATCCCCACTTTATTGCCCTTCTCTTCAATCACCGCATTGAGTCCAATCATCCCTCCTTCAACCAATGCCTTGAGACTCGGATAATGACTACGCTCACTGCCTAGTTGTAGATTCGCTTGTAAATTTTGCAGATAATGGCTTACATTGATCATTTAAGTCACTCTCACCAACTTAATTCTTAAACTAGGATTATACTAGAAAAATAGCATTGTAAAACGCGATCGCCACTATCAAAAATTTACAAATTACCAACATTTCGGCTGAAAATCAAGACTATTCACAATAGTCACTACTTCCCCCGCCTGAGCCAACACAAACAAACCCTGACGATAGGCATACTTATCCGCTCCTTCTTCAATCTCAATACCTGCCACTGCCCCATGTAATTGTTTTTGGGCATACTCTGGAAAAAATAAACGAAATTGACCTAAATCTTCCATTAGATCCTTAATATTATCCACTCCTAAACTACTTTTAACTTCTACCACCAAAACATGATTTTCATTAACTACCAAAACATCAATCTCTAAGGTTTGTCCATTCAAACGTCTTTTAACGCGTTGACTGACTTGATGTACGGGAATCCCTCGCTTTAAAAATAACGTTTCACAGGCAGGCGCGACCATATTTTCGACAAAACGCCCCCACTTACCCCCTAAATTACCGATTTGTTTGTTAACCTCCTTGATTTGTTTGTTAACTTCACGGATTTCACGCTCGGTCTTTTGGGATTCTGCATCAAGTCGGCGTTCCAGTTCTTGAAAACGCAGACGATCCTCCTGAAACTGTTTACGGTTTTCTTGAAACTGTTCGCGGGTTTCCTGGGATTGTTCATGCAGAAAGCGTTCTAGTTCTTGAAAGCGTCTTTCAGTTTCTTTTTGGGCTGCGGCTAACTCAGCCTGTTTTGCGGTTACTTCAGCCAGGATTTGCCATACATCTTCTGCGGTGGTTGCCATGATGTCTTCTTAAATTCTGCTATTGCTTATTTTATCCCATTAAACTGCGATCGCAGAAATAAATTGACGGATAGTTGAATAGTCATGATTGTGCTACAATCTTTCCATTGTCTTGCTAAATAGTAGGGATAAAGATAATGTCATTAATCCAGTGGAATGATCGCTTGAGTGTCGGTATTGTTGAAATTGACGAGCAGCATAAACAACTCATTAAACTTATCAATGAACTCAATGATGCGATGAAAAAGGGAAATGGCAAAAATGTACTCGACAAGATTCTTGATGGATTAATTCGCTATACAGAGACACATTTTAAGCTAGAAGAGAAATATTTCGACCAGTTGGGGTATCCCGATGCTGTTAATCACAAGAGAGAGCATCTAGCGTTTACGAAAAAGGTAACTGAGTTTAAAGAGAGTTTTGACCAAGGAAAAGTCACTTTGTCGGTAGGAATAATGATCTTTTTGAGTAATTGGCTACAAAACCACATTGAGGGAGTTGATAAAAAGTATGGAGCTTTTTTTAATGCCAAAGGCATAAAATAGACTGCCTACCAATCTATCAAGTCCTTGGCGATATAGTACATCTCTCAAGCTCCCTCTCTGAAAGGTGTTTAAAACCTTTAAAATTCATGCTTGTACTATTTTAGGGGCGTTCAAAAATAAACAGTTCGGCTCTTCCCTTCACTGTGTAGAAAATAGGGTTATAGCAATTACTAGCCTAGAAAAGATAACTGCGTAAGCATTGCTAAAAAAGGATTTCATTAATTCATAAGCGTTGCTTATAACACACAATGGTGGAGAGCCATAATTATTCATTGTCAATTGTCAATTATCCATTAACCGCGATCGCTGTTTAGCCCGTTTACCCCTCAGACCGTAAGTATAAATACTTTCTTAAGGTCAGCTTATGTCACAATAAAGGGCCTTATCCATAGAATAAGAAGCGAATCGTTTAGGTATTACCAGTATGGAACTGCTTTATGAATATGCCTGGCTGATTCCTGTCCTGCCCTTAGTAGGAGCAGTAATCGTCGGTCTAGGACTCATTTCTTTTAATCAAGTTACCAATGGGTTACGGCAACTCAACGCCTTTCTCATTGTCTTTTTGGCGGGAACCGCGATGGTGTTATCCTTCCTGCTGCTTGCCGATCAACTGCAAGGCCATGAAACCTACACGCGATCACTGGAATGGGCCAGTGCGGGCAATTTTCACCTGAACATGGGTTTTGTCATTGATCACCTCAGCGCGTTAATGCTGGTGATTGTGACAACGGTAGCCTTTCTGGTGATGATCTACACCGATGGTTATATGGCCCATGACCCTGGCTATGTAAGATTTTATGCCTATCTCAGCTTGTTTGCCTCCTCCATGCTCGGTCTGGTCATTAGTCCCAACCTGGTGCAGGTTTATATCTTTTGGGAATTGGTGGGGATGTGTTCCTACCTGCTCATCGGCTTTTGGTACGATCGCAAGGCGGCGGCGGATGCTTGTCAAAAAGCGTTTGTGACTAACCGGGTCGGTGACTTTGGGCTACTGCTCGGCATTTTAGGTTTATATTGGGCTACTAACAGTTTTGACTTCGGTATTGCTGGGGAACGCCTCGAACAGGCCGTTAATTCTGGAACCATTGGTGGAAGCATTGCCGCTTTCATTGCGGTTTTAATCTTTCTGGGCCCCGTTGCTAAATCCGCTCAATTTCCCTTGCACGTTTGGCTACCCGATGCGATGGAAGGGCCTACCCCCATTTCGGCCCTGATTCACGCTGCAACGATGGTGGCCGCAGGGGTGTTCTTAGTAGCGCGGATGTATCCTGTCTTTGAACCCATTCCCGCCGCGATGAATGTGATCGCCTGGACAGGCTGTTTTACTGCCTTTTTAGGAGCAACGATCGCCTTAACGCAAAATGACATTAAAAAGGGTTTAGCTTACTCCACCATTTCCCAATTGGGCTATATGGTGATGGCCATGGGCATTGGAGCCTACTCTGCGGGCCTATTTCACCTGATGACCCACGCTTACTTTAAGGCGATGTTGTTCCTTTGCTCAGGTTCTGTTATTCATGGCATGGAAGGCGTTGTTGGCCACGATCCCGTTTTGGCCCAAGACATGAGAATTATGGGCGGTTTGCGGAAATATATGCCCATTACCTCCGCCTGTTTCTTAATCGGAACCTTAGCGATTTGTGGCATTCCCCCTTTTGCGGGTTTCTGGTCAAAGGATGAAATTTTGGGTCTAGCCTTCCAAGCTAATCCTGCTCTTTGGTTAATTGGTTTTGGAACCGCAGGCTTAACCGCTTTTTATATGTTCCGTATGTACTTTATGACCTTTGAAGGGGCGTTTCGCGGTAACGATAAGGCTCTGCACAAAAAAGTCTTTGATTTTTACGGGTTAGTACCGACGGAAAATGATCATGATGATCATGGTCACGGTCATTCCCCCCACGAATCTCCGATCGCCATGACTTTACCGTTAATGGCCCTGGCGGTTCCTTCGATTTTAATTGGTTTAATTGGTCGTCCCTGGGCGAATCAATTTGAAGCCTTTATTCATGCCCCCGGGGAAGTGGTAGAAACCATTACGGAATTTGACTGGTCTGAGTTCCATATCATGGCAGGCAGTTCCATCGGTATCGGTTTAATCGGCATTAGTATTGCCATTTTGATGTATCTGCAACACAAAATTGATCCCGCCGCGATCGCCGAAAAATACCCCGCACTTTACCGTTTTTCCTTGAACAAATGGTATTTTGATGACCTTTATGACAGCCTCTTTGTCCAGGGTTCTCGTCGTTTAGCACGGCAGATCATGGAAATTGATTACAAGGTCATTGACGGAGCCGTTAACCTCACGGGGTTAGTTACCCTAGTCAGTGGTGAAGGTTTGAAGTATTTGGAAAATGGTCGCGCCCAATTCTATGCTCTGATTGTTTTTACAGCAGTACTGGGATTTGTGATTGTTTTTAGTGTCGTTTAATCTCGTAGGGGCGTAAGGCTTGCGCCCAAAAACAAACTTACATCCCAAAATACTCTTAACCTACGAGCAATGCACTCTCTCAATGGGAGTGCTTTTTGTTAATGATTTTGATTATAATTTGATTATAAAATATTTGCGGCAATCGCCATAATTTAATCCCTTTAATTTCCCCATTTGATTCTGAATTCAATATTTTGTCAAATATCAAAGTTGAGAAAATAGAGATCAGGAATAAAACGCGATCGCCGACCTCATCTTAATTGTGTTCTCAGGAAGGATCGCCTCTTAACCTCTCAAGTCAAAAACGTGATCGCAGACCTCATTTTGATTTTGTTCTCAAGGGCGATCATAGAGACAATAGCTCACAAAAAAGTACACAAATCTGCATAACAGGCTTTTTATGGAGATTGTACGAAAATTGTCTTATGATCGTGCTATTTAGCGGTGATATATGGAAAGATTCTCGATAATATGAATATTTGCGGTAATATGTGGAAAATTTCTGTACAACCCCTAGTTGGCCGTATAAGACGATGAATAAACTTAAGATTGAACAGCTTCACAAACTTAGGCTTTCAATATTTCAAAATGCTGAAAGTCTTTATGAGGAAGCAAAATTACTTACAGCACTTTGCTTAATTACACCATACAGACAAAAAGCTAAAATCCTTACTCAGCAAGCCTTGTAGGAAAAAAACTGTACGTTGAGATCCCGATAAGTGCTGTAATGAAAATGGGTTTTCTGCCAGAGCCTTTCTTTTAGCGTATTTCGCTTGTGAGGAACTGGGAAAAATACCAATTGTAGTTGGCGCAATAGGGCAGCTAATTCAAGGCAATGAAGTTAATTGGAAAAAAGTAATAAAAAGATTTAGAAACCATAAAGCAAAAGTGGAGTCTGAAGATTTTCATCATTACTTATTTGGTATAGAACCTGATTTATTGAGAAATTCAGATGTCAAATGGTTAGATAAACAAAAAAACAATCTCGCTCAAAAGTCGATAGAAAGAAAGAATCAACTTATGTTGATGTTATTGAAGGTAAAGGTAACCGTTCAGGGGGTAATCAAGAAAATGCTCCACATGGAATTGGACGGAATCACGATGAAAAAGTAGTTGTAATTGATTTCATTGCAATAATTCTGAGTAGCAAAAGTCCTATGTCAAGT
>JAYKJI010000007.1:0-5444 GCA_035285405.1 Snowella sp. | reverse complement strand
ATCCCAACTCACCCCCCACGAACGACAGGAATTGCGCTATCAAAAATTCCGTCACCTAGGTCAATTCTTAGAAACTGTTCATTAATCCATCTGTGGAAGGTTTGGCAATGATATTACGAGAAACCCTAAAACAAGAAATAGATCAGCTTAATGAAAATCAATTAGGAGAAATTGCTGAATTTGTTGCATCAATGAAGAACCAAACCCAACCAGCCGCCAAGGCAGTTCCATTTTGGCAAAGGGCTACCCCCATAGAACGAGCCATCGATTTTCGTACCTGGGTTGCTCAACTACCTAAAACCGATCTGAGCCTTCCTGATGACGCTTTTGATCGTGGCAGTCTTTATGAATGACAAGTATTTGTTAGATACCAATGTTGTTTTAAGGTTTAGCAATCCCTCCGACAAACAGCACAGCCTTGTTACTGAATCAGTCGTAACGGTAGTGTTCAACTGGATGCCCTAAATGAGGAGAAGTTGCTGAGATTGACTGGACACTTTTTTGAAATGTCTGAGGGGAATGACGGTCTGAAATACAGAAGGAAAACCCAAAATGGAGTAGGGGTCGTCAGAACCAAAAATATCCTGAAGATCGACCCCTGCTTCTTTTAGGAGTGATGTGCCAGCTTTAGAACCAGTCCGGAGTGTACGGGAGTTATGAAAAAAGACGAAGAGGTCGAAGAATCCCTGAGAGGTGGTGTCCTTGCCAACATGGTCGATGCCATGAAGATAGCGACGTAAACAGCGGAAGATATGCTCGGCACTATTGGTTGTTGTGGGAATCATGGCTCGGTCAAGTAAAGGCAGCCAGGCTGTGCCTCCGTCAGGTTGTGGTTGCCGATGTAGGAGGGGATTCTTTTCCAAGCAGTGAAAGAAGGTCAGTAATCCAGGACGATGGCGTTCAAGAAAGGTTACCATCCCATGGATATAGGGATTGTGAAGGTCTCGTCCGAGTCGAATCAGACGGTCTAATTTCTCGGTGGCTTGTTGCGAGGAAGATGACTGCAAGTAATTGTGTAAAAGACGCTGAAACCGTTGTGCCCCGACCCAAAATCGATAGGCTTGGTCTCGCGTATTTAACAAGGTGGTGTGCTGTTGCCGCTGGGTTTTGTTTCTGAATCTCGGATGCTTGCCCTCGAAGGTCTCCAGTTGGAGTTGAGCCTGCCGATAGCCTGATTTGGCTTGACGAACGGTTGCCCCTAGATGAAAGCAATTGATATGAAACCAACAAAACTGATGCACCGCAGAGGGGAAATAATGTGCAACCAACTTTTCATAGCCTGCGTACATATCGGTCAAACACAATTTGACTGACGACTTCATCCCTGACTCACTCAAGCCTTTTAGCACTTCCCCTATCCCTTGATGGCTACGCTCACTTACTCTTCCTAGCCGTAAGATTAGACCTGTGATGGGGTCAACTACCACCACTCCATAAATCCGTTTTCCCCATTCACGCAAAAATACCTCGTCAATGGCGATGGCCCCTGAAAAAGGCAATACCTTCGTCAGACTCGTCAAGGCAACGCTGGATTGCCCTCGCGCTTTTGTGAGGATGCTATGGACATACCCCTTAGATATTTTGACTCCCAATCCATGCTCCATGACCTCTACAATCGACCCCATCGTGCAACGCCCCGACAGATTCAATACCACCACCATTCGCTCTAAAAAACATTGATTGTGTTCCTTTTGGGCGGACAGTTGCGCTTCTAAGCTTTTTATCTGTTTGCTTTGTTCTCCCAAACGCAACCAATGTTTCCTAATGGTTTGTTCGGCCTCCTCCACTTTCCTCTTCGCGCTCCACCATTGATGCTGATAATGCTCTATCTGCTTGAGCACACGCCCCCACCCCTGCTTGTTTCGGTAGACCCAATGAAGACTTTCAATCGCCATGCGCAGGTGAGCATATAACGTTTGGCGTGATAATCCCGCTCTTTTGGCAATCTCTGTCATATTTTTCTCATATCCTTCGTCAAAAGCCCTTATGATAGCCCTCGCTATACAGACTATCCATTCCATCGCCTCCGACGTTAGTTCTTGTTCTTGCTGAATCCTTGTTCCGATCCGTGACCTCATCCTCAATGTTTCTCTCCAAACTCTCCCTACCCATTTAACCTAACTGCTCCATACAAGTGTCAAGCACTCTATACTCCCTTACGCACACGGTTTTGAACACTACCGGCGATCGCTGATCGTATAGGTTTGGTTGAGGCACGAAGCTCAGCGCCCACAGACTTCAAGTAAGCACCAGGCAATAGTTACCCACAGATAGAGTCGCAGCTAACAACGCCCATGCACATTGATCGCCATTTTTTGCCCCAGTATCAATCAGCCCATCCTTTGGTTCTGTATGGTTTACAAAAGGCGATCGCTCTTTTTAGTAGTGATATATGGAAAGTTTCTTAAAAAAATGTATATTTGGTGTGATACATGGAAAATTTCTGTATAATCCTCAGTTAGACTACCTTTTAGATCCGGCACTACCCGTATCGAAAGAAGTAGATTTTATGGAAAATTGTCAAATGCAAAATTTGTTTTGTGGCTATTATAGACCAGACGAAAATAAATTTCGGGAAATTTGGCAAACAGCCACTTTTGTTCTCGATGCCAATATTCTGCTTAACATGTATCGTTATCCAGAAGAGGCAAGAAAACAACTTCTAAACGTTTTACAAAGTATAGAAGCGCGCCTTTGGGTTCCTTATCAAGCTGCACTTGAATTTCAAAGAAATCGAGTTGCAGTTATTGCAGAACAAAAAAAGCGGTTCTCAGACGTTCGTAAAGTTTTGGAGAATTCGCGAAAGACAATGAGATCTGATCTGGAAAATTTACAGTTAAAAAAGAGACATTCATCAATTCAGCCTGATGAGCTTATTACATCAATTGATAGACAAATTAGTGATTTCTTGTCAAAAATTGAAAGAACTTGAAGCAGGTCAGCTATCTGTAACGGATCATGATCCCATAAGAGAAAATTTAGATCGGCTACTAAAAGATAAAATTGGTGAACCTTTCACCCAAGATGAAATCATTAAAATCTATAAAGAGGGAGAAGAACGTTTTAAGTACCAAATACCTCCCGGCTATAAGGATCAAAAAAAAGAAACTGAAAATAAAAGCGATGTATTTTCTTGTTCTGGAATTACTTATCAAAGAAAGTATGGTGACTTAGTGCTTTGGAAGCAGATAATCTGTAAAGCCAAGAACGATTCTGTTAAATATTTAATCTTTCTGACTGATGACGAGAAGGAAGATTGGTGGTGGATAACTGATTTTCAAGGTAGAAAAAAGATGGGACCACGTCCTGAACTGGTGGATGAAATTTCTAGAGAAGCCAAAACAGAATTTTTCTATATATATAATTCCGAACAGTTTCTGAAGTATTCAAAAGATTACCTGAATACTCAAGTTACCGATGAGTCAATATCTCAAGTTCGTGAGGTCACGAGAGAATCACGTGTATCCCTTATTGAAAGACATGAGGAATTCAGAAGATTAGAGTCTATTGCAGCCAGAGCTGTATTTCGATGGTTGAACAAGAAATATTCTGCCAACAAAATGATCCGAGAAAATAATATTTTTCCTGATTATATTGTATCTGATATCGAGTCAGGCAAAAATTCGGGATTTGAAGTTAAATTCAGTAGAGAGCCTCGCATTTTTTCAATAAAATTACGTGATCAGATATATCGTGCTTATTATGAAGTTAATGAAGGTTATCTTGATGAATTAACCTTTGTGTTTGTAATGCAAGATCGAGAAACCTTAGATAGAGCAATTTCAATATTTGAAAGAAAAATTGAGCGGCTTCCATCGGGCGTAAACCTTGTGATGGGCATTGCTAATATGGAAATTGAAGATGAATTAGAAGCCGATTTTTATCCGGTTTTTGAGTCTGCTGGAGTAGCATAAGGACAGCCTAACATCGTTAGAACGATCGCCAACTATCCCTCCTCTCTCATAAAAAGTAAAACCCGTCATAATCGCCTAACCGCCAATTTGGGACATGGTGCGGCCATAAACCCCGGCTTCGTTGCCCTTATCTCGCTCTTTGAAGTTAATGTCGGGTTTCTCGGTTAATAAAGCGGCGACTTGCTGTTTAAGCATTGCGGGATCTCTGCGCGATCGCCAAGGGGTTTTTAAATCCAATTGGTCGGTTTCATTGAGTAAACAGGGACGCAACCAGCCATCCGCCGAAAGGCGCACCCGATTACACTGATCGCAAAAACATTCCGACATCTGACTAATAAAGCCCACTGTCCCCAGTGCCCCCGGAATTTGGAAAATATCGGCGGGGCCATTGCCCGCAATCAACGGATTTTGTAACGCTTCTAGCCCCATCGCTTGTTTAATCCGTTGCCGCAATTCCGCCGACGCAATCCAGGCTTGTTGATCAAATAAGTGCTGATTACCAATGGGCATAAATTCAATGAACCGCACTTGCCACCGTCGGGTCAACGTTAACGCAGCCAGGGCCTCTACTTCGTGATCATTAATGCCCGGAATGACTACCACGTTGAGTTTTAATGGGTTAAATCCCACCCCATGGGCCGCTTGAATGCCCCTCCAGGTTTGCTGCCAGCGTTTTTTGCCCGGTTGCCCCACCATTTGTCCAAAGGTTTCGGGGTCTAGGGAATCAAAACTAATATTAATTCGCCGCAACCCGGCTTCGTACAAGGGTTTTGCCAATCGTTCTAGGTCAAAGCCATTGGTGGTCAGGGCTAAGTCTTGGGTTTCGGGAAAGTTGACGATCGCCGTGATAATCTCTACCAAATCAGGACGTAATAACGGTTCCCCACCGGTTAAGCGAAATTTGGTAAAGCCCAGGGGAATAAAAACCTCCCGCAGTAACCCCAATAATTCCGTTGTGGTTAGCAATTCTGGCCGCGCAAAATAATCCGGGGTGATTCCCGACGGCATACAGTACAAACAACGATAATTGCAACGGTCAATTAGGCTAATGCGGAGATAGTCAACAACGGGCATGGCGTCCTCGCGTAGGTCGGACAGTTTATCCCTCTTTCCTGAATCTCAGAAGCCGGACTTGACATTAATACATTGAAAGTCTCTCTGTGAAAGCATTTCGGGATTTTCATGACTCAAGAAGCATGAGACTGTTTTGTTATTAAGTACACTTCCTGAAACCTTTGTTGTTAAAGGCTTTCCATGATTGTCTTTCAATCGACCTACCTAGTCTGACAAAAGAGGGATAATGAGCAAAGAAAAGTATTTTATGAAAATTATTGCAACATAGTGGTTAATTCAATGTATCGAGCTTATCATGTAGAGTCAGGGTATTTACCTGGTAAAAATGATTCTAGAATGATTAAATCAGAAGCTAAAAATCCGAAAGGAAACCCTGATTTTAATGATTGCCGTAAATTTTTGCTCAACAAAGGCTATCAATTATCTGATGGTGCTAATTTCTATAAACCTTGATTT
>JAYKJI010000006.1:0-17343 GCA_035285405.1 Snowella sp. | reverse complement strand
ACTTGACATAGGACTTTTGCTACTCAGAATTATTGCAATGAAATCAATTACAACTACTTTTTCATCGTGATTCCGTCCAATTCCATGTGGAGCATTTTCTTGATTACCCCCTGAACGGTTACGATTTAACTTAGTATCTACGAGGTATAGACTAGTGAACAATTTAAGATTTTCCCCTGGGACAACTGTTTTTAAACCTCTAGGATTGGGGATTTTTGCCAGTCTTGGCTTCATGCTGATGGCTTTACCCGCTTCTGCACACCACATGATGGGGGGGAAAGTCCCTGCTGACTTCTTTCAAGGTTTTATGAGTGGCATTGCTCATCCCCTGATCGGCTTTGATCATTTTGCGTTTATTTTTGCGGTGGGATTACTGGCGGCCATACAACAACGAGGGATTTTGATTCCCATTGCCTTTGTTTTGGCCTCAATGTTGGGGGCTGGAGCGCACCTCGCAACCTTGAATTTATCCGGCGTGGAGTTAGGGGTTTCTGGCTCAGTACTGCTTTTTGGTATTTTGTTAACTCTTAAGAACCGTCCTAACACGGCTACACTCGTCGGTTTGTCAGCGATCGCCGGTCTATTTCATGGTTATGCCTATGGTGAGTCCATTTTTGGAGCAGAAACCACGCCATTATTCGCCTATTTGCTGGGTTTGACGCTGATTCAACTAGTCGTTGCCATGATGGTATTTGGACTAAGCAAAAAACTTCTCTCAGGAGAAGCTCAACTTCCGATTGGGCGATCGGCCGGTTTGGTTCTGTCGGGTATCGGTTTGGCTTTTCTAGCCTCAGCCATTGTTAATGTAATAGTTCCATTATCCAGAGGGTAAACCTTAGCACTATTACGGACTGTCTTTTGACATTAAGACTGAAATTATGAGACAGTCTGAGGAAAATTAGCTGTTCACCTCAATGGACAGCTTTGTTTGCATTGCTTATTTAGCCTAAGATGTTTAATAAAACAATCAGTCAAAAACAATTATTTTGGACTTTGTTACTATTAACTTTGATTGTCTGTGTTTATTTTAGCGGTTTGATTCGTGTTACTGCGTTAAGTTCATAAAGATTCAATCATGTTTGCAAATCTCACCACAGTTGCTTAGATGCTTGACGGTCTAACAGAGGCTGCCGATCACCAGTCGTTTCAAGAATCAAAACCACTATGTTTGAAAATCTGCTTCCGCCCTTAAATGACCATAATTTACCCTATCCCGATACCATTCACCCGATTGTGGTGCATTTTGTGATTGCAATGGTCTTATTCGCCGTTTTATGTGATGCGATCGCCTATTTCAGCCGTAATCCGCGTTTATACGAAGTAAGCTGGTGGAATTATTTTTTTGCCACGGTTTCCATTTTTATCGCCATTATTTTTGGTCAGGTTGAAGCGGGGTTAGCCAGTCCCTATGCTGATGTGGAAAAGACGTTGAACTTACATTCCTTGATTGGTTGGTCATTATCAGGAGTGTTAGCCGCCATTACAGGTTGGCGTTATGTGATCCGTATCCGCAACCCCAAAGAGTTACCCGTCTCATTCCTCAGTGTGGGCTTTTTGTTAACAGGACTGGTTCTCTTTCAGGTTTATCTAGGCGATTTACTAGTTTGGGTCTATGGCCTACATACCGTGCCGGTGGTAGAAGCCATTAAAGAAGGGGGGTTAATATGAATCCTGATTTGATTGAACAGTTGTCTGGCCAACTCGGGCCTAATGGCTTGCCCTATATTGTTCCAATTCATCCGAACTTAGTTCATCTCACCTTAGGGTTATTCATTGCCGCGATCGCCTTTGATATTGTCGGGGTCTTTTTTCCATTAGAAAAACCTGTGTTCAAGTTTCTGGCCATTCCTGCCACGCGGTCAAACTTTTTTGATGTGGGTTGGTACAATATGCTGGCTTCTGCCGTTATTACTTTTTTTACAGTAGGCTTTGGGTTCTATGAAATTCTGTTAGCCTCTCCCGATGGCAAGGTGAAAAGTGCCTGGGGTCTAGAGGCAATGGAAACCATGCTCTGGCATGGCGTAGGCGGTGTGGTGCTGTTAGCTCTCATTGTGGGAATGACGATATGGCGAGGATTTCAACGGTTTCTCTGGCGCAAAGACCTGGCTCGTCAGGTACAGTGGAGCTATTTATTAGCAGGATTAGGGATTTTTGCCCTGATGTTTGTGCATGGAACCCTGGGAGCACAACTGGCTTCTGAATTTGGGGTTCACATCACCGCCGATCGCCTCTTGAGAATGGGCAAAGATCTTAACGCGCTGAAGCAATAGGAGATTTTATGAAAATTCGGACAATTTTAATGTTAGTGATCGCGGCGATCGCGGTTTTATTGGTTAGTTTGTGGATAGGTCAGGTTGCTTATAGCTGGTTTCCTCCCCAGGCCTCGGCGGAATCGGTTTTAATTGATAATTTATTTAGTTTTTTGGTGACGCTGGGAACGTTTATTTTCCTTGGTGTGGTGGGAACCTTGAGCTATTCAGTTTTATTTCAACGCGCTGACAAATACGATGAAAGTGACGGCCCGCCCATTGAAGGGAATGTCAAATTAGAAATTATCTGGACAGCGATTCCCTTTGCCTTGGTGATTTGGATTGCAATTTACAGTTATCAAATTTACGATCAAATGTCAGTTTTAGGGCCGATGGAACACGTCCACATGATGCCCTCTGCCCAAGCCGCATCGTTAGAAAATGATCCCCAGCCTGAAACCACCGAAAACATTGAAGTTTTTTCTCGTCAATGGTCGTGGGAATTTCGCTATGGTGACGTGACCAGTACGGAACTCCATTTACCCAACAATCAACGAGTCAAACTGGCTTTACAGTCATCTGATGTCATTCATGGCTTTTTTATCCCTGCTTTTCGTCTCAAACAAGACATTATTCCGGGTCAAGTAATTGATTTTGAATTTACTCCCATTCGGGAAGGAAAATATCGTCTGAGGGATTCCCAATATAGTGGAACTTATTTTGCCGCGATGCAAACCGATGTCATTGTTGAATCTCCCGAATCCTACCAAAAATGGTTAAAAGATTCACAGAGCCAAAAGCCAACCACAGCCTATAATCGCGCCTTTACTGAATATTCTCAAAGAAAAAGCGATCGCTGGAAAATTGTTGAACCAGCCACTCCCCCAGTGGTCAATTATTCAAATTCTCAGACCAAGTAACTATGACGAATATTTCCGTTGATTCCCTAGATTTTACCAAGCCGCCTGATTCCAATCCCCCCGAAAACTGGCGACGTTTTTTCAGTTTTAGTACCGATCATAAAGTGATTGGCATTCAATATATTGTTACCTCCTTCTTTTTCTTTTTAGTGGGTGGTGTATTGGCCATGATCATTAGGGGAAAATTATTAACCCCTGAAGCAGATTTAGTGGATCGGGCGGTGTATAACGCTATGTTCACCATGCACGGCACAATTATGCTTTTTTTGTGGACATTCCCCGTTCTTTTAGGACTATCCAATTACCTCGTACCATTGATGATCGGTGCAAGGGATATGGCATTTCCCCGTTTGAATGCTGTTGCCTTTTGGCTGGTTCCCGTTTTCGGGGTGATCCTGATGGCCAGCTTTTTTATTCCAGGTGGGCCATCCCAATCGGGTTGGTGGGCTTACCCCCCCGTAAGTCTGCAAAATCCGACGGGAAATTTAATTAATGGTCAATTCCTCTGGCTTTTAGCCGTAGCCATTTCGGGGGTGGCTTCCATTATGGGAGCAGTCAATTTTGTCACCACGATCACGAGAATGCGTGCGCCAGGTATGGCTTGGTTTAGGATGCCCGTATTTGTCTGGACGGTGTTAGCGGCTCAAATTATCCAATTATTTGGTTTACCCGCCTTGACCGCAGGAGCAGTCATGCTTTTGTCTGATTTAACCTTTGGGACAAGCTTTTTTGATCCTGCTAAAGGTGGTGATCCTGTCCTATTCCAACATTTTTTTTGGTTCTATTCTCATCCTGCGGTTTATGTCATTATTCTGCCCATTTTCGGAATTTTCTCGGAAATTTTTCCTGTTTATGCCCGTAAACCCCTATTCGGTTATAAAGTCGTCGCTATTTCTTCCTTGATCATCACAGGATTAAGCGGGATTGTTTGGGTACATCATATGTTTGCCAGTGGTACACCGAGTTGGATGCGAATGCTTTTTATGGCAACAACCATGCTGATCTCCGTCCCCACTGGAATTAAAGTTTTTGCTTGGGTCGCAACGGTTTGGGGCGGCAAAGTACGGTTAACTACAGCCATGCTTTTTGCGTTAGGAGGTTTAACCATGTTTGTTTTTGCAGGCATTACGGGCATTATGCTGGCTTCCGTTCCTGTGGATATTCACGTTAACAATACCTATTTTGTCGTCGGGCATTTTCACTATGTCATCTACGGCGCGGTCGTCATGGGACTTTATGCGGGACTCTATCACTGGTTCCCTAAAATGACTGGACGAATGTACTCAGAAGGTTTGGGAAAACTGCATTTTGCCCTGACCTTGATCGGCACAAATCTCTGCTTTTTTCCCATGCACCCCTTGGGTTTACAGGGAATGCCCCGCAGGGTTGCTTCCTACGATGCTGAATTTGCTTTTTGGAATGTGATCGCTAGTTTGGGTGGTTTTCTGTTGGGTGTATCAACAATTCCTTTTATCCTGAATATGGTGAGTTCCTGGGTTCAGGGCGAAAAAGCTCCCCAAAATCCCTGGCGGGCGATCGGTTTGGAATGGCTAGTTTCTTCTCCGCCTTCCCACGAAAACTTTGAAGAATTGCCGATAGTGATTGCGGAACCCTACGGTTACGGTAAAGATGAACCGTTAATTTCTAATCCTGACAAATTGGAGGTCGTCCATGCAACCCCTTGATACTTCTATTGATGCGCTTGATACTTCTTTAATTATTTCCGAGCAATCCATTCATCACGAAGAACACGACCATCGAATGTTTGGGTTTGTGATATTTTTATTGTCTGAAAGTGTCATTTTCTTTAGTTTTTTTGTAGGCTATTTTGTTTACAAAACGACTGCCCTGGATTGGTTGCCCACAGGTGTTACAGGGCTAGAAATTAGGGAACCTGCCATTAATACGGTGGTGCTAGTTTCCAGTAATTTTGTGATTTATATTGCCGAAAAATTTCTCCATAAAAACAATCTCTGGGGATTCCGTACCTTCTGGTTACTGACGATCGCAATGGGAAGTTATTTTCTCTATGGTCAAGCAGTGGAATGGAGTGGATTGTCCTTTGGATTTGGAGATGGCGTATTTGGCGGAACCTTTTATTTATTAACAGGATTTCACGGATTGCACGTTTTGACGGGCGTATTGTTGCAATTAATTATGTTAGGGCGATCGTTTCTTCCGAATAATTATGCTAAGGGTGAATTTGGGGTGCAATCCACCTCTTTATTTTGGCATTTTGTGGATGTGATTTGGATTATTTTATTTATTTTAATTTACGTTTGGCA
Source organism: Snowella sp. (assembly GCA_035285405.1). Taxonomy (GTDB): domain Bacteria; phylum Cyanobacteriota; class Cyanobacteriia; order Cyanobacteriales; family Microcystaceae; genus Woronichinia. The sequence goes on along the minus strand of JAYKJI010000006.1, from coordinate 11,889 downwards.
GTGAGGAGAAACCCCATGATTATTGATGACCAGTATTACGATTTAATTATTATTGGTACGGGAGCAGGAGGTGGCACTCTGGCTTATAAACTCGCTCCAACGGGTAAGAAAATTTTGATCCTTGAGCGTGGTGATTTTATGCCCCTTGAAGAACAGAATCGCAGTAATGTGGATGTCTTTAAACGAGAACGTTACCATGCTCCTGAACAATGGTATGACAATGCAGGTGAGCCGTTTTTCCCCCAAACTAATTACGCGATCGGAGGGAATACCAAAATCTATGGCGCGGCTCTGTTCAGATTCAGAGAAAAAGATTTTGAAGCCGTTAACCATAAAACAGGAATTTCTCCTGAATGGTGTTTAAAGTATGCTGATTTTGAACCCTATTACACGGAAGCAGAAGCTCTCTATAAGGTGCATGGAGAAACGGGTAAAGATCAAACGGAACCTGCCCATAGTAAAAACTATCCCTATCCTGCCGTAGCCAACGAAGCCCCGATTCAAACTATTTATGAGGCGATCGCTAATCAGGGGTTACATCCGTCGGCAATTCCGTTAGGTTTGACCCGTCAAGACGATGATCCGACTAATGATTCGGAAGTGAGCGGCATTAATCTGGCCTTGAAATACGAAAACGTAATTTTAAAAACCCAGGCAAAAGTGATCGGTTTACATACCAATCCATCGGGAAAGGCAGTGAAAGGCGTAGAAGCAGAAATTGGGGGTCAATCCTATCTATTTTTAGGCAATATTATCGTCTTAGCCTGTGGAGCAGTAAATTCAGCCGCCTTACTCTTAAAATCTGCTAACGATGCCCATCCAACGGGATTAGCCAACAGTTCCGACCAAGTGGGACGCAATTTGATGAAAAGTTTGATGTCCTCGGTCGTTCAACTGAGTACCAAACCCAATTCTGGTTCTTTCCAAAAAACGATTTATGTCAATGATTTCTATTGGGGAGACGAGGATTTTCCCTATCCAATGGGCCATATCCAAAATTCGGGCGGCTTGCTCACCGATGTTATTTTTGCGGAATCTCCCCCTGGTTTTTCGGTGGTTGCTCGCTTAATGCCTGGATTCGGCTTGAAGCAGTTAGCAACCCATTCCATCGGTTGGTGGGCGCAAACGGAAGATTTACCCGATCGCGACAATCGGGTACGTGTCGAAAAGAACAAGATTCACATCAATTACACGCCCAATAATACCGAAGCCCACGATCGCCTAATTTACCGTTGGTTAAATGTGTTAAAAAGTATTGAAAAAAATCTAGATGATTTTCATCGGGGCATTATGCACCCGCGTGGAGAAGTGCCTTTACAGGTTATGGCCAATCAATGCGGAACCTGTCGTTTTGGCGATGATCCCGAAACATCGGTTTTAGACCGTGATTGTCGCGCCCATGATCTGGATAATCTCTATGTGGTGGATGGTAGTTTTTTCCCTTCCAATGCGGCGGTGAGTCCCGCTTTAACGATTATTGCGAATGCTCTACGAGTCGGCGATCAACTCATTGAGCGTTTGAAATAGGATAATCGTTTAGTTTGTTTTTATAACCAATGGAGAGTTTTAATTTTGACATTTAACATAGAATTAGCTAGAAAAGTTGCTTCTACATATTCCGATAATCAAAATTCTGAAAAGGGTCTTGTCCAATCTTTTTCTCTTATTTGTAGTTTTATCGCAGATAATCCACATAATCTATCGTGGAGAAGTAAAAATAATACTCCATCAGTTGCGACAGAAAATGGATTAGAAATATTAGCAGAACGTTATTTTTCTGCTTATAGAAAATCTGATTTTCCTACTGAACCTGTAACTATTCCCGATGAAATTGTTAGCATCGTCATGCAGGAAGCCTATGGCTATAATGTGGAAAAATGTGAACAAATTAAGATTGAACATCAACATTCAATGTCTGCGGAAAATTGTGTTGGTGCACTTTTAGAAAGATATCTTGATTCTGTTCTTAGACCTCACAATTGGCATTGGTGTTGCGGAGATTTTGTTAAAGCCATTGATTTTATAAGTCAGACTGATGATGGAAGTTGGCTTATTTGGCAAATTAAAAATAGGGATAATTCCGAAAATTCTTCAAGTAGTGCAATCAGAAATGGAACAAAAATTCAAAAATGGTTCCGATCATTTTCAAGAAGAGGGGGAACCAATTGGGAAAACTTACCAAAACTAATGCAAGGATATGAGCTGAGTGAAGAGGGATTTATTGCTTTCGTCAGAAATTATCTGAAGGAAAATAAAAAATAGTCAAAAGTTCATCGTTATTCAGTTCTTAAAAAAGAGACATTTGTCTACAACCATTTTGAGGCAAGGAAGCTATATTATTAAAATTTGCCATCCATTGATCATCGCTTGTATTTTTGTAACGTGAATATGAAAATTTTAAATCAGATTGAATAGCTTCTTTGTTTATTAATTTAAATATTAACGAGCCAATTGCACGACCAAGACTTGTAGGAACAGCATTGCCAACTTGTTTGTATTGCTCAATAAGAGGTCCAGCTAATTGCCAATTATCAGAAAATTCTTGAATACGCTTATATTCTTCAATAGATAAAGGTCTATCTTCTTCAGGATGGGCTAAATCAGTAGCAGGCATAGTTGGATGGGTAACTAAAGTCGGTGATGGCTTGTCCCAGGCAAGTCTTCTTAAAAAACCTGTTTTTCCGCCTTCAGCATAATAAGACTTTCCTAATGCTTCTTTTTGTAATTCTTCTGGTAGGGATCTCCAGTTTTGCCCCTCACTCAGCATTCTGTAATACTTTAAACGCTTTTCGGGAAATGTTAGATGATGATGGATAGTAAGTCCTTTAGTTGCTTGTCTAAATGTTTTCCATTTTTTTAATCCATTTTCTCCATTCTCAGAATGAGTCGGTACTAAAAATGGTGGCTTATCTCCATCGCGAGAACAAATTATAACAACACGTTCTCTCTTTTGAGGTGTCCCAAAATTGGCTGAGTTATAGAGATTAAATGAAAAACCATATCCACTTTTCTTAATAATGCTAATAACGAAATTAAGCGCACCACCAGGTAATTCATCCAATGTCAAATCAGGAAAGTCAGAACCTCTCATTTCATGAGGTCGATGTTGCATCGGACAAGATAATAATCCACGAACATTTTCAATTACTAAATATTTTGGTTTTATATTTAAGGAAATATTTAGATAAGTTAAAAAAGCATTGCCGCGTTCATCATTAAATCCATTTCGTTTTCCTGCTGTGCTAAATGCTTGACAAGGTGGACCGCCCACAATCAAATCAATATCATCATTACGGGTAAGTCCTGCATAGGAGAGGATATCGTCTGCTGAATAGTTTTTAATATCTCCAATTAACGCAATATTCGGCTTATTGATAGCAATCGTTTGACGACAGTATTTATCAACTTCACAAGCTAATCTTATCTCAAAACCCACTTGTTCAAGACCCTGATCTAATCCCATTGCACCAGAGAAAAAACTTAAAACTATCGGCATATTCTTTCTAATAGAATATGATCGGTGATTTTCCGCAAGATGGTGAGCAGTCATAAGACCGTACTGAGATAAGCTGTTGGGGTTAATCAACCAAGTGTTGCCTACTTTTTGTGCATCAATAACTCCCGCCCGACATAAAGTCCGTACCCGTTGTTCACTCATGTTTAAGTTGGTAGCCGCTTGCTTTATTGTCTGATAGGTACCCATCTTAGATTTCTTTTGCGAAACTCTTGGTGAGTACCATTTTACATTGAAAATGAAATTTTACAAGTCTTAATTGATTTATGATACTTTTGCTTCTAGTCGAGAATTAATTTATGGCGATCGCATTTTGGGTTTGAGTCGTTAGGCGATCGCGTTTTTGGGTCAGTGGTTGGACGATCTCGTTGTTTTGAGAAGTTGATTAGGCGATCATGTTTTAGTATGAGTGGTTAGGCGATCGCTTTTTTGAATGGATAATTATCACCTATTCACTATCAGCTATTCACTAAACGGCGATCGCTTTTAACTAATACATCGACGTTGATGGTGAGGAGATGCTGCCGAGTCCTCTACAATAGGGATTAATGTTGGAGGTGCTTCCGTGAGCAAAAATAAGGATAGTAGTGCGTTATGGGTCGGTGTTGTCGTGGGCGGATTAATGGGGACAATTGCCGGACTTCTCCTCGCGCCCCGTTCAGGACAAGAAACTCGTCGCATCTTAAAAAAATCGACCGACGCACTGCCGGAATTGGTGGAGGATCTCTCAACCACGCTACAACTCCAAACCAATCAACTTTCTGAAACAGCCCAACGCAATTGGCAAGAAACCCTAAATCGTTTACAGGTGGCGATCGCGGCGGGAGTAGAAGCCAGCCAACCAGAACTGCCTGTGCCTCTGGGTTCCCAGGATATGTCCCCCAAATCCTAACATCCCTGACTCCCTACGGCTAATGTCCCATGACCGAACCTCTTTTCTGGCTAGGATTGTCCCTAACCCTACTTTCTGTTAGCTTAACTGCCGTACTCATTGCTGCTGTACCTGCCCTACAGGAATTAGGTCGGGCTGCTCGCAGTGCCGAAAAACTATTTGATAGTCTTAACCGAGAATTTCCCCCTACCCTAGAAGCGATCCGGCTCACTGGACTAGAAATTAGCGAATTAACCGATGATCTTAATCAAGGTCTGAAAAGTGCGGCTGATATTGTCGAAAATGTCGATCAAACCTTAAACACCGCCAAACAAACCGTTGGTCAAGTCCAAGCCAAGAGCCGTCGTTTAGGTCTAGGCTTCAAAGCCGCCTGGGAGACTTGGCAAAAATATCCCACTTCTCGCTCCCTGCTTTCCTCCTCTTTCAGAAATCGTCCCTCGCCCTAAAAACTGCTCTTGCTTCTGAGACTGAATCCCTTAAAATAGAGTAACGAAGTGTAACAAAACTGAAAATTTATTGCTTTAAGTCACCGTCTTTATGAAAAAATCTGCTTTCTCAGGATTCCTAATTGGCATCTTGGCGAGTTGTTTAACCGTTTTAGCCTGGTGTTCCCTACCCATGACTGCCCTAGCGGTCAATAATCCCGAATTACTACCGGATACGGTTACGCCTGTGGTTGACCTTGCCAATTTTCTGCCCCAAGTTCAGGAAAATGCCTTAATTAAAGATATTCAATCCTTTGAAGCGGAGACGGGTTGGAAACTGAGAGTGTTGACCCAATACGATCGCAGCCCCGGAAGAGCGGTCATTAAATTTTGGGGACTAGATGATAAAAGTATTTTGTTAGTTGCGGATGCCAGGGGAGGCAATCTTCTTGCCTTTAGTATTGGGGACGCAGTTTATGAACTGATGCCCCGTACTTTCTGGATTGAATTACAGGCACGTTTCGGAAATATTTATTACATTCGAGAAAATGGTGAAAATCGAGCCATTACCCAATCCCTTGATACCGTCAAAGGCTGTTTGGTGCAGGGGGGGTGTAATGTGGTGCCTGGTTTGCCACGGGAACAGTGGATTCTCACTCTGGTGACTTCCATTGTGGGTGGAGTGATCGTGGGCTTTGCCGGTATTCCCCGTAAAGAAGGTCAGATTTTTGCTTGGCAATGGGTTTTGGTTCTCTCTCCTCTTTGGGGCATTTTAGTCATTGCCTTTGGTATTGGCCCGGTTGTTACTCGAACGAGTGATTGGTTGCCCTTATTTCGGAATATGATGGGGTTTGCGATCGGTGTTTTAGTGGCCTATCTGTCGCCTTTACTGAATCAAACGAATATCTCTAAGACTTAATGCCAAAGAGCAAAGGGCGATGCCGAAGGCACACTTCGTGACTGTGGCTAATATTTCGTTAAACTCAAAGTCAGGATTTCAGCATGACCGTTTATTATTGGGGATTAGATTGGCATGGAATGGCACATTAGTGATGCCCAAAGTCTAGCGATCATTGATCAAGAAATTGAAAATGTTAAGTTTTCGCCGGCAGAATATGAAATTGTTCGCCGCGTCGTTTATGCAACAGCCGACTTTGAATATTATCAACTACTGCAATTTTCAGAACGGGTTTTAAATGCAGGAGCCGCTGCCCTGGCCGCCCGCACCACCATCATTGTCGATGTACTAATGGTGCAAGTAGGGATTGTTCCCAATCTTCAGAAGACCTTCGCTAATCCAGTCTATTGTGCGACCCAAACTATCACTCGTCCCCAAAAAGGGAAAACCCAAACGGCTTGGGGACTGCAAACCTTGGCTCAACGCTATCCCGAAGGTATTTTTGTGATTGGTGACTCCCAAACAGCTTTAATCGGCTTAGTAGAACTGATTGAGGAAAAACAGGTTAAACCCACTTTAGTCATTGCCACCCCCTCCGGCTTTGTTGATATAGATGTGGCCAAACAACGGATTCATGACACTCTCATCCCGACTATTATTGTGGATGGACGCAAGGGCAATGCCGTCGCAGCAGTGGCGATTTTAAATGGACTGGTGGATTTAGCTTGGCAAGCCTATGAACAAAGTGCCAATTCCTAGGGGAAATCTCAGTAATATAACGCTATTAGGGTGTCCATTCCAAATACAGTCCAACCCGATTATCTTTGTGAACTTTGGAATTTTGCTGTTCTAAATCCGTCGCGATACGCCAATGGTTACTGACGGCATAACCCACCGATAGCGTTGAAATACCTACCTCATTCTCACTGCCAGGCGAGACAAAGCTCTGACTAAAACTGAGATCGGCGGCTCCGGTGCGAGACAAGGCAAACATAATTTTTCCGCCGACATTCAGACCCTGGGTATTGTAGTCATTGGTTTGGATATAGCGATAGCCGACCAAGGGTGCGATATTAAGATAACCCCCTAGCGGTAAAACATAATAGTTCAGATTCAATCCCCCCGATTGGCGATCGCCGAAGTTTGTTTCATAGTCAGCATCGAGGGTTAAAGGTGAGTTTTCGATACCCCAATCTAATAGACCTAGCCCCATCCCACTGGTATTGCTAGAAGAGGGAAATTGATTATAACCAACCCGAAATCGAGTCCGAAAACTGGGATCCTGCTGAATATCCTCTAGCAAATTGGGAATTTGTTTTTGCCAACGTTGAAGTACGGGACTGTCTTGAATGATATCCGGAGGCAGAGCTAAATTGTTATCTGGGGCAGCAGGATTAATCCCTGGATTCTCCGCCGCAGTCGCCTTTTCTCCCCCCCAGCAAGGCAGATTCATTCCTCCCCAAAGAGCCAGGACAACCAGAAAAGTTAAGGAAGAAAGCTGTCGATTCTTCATGAATAAATGGGGAAAGAGTGGGATCAAGTCCAAATAAGCTAACCCTATTTTCGTATAAAAAGCACAGATTTAACGGGACGTAGAATAGGTTGGCCTTGTTCATTAAACTTACCGCTCTCCGTTTGACCTTGATAATACAAAGCCGAAGAACTGCCACCGTCCAAATTCAGTGCGTCTTTGACCCCTTGGGATTGCAAAAATTCTGCTAATTCCGCTAAAGATAAACCGCTATTTTGGGGACTTTCTGTTTTTTGAGCGGCCATTACCCAAAGTAAGTCGCCGGTAGGGAAAATGCCGATCGCCGTGCGGGCATTACGTTGTTTAAGGCCAATGACATCTCGAATTACCTGGCCCTGATCTTCTTGCCAAAAGGCTTCTTGGGTAGCCGTTAACTGGGGTAACAGTCGAGGGCCACCACCCACCGCATCAATCAATTGACAGTGACTCGGAATCGGCTCCTGGTGAAGGGCGATCGCATACTGGGTTTTCTGATCGCAAAGATAACGGCGAAATTCACTACGATTTAAAATTTGTGGCAAATAGGATCGCAATTTAGGATTGTTTATTAAGTGCGGATTACTTTTCGGATCACCCACGAGTTTACCCTGAACCGTGAGATAGGCTGTCGTTTTCTGATTTTGAGGATCAAAATAACCAGCATTTAAAACCGCGATCGCCTGGGACTCTTGGGCAAATTGGGGCAGGGTAGCCAGGGTCGGAGAAACAGCCAGTTCCACGGAATTTTGGGCAGGAATACGGAGGGTATAAACACGACTATGGGGTAGCTCAAATACTTGATAGTGAGGAAGGGCGATCGTCGGGGAGACTTGGGCAAGAGGCTGCTGAGATGCGGTTGAATTGATAGAGCAACCTGCTATCAGAAAAGTAAAAAAAACACTAATAGAACCATGACTAAAATATGGCATTACGGAAAAAAGTTGCAGTTCATTGAGCTATTGAAACACAGCTTGTTCTAGGTATTGTTGATTCTCGGATAAAAAAGCTTGATAACGAGGGGTTTCCCGTAACCCCATTAACGCTGTTTCGGCTTGGGCTAAGGCCAAATAGGTACGAGGAGCCAGATCGACGGCTCGTTCTAGACAATACAAGGATTCGTCCAAATTTCCCAGTAATGCTTGACATAGACATTGATCGTACCAGGAATAATCATCATCGGGGTTACAGTCTAGAGCCTTTTGATAACAATGAATGGCTTCTTGCCAACGATTAATTTTTTGGAAGATTTGCCCCTGTTGATACCAGGCCCAATAGTCATGGGGTTTAATTTCCAAGGCCTTTTGGTAATTTTTGAGAGCTTCGGCAAAACGCCCCCAATGGCGCAAACAGTCAGCCCGCCGATACCATGACCAGAAATCCTGGGGACGAACGGCCAAGGATTTATCGAGGGCAACCAGGGCTTTGTTGTAACGGCCATGCAAACGGTAAGCTTCCGCCATTCGATAATAGGCCCAGTAATCATCGGGTAAAACAGCTAGAGCTTGCTCAAAGGCTTGAATGGCTTGGGGATAATCCTTTAATTCCTGAAGGTAAATACAACCTTGATCGTACCAAGCCCAATAGTTATTTGGCTGAATTTGGGTGGCATTGCTATAACTTTCGGTGGCTTCCTGGTAACGTCCCAGTTGTTCTAGGGTAATACCGCGTTTATACCAAGCCCAGTAATCATTGGGATAATATTCTAAGGCTCTGTCATAACTCATCAAGGCTTCGGCAAAACGGCCCTGTTCCCAAAGGCCATTGCCCTGCTGGTACCAACCTTGATAACTGTCAGGACGACATTCGAGCGGATTAAAGATAGTAAGAAAAGGAGTTCTAGTCATAATGCAGGTGTGGGGCAGGGTAAAGAAAAAGGAGAAATGAAATTAGGATGCACCTAGGGATTCACCCATAAACTTTAAGTAATTTGACATCCTCACCGCGCTGAAGCGACAGTGATTCCCATCTACCCAAACAAAGCTAATTGAATGGGGAATAGGCGGGTTGACACTTCATCGAAAGCCACTAGCAAGCTAGATTTACGCCGTCCTCCATGTCCGTTTTTAGTCTCGGAATGCCCTCCCGCGACCTTGATAATTAAAGTCAGTGAAGGAGTCGCCCCCTCCACTGCTCTCCAAAACCGTGCTTGATAGTTTCCCATCACACGGCTCCTCAGTTTGACGACTGTTGTCATCAGCACATCTCTCTTTCCAGACTTCCGTCTAGTCGAGTTTTTTCATCGTGGCAGTGTCGGTGTAATAGTTGTAGGTTCTTGTATTCATCCTTGCCACCTTTTGAAGTGGGTTGGATATGGTCGAGTTCTATTACATCGTTTTCTTTAAAGAACAGATTACAGTGGGCGCATTTCCCATTTTGCCTTTTTAAGAGAGTTGCTCTTGTTTTTGGCATTTCAGGATGTTTACCCATTCTGGAACTCCAATAGATTAGGTTCCCATCATACGGACTTGCTTCCCCTTTTACTTTAACATGGCGTTTTATTTCAGTTTCGCTATGTTGGTATAGGGTCATGGGGTTGTTGCCATCCCTGTTTGTTGCAAATGTCCATTGGTCGTTGCCGATTTTTCGGAAGTATTTGGAGATTTGCCATTTTCTTCCTTTATTTCGGTGTCGTCCTCTTCCCCATTTGATAAGTTTCCAGACTGTGAGATGCCAGAGCTTCTCATAGGCTTTTTGACTGACTACAGATGAGAAGTAGTTACACCAACCTCTGATAATTGGATTCAGTTTTGCAATGAGAATCGTTTGGGAACTCCCTTTATGCTTCTCAATTGTTTCTGCTACTTTTCTGTAGTGTCGTTTTTGACTTTCTTTGCTGGGGGTGATGATGGTTTTGAAACCGAGGGGTCGTCCTTTTCCTTCTTTCTTGTCTTTCACTGTACCTGATTGGTATTTACCAACTTTAAATTGTTGGATATGAAATCCAAGAAAATCGAAACCAGCTTTTTCCCCTTCATGCTCGTTTAGTGTGTGGGCTATTCGAGTTTTACTGGGTTTCAATTCTAGTCCCATGCCTTTTAGCCAGTTAGCTATATGTTCTTTACAGAGTTGGATTTTTTCTAGTTCTTCGTGGAGAATTACGAAATCATCCGCATATCGGATAATATTAACTGATTTCCTTTTGTCCCTCTTACCTAGTTGAGTTCCATCTGGTCGTTTCATATTGAAACTGTCAGCTAACCTGTTTATTTCTTCTTCCATTCCATGAAGGGCTATGTTAGCCAGCAAGGGTGAGATGACCCCGCCTTGGGGCGTTCCTTCTTCTGTTGGGAATAAACTATTTCCGTCCATTACTCCTGCCTTGAGCCATGATTTGACTTGTCGGCGTAGTTTCGGGAAGGTATTGAGTTTTTCCAGTAGCTTTTGGTGATTGATTTTATCAAAGCATTTGGATATATCAGCGTCTAAGACGTATTTGTCTTTGAGGCGAATACCTATGAATATTGCTCCGATAGCATCTTGACATGACCTTCCTGGTCTAAACCCGTAGGAGTTGGGTTCAAATTTTTCTTCCCATTCTGGTTCCAGTGCCATTTTGGAAAGTGCCTGTAATGCTCGGTCTTTGATTGTCGGTATTCCTAGGGGGCGTTTTTCCTCCGTGTTGGGTTTGGGAATCCATACCCTTCTGGTTGGTTTTGATTTGCTCCCTAGTTTTAGTTCATTAACCAAGTTGAGACGTGCTTCTGGGGATAGGGATTTAATTCCATCCACTCCTGCTGTCTTTTTCCCTTGATTATCTTGTGTTACCCGACGAACCGCTAAACATTTGGCTGACCAAGAATTGATTAATGTTTTTTGGAGTCTGTGTACCGCTCTGACATCACCACGTTGCGATGCTTTGTAGATTCGCTTTTGAATTTTATACACCCGTTTTTCCAACGTTTTCCAGTCTATGTCTTTCCATTCGAGGGGAGACATTCCTTTCTTGTTGTTGTTTATTTCGGTTGTTAATCCCACAGTCTTGGCTGTTTTGGGCATTTGATTCTACTTGTACCTCTACATTTCATCAAACCGTGAGTCCGTCAGCATATCCATTTCATTACAGAATGGCATTGGCTTCTGACTCAATCTTTCCCGACTGCTACCTGCTATAGGGCAGATTTTGCGTCTTAGCTGACTGCTCTGGGTTTCGACCTTTCCCAGAGAGTAGCAATCGGGTTACTTCGTTCCACATAACCTTTGGTTTGTCCACTTTAGGATGATGCTTTCCACCGAGTTTTCGGGTAACGCTGTTGAGTCGATAGAAATCCTCTCAACACCCTGATTAATGCCCTTTTGGGACTGCCAGTGTATCAACCACATTTCACTGGTTCGCCGTAACGATGGTTCGGACGCATCTTCACTTGCGTTATCCATATGGACTTGCTCACGGGTCTTGGGATATGGTTTCCCTCCACTTTCCGCTTTTATCCCCGCTTTACGGATTGAGGGCTAGTCGCTACCGTAGGGGATATGCTTTCACCTGAGCGTCTCAGGGATGAGGCTTGGGCTTTCTAGGTTACTTACCCTCACTCATAAGGTTATGTAGTTGTCATCTGCTGAGGATTAAAGTGCGACCTCTACCCAGATGGGTTACTCAACAGAAGCCAGTCATACCCCTATTGTTAGGTTTCGACTGAACGAATCGCACTT
>JAYKJI010000005.1:0-5346 GCA_035285405.1 Snowella sp. | reverse complement strand
CCATTAAAGTTAAAGGATTTGGAAACCAAACCCCTACCCTTAATTAATCTGTTCTATTTATCAAAGAGCGATCGCTATTTGCTTAGCGACATTAGGAGAAAATCACCCCAACACTCAAAGGAGTATCGTGAATTATTATTGGATGCTTTCCCAACTTCCCGACGACGAATTAAACCAACGCTTTCCCCCCGAAATGGTCGAATATCTCCAATCCCTCCGCCATCAATAAGCCCCCTCTCTCCCATTCTCCTCTCTTTTTTAGCTATTGTGTACACACAAGTTATAGAATCCCCCCTAGCCCCCCTTTGAAAGGGGGGAAACAGACAAATTAAAGGCTTGAAGTCCCCCTTACCAAGGGGGATTTAGGGGGATAAAACCTAGAAGCGTGGCTTTTTTCAAGATGTGTGTACACAGTAGTCTTTTTAAGGGGGGTTGGGGGGATCAAACCTTCATTGTAGGGGCTTGGTCTCCAAGTCCAATTATTCAAAAATTGAGAAACCAAGCACTCAAGAATTTGTCAACCATTACAGTCAAAGGATTTGGCAACCAAACCCCTACCCTAATTACAGAGACTACGAGAAACATTTGTCAGGATAAATTGGCATATCTCAATGTTCTGTAAAATAACCAAACAAACCCCAAAAATCCAATTATGTATTACGTCACCGTTGATTACGCCAAAGCCAACCTCGAAGAACTCTGCGATCGCACCGAAAAAGAACCCAAGAAAGTCGCACTCATTTGTGAAGATTGCAATTGCATTCTGGCTTCAAGAAATTTTGAATAACGCGATCGCCAGTAATGGCTATTCAATAAACAGTGGGTCAACATCAATGCTAAAACTCACGCCCGTGGGACAATATTGCTGCAAATAACGAAGATCAGGATAGCGTTGAGATTGACTAGGAAACTTGATCACAATTTGCCATCGGTAACGTTGAGCTACCCGCATAATGGTTGCTGGGGCTGGCCCTAAAATTTCTGCCATTGCTCCTAATTGCTGTTGACAGTCCGCCGCGATCGCGATCGCCGATTTTTCCACTAATTCTGGCTCTAAACTACTCAGACGGATTAAAACTAAACGACCATAGGGGGGATAATTTAAACCTCGACGCTGGGGTAATTCCTGCTCAATAAAACGGTGATAATTATGGGTTTGAACCGCTTGAATCACTGGATGCTGGGGACTATAGGTCTGGATAATCACCTGACCTGGATCATCGCCCCGTCCCGCTCGCCCTGCCACCTGGGTTAAGGTTTGAAAAGTTCGCTCGGTAGAACGAAAATCAGCAAAGTGTAGTAAACTATCGGCGGCAATCACGCCCACTAGGGTGACAGACTCAATATCCAGTCCCTTGGTTAACATCTGGGTTCCCACCAAAATATCCGCCTCTCCCTGACGAAAACATTCCAGAAGACGACGATGTTCTCCCTTTTGACGAGTAGTATCACTATCAAAGCGCAACCAACGCAGTTCAGGAAATTCAGCCGTTAAGGATTCCGTAACTTTTTGTGTACCACTGCCAAAAAATTTGAGGTAAGGAGAATGACAATCGGGACAATGACGAGGATGGGCTTGGCTATAGTTGCAGTAGTGACAACGGAGTAATTGCTGCGAATTTTCTTGAGTGTAGTGGTAGGACAGAGAAACGTCGCAATGGGGACATTCTAAAACGTAACCACAACTACGACAGGAGACAAAGGTGCTATGACCGCGATGGCTGATAAATAAAATTGCCCGTTGATGTTGAGGTTGTAATTGCTTTAGTGCCGTTTGCAAGGTACGACTAAAAATTGAACGATTACCCGTTTTTAATTCCTGTCGCATATCGACTAACGTAATCGGAGGCAAAGGTCTAGATTGTATCCGTTCGGGCAGGCTTAAATAATGGGTTTGGGCATTTTTTGGTGGCTGAGTGGGATCAGCTTGTACCCAGGTTTCTAAAGAAGGGGTTGCTGATCCTAAAATTAAGGGACAATCTTCAAGTTCGGCTCGCCATTGAGCGACGGTACGGGCATGATAATAGGGCGATTTTTGACTTTGTTTGAAACTAGTGTCATGTTCTTCATCGAGAATAATTAAGCCCAAGTTCAGGAGAGGGGCAAAAACGGCGGAACGAGTGCCAATAACAATTTGTCCAGGATGATTAAACATCCGTCGCCAGGTATCATAGCGTTCTCCTTCCGATAGCGCACTGTGATAGACCACAATTTTGTTGCCAAATCTAGCCCGAAAGCGATCCGTGAGTTGGGGGGTTAAACCAATTTCAGGGACTAAAACTAAAATGGATTTTCCCTGGGATAAAATGGGGGCGATCGCCTGGAGATAAACTTCAGTTTTGCCGGAACCAGTGACTCCATGTAAAAGCACCTGATGAAAACCCTGTAAGCTTTGTAGATAATCCAGGGCAACTTTTTGAGCGGGAGTGAGCAATTGTTGATCGTCTCGATTGACATCCGGCTGGGCTAAAAAACGCAGACACTCTTGATATTCAATACTGACATAACCTTTGTCGGCTAACTTAACAATTACGCTTTCAGCACAATGGGCTAATTTTGTTAGTTCACTGAGCCAACATTCTCCGCCCTGATGCTGTAAACGGGTTAAAACTTGCTGTTGCTTTTCTGTTAATTCTAAATGACTGTTATTCGCTAATAAAGTCACCGCTTTTTTCTGTTGAGGTCGGACATATTTGGGAGCCTCTAGATAGCTTTCTACCCAGCCCCGTTTCAGTAAATCTTGAACTCCGGATGCAACTTTTGTTCTGAATTTTTGCTGGAGATGGCGATAACTATAATCACCGCTTTTACTCGCCTGGAGGTATTGAAAAATAATTTGACCCGAAGCAGAACAAAATAACTCGGCTCCTGGGGGAATTTGCTCTCGATTTAAGCGAATGCGACGTTGAGATTTACTTAAGATGCCAGGGGGCAAGGCGGCACGAATAACGTCTAATAAGTCAGCAGCGTAATAGTCAGCGACTCGATGTAATAATTGCCAGAATTCGACGGTAAAAAAGCCCTGAACAATAATTTCTTCAACTGTCTTGATTTGCTCTACTGTCAGATCGATGGGTAAATCCGTCGTAAAGGCGATCGCAATGCCACCAACCAAATGGCTACCCAAGGGAACACTGAGGATATCACCGATCTGAATCCTTAAGTTACTGGGGATAGCATAGGTATATAGTCCTTGAATCCCAGGACAATCGATCAAAACTAAAATCCATTGTTGGGGTGGTCGCGGATAGAGAGAGGATTGTTCAGCAACCAAACCAGCAGTCATTAACAAAGGCATAGGGCTAAATGCCAAGGAACACAAGGGCTAGAACAGTATAACCCTATCTTCTCATTTTTTTGAAAGCCACTTTCCGCGATCGCTAAGAGACGAAAAATCTCTCGGAAACCCAAGGTTTTTGCAATGACGGATCATCATAGTTTTATCACAATATAACTAGAAATCATTGCCGAAGTCTAATTTTGTAATCTGTCAAACAACAATTTTCAGGAATTCTGCTATCTTAGAGCCAACCTGATCAGACCGTTTAAGCCATCATTCTCGAAAAAGTTCTGCCAATTCCCTTTGCCCCTAGGACAACAAAATACTGTCCTACAACCATCCCTTAAACTGTCTTAGCTTGAGCTTCAAGTTTGTTTTTCTCAATTTAACCTGCTTTGTATCCAGAAAGTCTCTATTGCAAACAAACATTACGGAAGATCTTAAAAAAAACTTAAGAAAAACTCTTTAGCAAAATTTAATGTAACAATCAGGCCAGGTTCTTTGGAACAATAGTGGCTCTGGCTTTTCTCCTTTTTCTGATTCCGCTCTATTATCTTCTAAATAAGACCATAAATCTTTATGTACGACGACGAGAACCGTAGCACCGCAATGATGGACTTAGAGGCGAATTTAGAACTGTCCTCCCAAGTGTTAGAAGCCACTAACATTACCGTGGATTTTTCTGATCTGGTCAATGAATTGGGTTATAGCAATGGATCGGGATATAGCAAAACCCTTTCAGATGATACCATTGGCACTTTTTTTAAGGAGATGGCCCGTTATCCTTTGCTGAAACCAGAGGAAGAGATTGAATTGGCCCAACAGGTTCAATTATTGATGAAAGCAGAAGAAAAGCGGTCGGAATTATCGGCAACCTTACAGCGATCGCCCACTAAAAAGGAATGGGCAGAGTCTCTTAATTTTAGTCATGAAAAACAGTTGGAAAGTTGGCTCCATCAGGGACGTATTGCTAAACGTAAGATGATTCGTTCTAATTTGCGTCTCGTGGTCTCGATCGCCAAACGTTATTTAAATCGCGGTGTTCCTTTTCTCGATCTGATCCAAGAAGGGGCGATCGGATTAAACCGTGCAACAGAAAAGTTCGACCCCAACAAGGGTTATAAGTTCTCGACCTATGCTTATTGGTGGATTCGTCAGGCGATTACTCGTACCATTGCTAATGATTCACGCACCATTCGTCTGCCCATTCATGTGGTCGAAAAGCTGAATAAACTGAAAAAAATTCAGCGATCGCTCAAACAAGACCTAAATCGCAATCCCACAGAAAATGAGTTAGCGGCGGCCTTGGAAATCTCTGCCTATCAACTACGTCAACTTTTACAACTACGGCGGCAATCCCTCTCTCTCAACCATCGAGTTGGTAAGGGAGAAGATACAGAACTTGTCGATTTATTGGAAGATCAAGCTCTGCAACTGCCAGAAGACTGCATGAATGAAATGATGATGCGTCAGGAGATTTCTGAAGTCTTAAGCGATGTTTTAACGGAACGGGAAAAAGAAGTAATCTGTTTGCGCTATGGATTGATTAGTAGCCAAAGCTATACCCTGGAAGAGGTTGGCGTTATGTTTAATCTCTCACGGGAAAGGGTTCGTCAAATTCAAAGCAAGGCCATGCGAAAGTTACGCCGTCCCCAGGTTGCTCGTCGCCTTAAGGGTTGGTTAAATTAATTGGATTAACGCATTTTTCCTTGGGCCTTGCTGATTTAAGGTATAAATTAGGCAGGAATAGGAACTTCCCAAAATCTGAGATCATGGATTAATAAAGGTATCGAATATCCTAATATTTTAATAGACTTAGAATAGCAGAGCGTTTTTCGGTGTAGTCGAGCAAAGTATGAGCACAAACCCCAGAAGCCTTACAAAATATGAGTTTTGACGGGTTGCTTGCCTTGGAGCAACAACGACAGTGTGTGATGAGGATTCAACCTAAAAAAATTATCCATTAGACATTGAAAAAGAACAAATTCAAAGCTTATATTTGGGGGCTAATTAATGAATTGATAAATTATCTATTCCAAGCAGATAATAAGTACCTCGGTAAAATT
>JAYKJI010000004.1:0-19030 GCA_035285405.1 Snowella sp. | reverse complement strand
CTATTTAGCCCTGTCATCCCCCGTATTAAGCGATCTTGTTTGAATATCCTTTCTATATCTAGCATTCTTGGATTTTCTGGTCATTGCTTTTTTTCTTATTATCCCTTATAACCCAACAAGTCTATTGGAGATGACAATCCGTTAAATTAGCACGATAGATATCGGCCGCTACAAAAATTCTCCCCTGCTGATAGGCCCCGCCTAAATTTTGCTGAAAACAATTATCGATCACCTCTGTATTTAGGGATGATGACCAGGGCGAAACCACAGCTTCGGCGACAATAACACCACTCATATCCGGCAGAAATTTGTAAACCATCACCCGATCTGCTCTCAAAAAGCCTCTCACCTCAGTCACGATCACCTGATAAATCTCCTCTAACTTGAGAAATTGACGAATCTGTAGAGCAATGCGAGAACTAATATGCTCCTGCCGCTGTAATCGTTCTACTTCTTGAAAGAGTTTAAACTGGCGGATCACATTGGCGACACAACGGCTAAGCACGGAAGCCGTAATATCTTCTTTAACCAAGTAATCGCTGGCCCCCAATTTCATTGCCCGCACGGCCATCCGTTCGTCTCCCTGACCAGTGATCACAATGACAGGTAGTTGGGGATGATTGCCTCGAATCATTTTTAGTAGTTCTAAACCATTGCCATCGGGCAAATTAATATCGACTAAGGCGATCTGAAGCAGTTGGGAAGAATGAATCCCGCTCTGGAATGACTGCCAGAGTGACAAACCCTCCTCTAGGGTTTCTGCTTCTACAATGTGATAAGCAAGGCTTTTTTCAGCCCGAAGATAGCGGATATAGGTGTAACGATCGCTTGACGAATCCTCCACCATGAAAAGCTTGATTGGGGTCGTTAAGGGTTGAGCAGCGATTGGAAGCGCAATATCTGGCATAGGAAAACTAATCAGTCTCTAAAATCGTATTTTCTTACCAAAAGCGTTGTTGACAGCAGAGAATTCAGACTGCAGCTATTCTGACACAACTATACTGACTACTATATATAATACTCTAGTTATAGAACTTTTTTCATTGCTTCGTAGAAATTCAGGTAGAAGGTTCGACCGCAGGACAAAAAATGTAGATTAGGAAAGTGCAGAAAAAAGAAGCCTTTCAGCAACTAGACAGAGAAAACTCCAAAAAGTTGCCATTTGAAAAACGGGTGAAAATGGGGCTGAAATTGCATTAATTAGTACTGAGAATGGTGGTCTTTTGACTTTCCAAATGTCCTCTTAGGGATGCACACTCCCATCCGGCATGATCGTCTCTGCAAGATTAACACCATTAATATGACTATTGCGAAAATTAGCATTACGAAGATCTGCTCCTCGCAGTGAAGCATCAACTAAATTGGCTCCCTGAAGATTAGTGCTAACTAAAAGAGTACGATGCAGCAAGGCATAGTCTAGATTGGCATTGTTCAGAATGATGCCCTGAAGAATGGAGCCTTTAAGACAAACACTGTTCATATTAATGCGATTAGAGAGGGTTGCCGTGCGGAGATTAATTTCAGAGAGATTAATCAGATTAATATCCATATCACGCATCACAGTTCCGGCTAAATTAGCCCCTTTTAAATTAGCCCGACTTAAATTCGCTCCTTGTAAGAAGGCCCCCTGTAAATCGCCATTCCGTAATTGGCTCTGACTGAGATCTGCTTTATACAAATTAGCATGATCCAAATTCGCCCCCCTGAGATCGGCTCCCGTCAGATCGGCTCGACTGAGATTAGCTCCCGATAAATCTACGCCACTTAGGTTCGCTTCACTGAGATCGGCTCGATTTAAATTAGCACCACTGAGATCAACACCCGATAAATTCGCTTGATAGAGATTTGCTCCCTGCAAGTTGACATTGATCAGACGAGTTTGTTTAAGAGTGGCATGACTTAAATCGACCGCAATCAGAATAGAAGAACTTAAATCTACCCAACTTAGATCGGTATAACTGAGATCGGCTCCCGTCAAGTCAGCACAGATTAACTTGGCTCCTAATAAACAGGCATAGGAAAGATCGGCATGATTGAGGTTGCTATGACAAAGGTTTGTCCCACTGAGATTCGTTCCTTCTAAAGAAGTGCGGCTGAAGTTAGTTTCACTAAGATCGGTGTGGATAATTTCCGTATGTTGAAGATCCAGGCGACTAAAATCCCTTTCTCCTTGACCATACTGCCAAATGAGTTGCTCAATATCCATAGATTCTTGATCGGTTTGCCATCAAGCTTAAGATGGTGACGGATGATCCCTGCTTCTACCTTACCGAAGTTACGGTCTTCTAGGTGATTAGGCAGTGAAAAGAAGGAAAGGGTTGATTAACAGATGCCATGGCCTCGTGATTCAGGTGATATTATTGGGGGTGAATGGTCAAGTACAATCTCCATTGTCTATGACTAACGATTTACCTTTTTCTCGCTTTTTTCCCCTATGTCAGTGACAAATACAACGGTTGATTCTTTGCCGTCTTTGCGGGCAGCATTTCCAGGTCTTGAAGGTAAACATTATTTTAATTTTGGTGGTCAGGGGATTTTACCTCAATTATCCCTAACGGCAATTTTAGAGGCCTATGGTTTTTTAGAAGCGGAAGGGCCTTTCTCGATTGTGGGTAATCGTTGGTTTCAAAATCAGTTGTCCCAGTTACGTCAAGCCTTGGCTCAGGAATTGAATGTTGGTGTTGCAACCCTGACCATTACGGATAATGTGACGGCAGGCTGTAATATCGTGCTGTGGGGCATGGATTGGCAAGCGGGCGATCATATTCTATTAACCGATTGTGAACATCCTGGGGTTATTGCCATTGTGCAGGCGATCGCGGCTCGGTTTGGAGTCACTTATTCAGAATGTCCGCTGCTGGCAACCGTAGAAAGTGGTGATCCGGTGACGGTTATTCAAGATCAACTTACGCCTCAAACTCGTTTAGTGGTTTTAAGTCATTTGCTCTGGAATACGGGTCAGGTGCTACCCCTAGAAGCGATCGCCCAGGCCTGTCACGATTATCAGGGTCATTATCCCATTCAAGTTTTGGTAGATGGGGCCCAGTCAGCCGGTTCCCTGGCCCTGGATCTGAGCAATTCGGTAGTGGACTACTATGCCTTTACCGGTCATAAATGGTTCTGTGGCCCGGCGGGAGTGGGAGGACTTTATATTAAACCAGAACATCTTCCCCAGCTTTTACCGACCTATGTGGGCTGGCGCAGTTTGGAATACAATGCCCAGGGTCAAGTGGTTGGTTGGAAAGCCGATGGCAGTCGTTTTGAGGTGGCCACTTCTGCTGTACCCCAATATGCAGGACTACGGGCAGCGATCGCCGTTCATCAGCAAGCGGGGACAAGCCAAGAACGCTATCAACAGATTTGCGCCTTAAGTCGTTATCTCTGGGAAGGATTACAGGAGATTGGCGGCCTTACCTGTCTTTTGCCCACTTATCCCGAAGCCGGTTTGGTGTCTTTTCGTTTAACCGAGGGAAAATCCCCCGCTCAGTTGGTGCAGCAATTAGAGGACTCCCGTTTTTATCTGAGAACGATTGTCTCTCCCAGTTGTATCCGGGCCTGTTGTCATTACTTCACGACCCAAGCGGAAATTGATCAGCTATTAGAACTGTTACGAAAATTGCTCTAAACTGAGATTGAGTTCAAAGTAAACGGTTAAAGATTAAGTTAGGAAAATGAGAATAATACCAACATCCTTGCTGCGGTCAACGGCCCTAGGATTAATGCTCTGTTGTCAATGGCCACTGTTAGCTCAACAATCCAGCCCTTCAACCTCTTCAACCCCTTCAACCTCTCCATCTCCCAAAACAGCAGTACAATGGTATAATCAGGGCGTTGATAAACTAGCTGCCCAGGACTACAAGGGAGCCGTTCAGGATTTTTCGGAATCCATTGAACTTAATCCCAAAGATGCCGATGCTTTTTATAATCGAGGCTATGCTCAACATATTTTAGGAAAGTATGATCCAGCGATCGCCGACTACAATAAAGCGATCGAATTGAATCCCAAATTTGCCTATGCTTTTGGTAATCGCTGTTATGCCTTTTATTTATTAAAACAGTATGATAAGGCCATTCAAGATTGTTCTAATGCGATCAAACTGAATGCTAAATATGCAGATTTTTATATTTATCGAGGTAATGCTCAAGACGATCTTGGCAAGCATAAAATTGCGCTCACAGATTATAACGAAGCGATTAAAATTAATCCTAAAAGTGCCAATGCCTATTACAATCGTGCCTTGTTATATAACCGCCTTAAACAACCCGATAAAGCCCTCGCTGATTACAGTAAAAGTATTGAATTTAATGCTAAGTTTGCTGATGCTTACTATAATCGCGGTTTGACCTATTATCAACTTAAAAATCCCACTAAAGCGATCGCCGATCTGGAAAAGGCAGCCCAGTTATTTAAGTCTCAGGGTAAGGGAGCGAATGCTCAAAAAGCTCAGGACACTTTGGATGCGATGAAACAAGCTAGTGATGCTAAGTCTTAATTTAAAGTTTGAACTTAAAGCGACGACAATTATCACACTGACCGCAGGCCAAATTTTTTGCCTCCGATGACCAACCAAAGGCCTGAAGCAAAAATTGCCAACGACATTGGCGAGTTCTTAGGTAAGGTTGAACGGATTGGGTCGCTAGGGCTTTGATAGGGAAAAAATGAGGTGAGCGACGGTTATTGAGCAAACGATAATGAAAGGGATCTATCCATGCCAATTGTCCTAGACGATGAAGCAGGGAAAGAGATAATTCTAGATCGGGAAAGGTGGCCTTAAGGGCTTGGATTTCTCCTTGGCGAGGAATTTGGCGGGCGATCGCGGTGGCTTGACGGTATTTTTGTTCTAATTGTTGTTGAAAAAAGCTTTGACGTTGGCGATCGCTAGGATCAAGCCAGCCCGTTGGTTCACTAATCAGGGTCAAACAATTGGCCGGTAATTGATCCCGTCCCCCTCGACCAATTTCCTGAAGGTATTCCGATAATAAAGCGGGAGGATGATAGTGCAAAATCCAACGAATATCGGGTTTATTAATCCCCAACCCAAAGGCATTTGTACAAACTACAAAGGGCAATTCTCCCCTTAACCATTGTTGTTCAATTTCTCGTCTTTGTTGAGAGCCTAAACCACCATGATAGGCGATCGTTTTATATTTTAATAAGCGTAATGCTTGGCTCAAAAGTTCACTGTCCCGCCGCGATCGCACATAAATTAAGCCACTCTGGCCAGGATGAAGATTAATAAAATTGAGCATCAAATGTTGCCGACAACGATTACTCCAGGCAATTTTTACCATCAATCGTAAATGGGAACGGTAGGGACTAAGAGCAAAAGTGCGAGGATTGTTTAACTGTAAACTTGTGGCGATATCCTGTTGCATTTCGGGGGTTGCCGTAGCCGTAAAAGCGGCAATGCCAAAGGGTTTCGCCTGGGGATTTTGCAATCGGAAAGCCTGACGAAAACTCCCCAAACGACGATAGACTGGCCGAAAACTATCTCCCCACTGTACTAGGCAATGGGCTTCGTCCAACATCAAACCCCGAATTTTGATCTGGGGCTGACAGAGTATTGTCCAAACCTTAGGACTGAGTAGGGTTTCCGGCGCAACATACAATAAGCTTAGTTGACCCTGTTCTAAGGATTGCAGCACTTGACGGCGATGATAACGAGATAATTCATTGTGTAAACAAGCGGCCGATAAACGGCGATCGCATAATTCCTGTACTTGATTTTCCATGAGGGCAATCAGAGGAGAAACGACAATGGTTAATCCCTCTTGAAGAACGGCAGGTAATTGGAAACAAATCGACTTTCCGCCTCCCGTTGGCATTACAACCACTGCATCCTGAGCCTCTAACAGACACTGAATCACTTCTGCCTGGGGAAAACGAAAAGACGAATAACCCCAAATTTGTTGGAGTAAATTTTCGAGATCCCGTAGGCTAGGCGTGGGAGAAATTTCTGTCACAAGTGCAAACTGTATAATTTTTAGAGTGGGGAAACTCCTAAAATTGACTCATTTTTACCATATTTAAGATTACAAAAAATAATAGATCTTATTTTTCTATCCAGGTTTTAAGATCCGCCGCAAAGTCTTCATAGCGTCGTAAGGCAGTCACTTTTATCTGTACGTGTTGTCCCATTTTTTGCATAATGGGTAGGGTAAATAAAATTTGATCTAAAGTATCAACGGAGTCAATCTGAACAATAGCAATCACCCGCCGTTCCCCGACACATTTCCAGAGATCGACCACCACACCAGCTTGCTTGGCATTGAGAGCCGCATCTGCTTCCTCTGCCCAAATCTGAAATAAGTCCTGTTGGGACATGGTTGCGCTATATTCGACTTGAAAATCTAATAAGAAAAGCATCTTGTTGGCTCCTTATTCAAAATTTAAACGGATGAATATTTCTAAAACTATCTTAACAAAAGGTGTGATCAAGGCTCAGGTAATGTTCTAGCCCAGTGGATTGTATTTCTAGAACATAGTCAGTCAATTCATTATGACTGATCTCATCCACAGATTCAGAACAATACCGAATAAAAAAGGGCAGCATTAACTACCCTAAGAATGATAAAAAGCATTGAAAGCAACAATCGACAACATTATCGATCAACAGACCCCATAATTACGTCAATACTTCCCAAAATTGCCATAATATCT
Organism: Snowella sp.; assembly: GCA_035285405.1. GTDB lineage: Bacteria > Cyanobacteriota > Cyanobacteriia > Cyanobacteriales > Microcystaceae > Woronichinia. The sequence continues at coordinate 12,369 of JAYKJI010000004.1, read as the reverse complement.
GCAACTTTCATCCCTTTTAATAAATGGGGAAGAATCTGCAAATTGTTAAAATCAGGGGCGCGAATTTTAAAACGCCAGGGGAAGACATCGTCATTACCAATAATAAAGACTCCTAACTCCCCTTTGCCGCTTTCTAAACGGACATAATGCTCACCCTTGGGAATTTTGAAGGTAGGCGCAACTTTTTTGGCAATGTACTGATATTGGAAGTCATTCCATTCCGACTTTTTACCTTCCTGTAAGCGTTTTGCCTCCAAATTTTCGTAGGGCCCGCCTGGAATACCCTTGAGAGCCTGATAAATAATCTTGATCGACTCACGCATTTCTCGTATCCGAACTAAATAACGCGCATAACAATCTCCGGCTGTTTCATATTGAACATCCCAATCAAAGTCGTCATAGCATTCATAGTGATCGACCTTGCGTAAATCCCATTTCACCCCTGAGCCGCGTAACATTGGGCCCGATAGTCCCCAGTTGATCGCTTCATCTCTTGTGATGGTGCCAATTCCTTCTACCCGACGACGGAAAATGGGGTTATTGGTAATTAACTTTTCGTATTCATCGACTTTAGGTAGGAAATAATCACAGAAATCTTGGCATTTATCAATCCAACCATAGGGCAAGTCCACTGCTACCCCACCAATCCGAAAATAGTTGTTATTGATCAAGCGCATTCCTGAAGCTGCTTCCCACAGATCATAGATCATTTCCCGTTCACGGAAAATATAGAAGAATGGGGTTTGCGCTCCCACATCAGCCAAAAAGGGGCCAAGCCAGAGTAGATGGTTGGCAATGCGATTCAATTCCAACATGATCACCCGAATATACTGGGCACGTTTGGGAACCTCAATATCCGCTAACTTTTCGGGCGCGTTAACGGTGATCGCTTCATTGAACATACCCGCCGCATAGTCCCAGCGACTAACGTAGGGGACATACATCACATTAGTGCGATTCTCCGCGATCTTTTCCATGCCCCGATGTAGATAACCAATGACAGGTTCACAGTCAACCACATCTTCCCCATCCAAGGTGACAATGAGACGCAAAACGCCGTGCATTGAGGGATGGTGAGGCCCCATGTTCAGGATCATGGGTTCGGTTCTGGTTTCAATTTTGGACATACTAAGGGCAATTACCGCCTCAAGGACTTTCGACTTACCAAACAGATCATAGAATATGCTCAGACCTTAAGCAAGGTTAGGCTCGGAGGGTATTGTCCTGAATCGGTGGATCAGATAAGTTAGAATCAATAGACTGACTACGTTCTAGCAATACGATTAACAAAACTAGAACATTGCTACCCTCTTTTACAACAAGTTTTTAGCTTTTAACTGAAGATAGCGTTCTACGAGTTGATCGCTCATTTGATGAGCAGGAGCATCTAAAACTAAAACCCCCTTTTGTTTTAATTGGGCAAAGGCAACTTGACGTTGAGCCAGCAAATCTAGGGCAACAGCGCGACTATAGGCATCTGTTACCTTTGTCGTTGGGGTCTGGGCCAATTGATCCACCTGGGGATCTCGTAAGGCAATACAAAAAGGGAGATAACGGGGGGCTAGGCGAGTCATGGCTCCTAGGAGTTCGGCAGAGGCTGTTTGATCCACTAAATCAGTAATTAGTACCACGAGCGCACGTCGGGTCTGCTGATGTACCATTTTGGTGACGGCTCCCAGATAATCTGGTTCGAGTAAAATGGGCTGAAGTGGCGTTAATCGTGCCAATAAATAGGAAAAATGGGCTGTTCCACGCTCTGGCGGTATCCAAGTGGCAATTTCTCGATCAAAGACACCGATACCAACCCGATCGCCTCTGTGTAGGGCGGTTAATGCTAAGGATAAGGCTGTATTTAGACCCCAATCAAAACGTTGTAGTCCCTGCACCTGCGCGGTCATTAAGCGACCCCGATCTAAAAGAATCATGACCGTTTGTTCTCGATCTGGTTCTAAGACTCTGACCAAAGGCCGATTACGACGAGCGGTAGCTTTCCAGTCAATATAACGAATATCATCACCCGTTTGATACTCCCGTAGTTCGGCAAATTCTGTCCCTAGTCCCAATCGACGGGCTTGACGCATTGCTCCCGAATTGAGCATGGTTAAGCGAATAGTCAGCGATCGCAGATGGAGTAAATCGGGATAAACGGCCACGGTTTGGTTAGCGGCAATTGTCCAATTATGCCAACTGAGTCCCCATTGTCCCAACTGTCGCAGATGTAGATTGCCCCATTCATACTGTCCACGTTGAGAAGGATGGACACTATAGGTCAAGGTCGTTTGACCCTGGGATGGCAGAGCGACTTTCAAGCAAGCCTGAGAAGCGGTAAATATCTGGGGATAATCATCCTTGAGATGAACTTGGGCTGGTTTTGAACCATTCTGACAAGTAAGGGTAATGGGATTATCTCGACCAATGGATAAAGGCGTTAGGGGCGATCGCCTTACCTGAATACGATCTTTTCTCACTCGTTGACTATCCCACACCGCCGCCCCGATTAGAAGCAGGTCATATAGCCCTAACCCTCCTAACACCCAGACCTGATTGACTAGGGTTACCATTCCAACCGCGATCGTGCCTCCCAGGATTAATAGCCCATAAAATCGGACTGTCGGTATCATCGCCGTTGATTTATTATTTCTATTGCTTCTAAAGATCGATATAAGCTGAATTAGGGACTAGGATTAGCCACTCGACGAGATAAATCTGCAATTTTTTTCTTCAGTTCAGGGGAAGGCGCGACATCCTCCGCCATTTTAAATAAACTATTTGCCGTTTGAGTATCCCCCTTCGCTTGCCGTAACATTGCTTTACCGACTAAAGCCTTAAACTGTTTGTTGTCCTTGGCTAACATTTGATCATAAATTTGTTCCGCTTGATCAGTTTGTTCCGCGAGTTCGTAAAGCTTGGCCAGATTAAATTGCCATTCCAGATTATTGGGTTGAATCGCAATAACCTTTTTAATAACAGGGATTGCCTGTTCTAATTGTCCCTTTTCTAAATAAACATTGGCTAGGGCGACTAGCGCGTCCAGATTATTAGGATTTTGTTCGATCAGTGTTTGATATTTCCTAATGTCCGGTGCTTCACTGCCGTTGTGAGTAATGGCATTATCGCTGGGTGGACGATTAAAGAAAAAGAAGGAAGCGGCTCCCATGCTCAAAATCACTAGAGCAAACCCTCCCAGCATCATCAGCAAGCGGGGTGAAAAGCGGGGTAAAGCTTTATCTGGGTTGGGATCGGATTTTAAGCTTGATTCTAGGGTTTTGACTCCTGTAAAAGTATGTTTTTTATACAATTCTGCCACTAGCCACAGAAAGGCAGAGGAGACTCCATTGGATTGGAGTTTATAAAAACCCTCTTTTTCGACAATAGGAATGCCAGAGTAAAAACGTTGGTACTTAGCTGTGGCTGCATCGAGGGCGTGGATCAGACTTTGTACTTTTTCTTCAATTTGGAGTTGGGCCATGGCTCCAGCCGCTAGGCGATCGCATTGGGTAAAAATTAGGGCAAAAGTATAAGCCAAGGAATTTTGATCGACTAATCTGGCCAAAGAAATAACCTGTTTAGTCAGGGTTTCCAGACTATCGAGATAGGTCGGATCATGAACTAATCGCTCTGCATTAATGAAAACACAACAACTATGGGAATTCAACACCATCGTTTGATAATAGGGATTCTCAAAGTTGCAGTATTCTCCCGGAATATCCCACCAGCGAAAATAGCACAGCGTTTTAAGCCCCCAGCGTTGCCGTTGTTTAAAGGCAAAGTGGAAATCGGTAATTTTTAAAGTCGGTGGTGGATAGTGCCCTGTTTGACCCACATAGTTCAGAATACTCTCTAATAGTTCCTTTTCCGGGTTATATTGGCACTCAAACCACAAAGAAGGAGTCAAGTTGGGTGAAAGAGATGGATCAATATCCGACACGCTGTTCAACTCAGCATAGCTCCCGACTAGGAAAACTGTTTTTCCGACCCCCCGCTCCCCTAAACTGAGCAGGTTAAATATAGGAGGTTTAATAGGTGATAAGAATTTCATCTGGGAACTGTAATTAGATAGTTTGGTTAATTTATTCTTTATAGGGTATCTCGAAAAGTCCGGTACTGATGAAACGACAAAAACGACATCCACAACGTTCCCGTCAATCTTTTGCTTCCCATTGGCACCTCTGTCTGGGAATGGCAATGCTATTTACTTTCGCCTGGGTGGGCCAAGCCTTAGGACAATCCTTGTCATCTTTTAACGTCATCCAAGTTCAACAAACCTTACAAGTGTCCTTGAACACCACTTGGGTCATCTTTGCCGGTTGTCTAGTTTTTGTCATGATGGCAGGCTTTGCACTCCTCGCCGCCGGATTTTGCCGTCAGAAAAATGTCGTTAACCTACTCACTGAGAATTTACTGGCTTTTGCTATTACCACGGTGGTTTTTTGGGCGATCGGCTTTGGCTTAATGTTTGGAGATGGAACTTCTCTGTTTGGAATTAATGGTTTTTTTCTGGGGGGGTCAGATACCAGTCCCAATTCGGGCTCTGATTATGAGGGGGTTTTTCATGCTCTTAGCTGGGCAAATATTCCTCTACAAGCCAAATTTTTCTTTCAGTTAGTGTTAGCCGGGATTCCTCTCAGTATTGTGGCAGGGGCGGTAGCGGAGAGGATTCAATTTTTAGCGTTTCTTTGCTTTAGCGTTTTATTAGTGGGATTTATTTACCCGATCGCCGGTCACTGGATTTGGGGAGACGGTTGGTTAGCCCAATTGGGATTTTGGGATTTTGCTGGGGCAACGGTTGTACATTCGGTGGGAGGTTGGGCTGCCTTTGTCGGAGCAGTGCTCTTAGGGCCCCGTTTAGGCAAATATAAAGGGGGCGAATCCTTTGCTTTGCCTGGTCATAATTTACCCTTAGCTACCTTGGGCTGTTTGATGATCTGGTTAGGCTGGTTTGGTTTTAATGGAGGAGCAACCCTTTCGGCTAGTCCCTTAGTCATTACCCATATTTTACTGGTGACGAATTTGGCGGCAGCAACGGGAGGTATTACCGCGATTTTAGTGGCTTGGTTTTATTTTGGGAAACCCGATCTCTCGGTAATGCTTAATGGCATTTTAGGAGGACTCGTCAGTATTACGGCAATTTGTCGCTTTGTTAACTTGGGTTGGGCGGCTCTGATTGGCGCGATCGCTGGATTATTAGTGGTTTTAGCGGTGGATTTCTTTGATCGGCTACGGATTGATGATCCGGTGGGGGTGATCTCTGTTCATTTGGTCTGCGGGATTTGGGGAACTCTGGCTGTTGCTCTCTTTGCGATCGGGCCAGACACCCAGCTTAACGACAATTTCATTTTGTATGAAGCAGGGCCAGTTCAAGGCTTACTGCTTGGTGGTGGACTACCGGCCCTTAAACAATTATTAATTCAAGTATTAGGTATCACTTCAGTCAGTTTCATTGTCGTTTTACTGAGTTGGTTTGCCTGGACTCTTCTGCAAATGACTATTGGTTTACGGGTTTCCATTGAATCGGAAATTAAAGGACTGGATATTAGTGAACATGGCTTAAATGGCTATAGCGGTTTTTTACTGAAACAAGATACTGCCCCCAAAGGCCCCAATAAAAGTACGCCAGCCCTACCCTCTCAGCAGCGATCGCCTTGGTAAGGTTATCTTTTTCGTCTAGTTTAGGTTTCTATGGCTATTTTTTGAATGGTTAATAATTCTTCTATCCCTTTTTCAGCGAGATCAAGAATTTGATTTAATTGTTGACGACTAAAATTACCTGATTCCGCAGTTCCTTGGATTTCAATTAGCTTTAAATCGCCCGTCATGACCACATTACAATCAATTTCAGCCGCGACATCTTCAGGATAGTTCAAGTCTAAATAGGGTTCATCTTCAATTAAACCAACGGAAATGGCCGCGATTGCTGTTTTTAGAGGAGAGACGGTTAATTCACCTTGAGCCACTAGGGAATTGAGGGCCAGGGCTAGTGCTACGTAACCCCCTGTAATGGAAGTTGTTCTTGTGCCCGCATCAGCTTGTAACACGTCCGCATCAATGGTAATAGTTCTTTCTCCTAGGGCAGTGAGATCTAAACTAGCCCGCAAACTACGACCAATCAGCCGTTGAATTTCTTGGGTTCGGCCGGATAAGCGTGTAAATTCCCTGGCTTGTCTTTCAGGGGTCGCTCCAGGCAACATTCGATACTCAGCCGTTAACCATCCCTGTCCACTCTCGGCTAAAAAACGGGGTACCCCAGGTTGGATTGAAACCGTACACAAAACCTTTGTCTCCCCACAATGGGTCAGGACAGAACTGGCCGCAAAACGGGTAAAGTTTGTTTCAAAACGGATGGGACGCAGTTGATCGGGACGACGATGATCGGGGCGTTGCCAAGTCATAGGTAGAGGGAGTCGATGAGCTTTTTCATTGTCTCCTAAGTTGGGCATCTCTCGAAAACGACTAAAGATTTAGGTTGCTATTCGCCTTCGGTTAAGATGGCCAGACAGCTACATTAGATTTTTCAGGAATTACCAGGAGGGTTATCTAGGACGTGTTCAAGAAAATACTAATCTTCCTAGGATTATTGGGTCTGGGAAGTGGCGCGATCGCTTACTACTATTGGCAACAGGCAACCAGTTTACCGGCTTGGTATCAAACCCAACAGACTGAACCGTTTCTCAATAATCCAGACCTTAAACCCACTCAATCTTCGGATTCTACGGTGATCGCGGCAGACTCCCTCACTACCATCAAAACGAAAATTAAGGAGAATATCCAGCAGCAGGAGAAGACCAACGTCTCCAAAGGAAAAAATGACCAACAGCCGGTCGAAGTTAGTTTAAGCGATCGCGAATTTACACAACTGCTGCAAACGGAAATGACCCAAAAATTTAAACTGCCGACTAGCCAAGACCATCTTATCCAGTCCCGAATTAGTCAAGGCAGTCTAGAAATGGGAGCCGTTGTTAATCCCCAAAAATTACAATCTTTGGAGCTTTCCCGTTCCCAGCAAGCCTTAGTGAGTCGTGTGGTGACAACCTTTCCCCAATTTAAGAATCAGGAATTTTATTTAGGCATTTCTGGCACACCTCAAATCCAGAATGGTCAATTAATATTGCTAACTGACAGTCGTGTTAAGGTCGGAAATCTTAGTTTTACCCTTCCAGAAATTGCCCAAAAATTAAACGTTCCGGTGGCAAGATTACAACAAAGCTTACAGATGAATGTTGACCCCTTGAACCTACATGACATTCAATTAAAGGAAAATCAAATTATCTTGAAAGTAAATCCCGCCGACTATGACGTGCAGTAGTGTTAGCTTACCCCCCGGAACTCTCTGGCCTCGTGTGATTGCCCAAACTCAATCTGCCTTGGAGAATGGAGCGTTACAACCCATTGCTACCGAAATTCACTCTCTGGAAGAACAGGGGATAAATTTTTTAGTCAGGATTTTGGCTAACCTAGAACGCAAAGCTCAGGCGAAAAAACTGCAAACCACTACCAAGCCGAAGGATTTTAATCCCTTTTTACCCTATGATCCCAATTTATTTGTCGGTGATCTCTCCCCAACTCATGTCTGTTTACTCAATAAATTTAATGCCGTTGATCATCATTTATTAATTATTACCCGTGATTTTGAGGAACAGGAAAACTTATTAACTTTAGAGGATTTTACGGCGGCGGTTTTGGCTTTGACAGAAATAGATGGCTTGGTCTTTTATAACAGTGGCAAATTAGCGGGAGCGAGTCAACGTCATAAGCACTTACAATTAGTTCCCTTACCCTTAGTCGATACTAATATTAATTTTCCGTTAGAACCTTGGTTTTTAGCAGCGATGTCGGCGGGAAAATCTCTCCCTTTTCAACAGGCGATCGCCCCTTGTCCCCAAAATAATCAATCCGACCCTAAAGAGTTGGCAGTCCACCTTGAGACAACCTATCGTCAATTACTCCAGCAACTTGATCTCTGGCAATCTGCAAGCCCTAAACCTAAACCCTATAACCTGTTGATGACACGACAATGGTTAATGCTTATTCCCCGTTCCCAGGAAAGTTACAACGGCATCGAAGTCAATGCTTTGGGTTTTGTGGGAGCTTTATTAGTGCGTAATGTCAGCCAACTAGAACAGTTACAGACCATTGGCCCTTTTACCCTCTTAAAAAAAGTAGGTGTTTAGGTAGCAAGCCAGGCAATTCGGCTAGTAAAACATCTCTAGATCATTTCATCAAGAACTCAGAACATCCGACACTGAACTAGCTATAGCGAATGCGCTATGATTACCCCAGACGCTGAAACCCAAAAACCTTTGGAGACGTTTATGAGCCTTGACCCCGTTCTCGAAAATCGAGACTACACTCTAATGATCGATAAAAGCAGCAGTATGGCAACTGCCGATGAACCAGGAGGTAAAACCCGTTGGGAACTGGCTCAGGAATCTACGATTGCCCTGGCTCAAAAGTGCGAAGAAATCGACCCAGATGGTATCACTGTCTATCTTTTTTCTGGTCGCTTCAGACGTTACGATAATGTCACCTCGGATAAAGTGACTCGCATTTATGCTGAAAATGAGCCGATGGGACGGACAGATTTGGCCAGTGTGCTTAAAGATGGCCTAGATAACTATTTCCAACGCAAAGCGGCCCGATCAGCCCAATCCAACGGTGAAACCTTTTTGATTATTACCGATGGTGAACCAACAGATCATAAGGCGGTCATTCGGGTAATCATTGAAGCTTCTCAAAAAATTGATCGGGACGAAGAATTGGCAATCTCTCTCATTCAAGTCGGCCATGATAAAAAAGCGACGGTTTTCCTGCGTGCACTTGATGATCAATTACAGCAGGCAGGGGCTAAGTTTGATATTGTCGATACCATCACGATTGAAGATATGGAAGGCATGAGTCTGAGCGATGTGTTATTAAAAGCTATAACAGACTAAGCCCAATTAATCGGAGGATCGGGGGTGAGTGATTTTCATTCACCCAATTTATTATTAGTCGTTAGTGACCCTATTTTCTTTCTTTTGATGGCAGAATTGGGCAATCGGTATGCTACTATACTAATAAAATAAAAAGGCTCAAGCTCTCTCAACGACAGCATTTTTTATGAGTAAAGATACTAATTGTAATCTCTGTGGTGCGGATGACTATCACGTTCTTTTTGCAGCCGATGTTGCCCAAATCAATCAAATTGTTCAATGTAATCATTGTGGCTTGATGTATGCCAACCCTAGACAGCAGATTGATTCGGATTCTATTGAAGAATATGATCCTAACTGGGTATTAGATCATCTTCATGAACCCAGAACGCAGCAAAGAATTGATAAAGAAAAGTTACAGGTCAGAGACTATACTGATACAAAAGCCTTTCTCAATGATCGTTTTCCCTATAAAGGAAGTTTACTAGAGATTGGCAGTGGTTTTGGCTTTTTGCTGAATTTCTTTAGACAAGATGGTTGGCAAGTGACGGGGATTGAGCCGAATGAAGCTCTCTGTCGCTATGCGGAGTCTGAATTAAAATTAGTGTCTTTGCCCTTTCCTCTTGAAAAAACAGCGATCGCCGATCAAAGTCAAGATGCCATTTTGATGATTCATGTGATTGAACACGTTGCCGATCCTTTGGCCTGTTTAGAAAAAGTTTATCAAGTGCTGAAGCCAGGAGGTGTTTTTGTCCTAGAAACGCCTCGTTATGATACCTTGATGTTTAAATTATTAGGGAAACGAGAAAGAAGCTTAAGTTGTGAAGGTCATATTTATTTTTTCACCAGTGACACGCTCACGCAAATGGCCACTAAAGCAGGCTTTAAAGTCTTGAAGTTAGACTATGTAGGGCGATCGCTCAATTTTGAACGACTGGCTTATAATATGGGCGTTATTAGTAAAAACAAAGGCATTCAACGGTTTATCCAATGGCTATCTGTGAAATTAAATCTTAAGCAGATTTGGTTTTACTTAAATGTCAAGGATATGCAACGTATTTACCTACAAAAATGAGACAAATTCCTGCGGAGCCGACGGAGCCGATCACCACTGATCACCACCATTTTAATCGTCTCCAACAGGCGATTGAGTACTATATCGTCGGGCAAAAAACGATTATCAATCAATTATTAATCGCTCTCCTAAGTGGTGGTCATGTGATTTTGGAAGGGGTGCCAGGCGTTGGAAAAACCCTATTAGTTAAAGTCCTCGCTCGCTTGATTCAATCCGACTTTTGTCGTATTCAACTAACCCCTGATATTTTACCCTCGGATATTTTGGGAACTAGTGTTTTTGACTTGCATAATCAAACATTTACGCTCAAGCGGGGGCCCATTTTTACAGAAATTTTACTGACGGATGAAATCAACCGCACCCCCCCTAAAACCCAAGCAGCCCTACTAGAGGCTATGGAGGAACAACAGGTAACGTTAGATGGTCAAACCCTAGCCTTACCCGCCCTTTTTTTTGTCATTGCGACTCAAAATCCCTTGGAATTTGAAGGAACTTACCCGTTACCTGAAGCCCAATTAGATCGCTTTCTCTTTAAGTTAATTATTGATTACCCTGACACGGAAGCCGCCAAGCAAATGCTCATCAATTATCAGCAGGGGTTTCAGGCAAAACGGCAAAATTTAACAGAAATTGAACCTGTAACTTCTGTCAGTGAAATTCTCACGGCCCGTCAAGCTGTTCAACGAATCACAGTTGATGAAAAACTATTGGATTATCTTTTGGAATTAGTTGAGCAAACCCGCAAACATCCTGATGTGTTAGTGGGAGCCTCACCTCGTGCGGCGGTACTTTGGTTACAGTCTAGTCGGGCTAGAGCTTGGCTGAAGGGACGAGATTACCTCATTCCTGATGATTTAAAAAGTGTGGCTCCTAGCCTTTTACGTCATCGACTGATTATTAGACCTGAAGCCCAATTAGATGGGGTAAAAATTGACAGTATTATTGCTAATATTCTCAAACAAATTATAGTACCGAGATAGGTTGTAAGGTGAAATAATACAAAAAGCATCACTTAATCTAAAAAACTTCATAGACAAATTATTGATTACTAAGCCATTGGGCCAGCAATTCCTCCACTAAGTCAGAAAAGTTTTGATGATTTGCCGATTGAAGTAGGGCAATTTTGACATTTTTATAGGTTTCCTTACGAATATAAGCGGATACTTGCTCATATTCAGGGTCACTACGCTTACCTTTAGTTTTTGGGGATTTTGTGGCTGCCGATGGATTGTCCAGTTCTTCAAAGATTGCTTTAAACTTACTCATGGGTTTAGTCCTTCTAAAATTTCTTGACCTACTGCTTGATAATCCGCCCAGGCGATCGCCGCTTTAGCATCATTAACGGCGGAAACAATAAGACCCGCTAGAGAGGCCTTGGAGAAAACGGAGTATCGTTTAATGGCGGTTTTAAAGAGAGGAAGTTCTGCTTTGGTCAGCAAATTTCTTGCTTCTTCTCCATCCTTAGAGGGGTAAGGCGGAATCATCGTTAATAAGATCCGATGCTTTTGACTTCCTAAGGCTCGGAGAGTATCAATCGTCAGCATCAAGCTATCTAAGGCTAGAGCATCAGGTGTTGATGGAATGACTAGCAAATCACAACCCTTGATCAAGGTCTTTAACTCCTCCTCCGTTGGCCGAGCCTGGGTATCAATCACAATATTCTGATAAGCCCGAACCGATTTAGCGGCCTCTGTCTCATCCTCTACGGTGAAAGGAAATGAGCCACGCTTACTCCATGTAGTGGAACTTCGATTCAGATCATCATCAATCAGTAATGTTTTCGCGAAACCAGAGAAGTAGGCGGATAGATGAATCGCGGTTGTGGTTTTGCCGACTCCTCCCTTGAAACTGGCAATGGCAATAATCATGTACGCATAAAATTGGGGACGGTATCAATACTTATCCATATTATCTCAAGTATTTAAGTTTTTGACGAGCCATTAACTCACTTATTTAAACATTTGATTTTTTGTATTTTTAGTTACTTGCATACGCACAATGTCAAAATTTCACCTACTCAAGTAGAGATTTAGGCAGCGATCGCTCAATCAAAAGTACTAGGACGCTTGTAGAACACTTTGAAGCTAGTCCGAAAGAAAAGACAGAAAATACGACAATATGACTAGAGGTTGTCGGAAGAGCAGGGCAATTATCGTGAAAATAAATCTTTCAAACTTTTTACAACGTCTTTGAACTTAACCCTCTAAGATAGAGGTAGTTAAAATTAACTATTCATTGCAGGTAGCCTCTATCTCAAACCCTAATTACGACGTAAAATTTGATACGATTTGTCTCGGTGGTATTAAGTACACCATTCGCAGTCTGCGGGATCTCCAGCAGTTTTCCGATCCCAATGGAGAAGCCCTACGATTAGGCATTTCTTCC
>JAYKJI010000003.1:0-5439 GCA_035285405.1 Snowella sp. | reverse complement strand
AACGCTTGCTCATCGCTAAGCTTTCTCACTGTCACCGGCACTTCAGATAATCCAGCGGCCGTTGCGGCTCGATACCGCCTTTCCCCTGCTACCAATTCATATTTGCCGTTGAAATTGGCTAGGGGGCGAACCACCAAGTTTTCTAAAATGCCGTGAGCTTTGATGGATTCTGTTAGCTGGATCAATTTTTCAGGGTCAAAATAACGCCTCGGTTGGGTTTCCGGCAAAACAATGGCAGTTAACGACAGTGTAATCGGGTCTTCTTCCCCCAACAGTGCATTTAACTGATCGAGATTCGCCTGTCCTTTATAGGGTTGATCTTGCTTGCGGGGCGTGTTTGTCATGGGAGTTATACGAGTGCTTCAATCTGAGTCGTTAATTTTTCTAGGGCGGCGATCGCCGGACTTTTGGGATCATAAAGGGCCAACGGTAAACTTTGTTCAGACGCATCCACAAACGCCGTTAAGCGGGGAATGGGTTCAAAAACCTGTCCTACTTGGCCAAATTGTTTTTGAATGGCGGCTAAAGTTCTCTTGTCTTGGGAATTACTGGCAGCATAGCGACTCGGGACAAAACCCGCAATTTTAAGGTTGCGATTGCCCCGTTTTTTAACTTTCACAATGGTCTGAATCAGCAAATTTGTCCCTTGAAAGGCCTTGAAGTGGGTTTCGATGGGAATCAAAACGTGGGTCGCAGCCACTAAACTCGTATAACTCAACAAGCCGAGGCTGGGGGGACAGTCGATCAAAATAAACTCATAATTGTTCTGGATCGGCAGTAGGGCTTCCTTGAGACGAATCTCCCGAAAATCGAGATTAACCAACTGTATCTCCGCCACACTAAGGGTGATATTGGTCGGAGCCAGATCAAACCCTTGATCCGTTGGCAAAATAAAGAGGGGTTCCTCGTTGATCAGGGCATCAAAGGGAGTTTTTTCCAGGGTATTGGAATCAATGCCCACAAAGGTTGTGAGGGAAGATTGGGGATCTAAGTCAATTAATAAAACACGATGGCCACATCGACTCAGATGAAAACCTAAATTGTGGGTCAGGGTGGTTTTACCGACCCCCCCAGCTTGGTTAAAAAGGGCAATAATTGTTGTCATGGGATCACGAATCGGCTATTCCTTATTTTCCAATAAATAGGGCTTTACTTTTTTATAACTAGCGAAACATAACCGTTTTCGGTATTGGCAAAAAAAGAAACTTCCAACAATTAGATTACGCAGCATACAGAAAGTCCTGTAACTGATCCACTGCTTTTCTCAAACGATCAGCTCCGTTGAAGAGCTTAATAATCTCGCTGATATTTCCTCGCTGGGAAATCGGTGGCACCTTCAACACATCCGGGATCTTAAGCTGAGTGGGGCCATACTCCGCATATTTATCCAGTAAGTCTTCCAGGATAGCCCGTGCCTCTGTGCCGTACTCGCTAAATAAATCCGTCTGATTTTTGCGAACCCGTTCCGCCCGTTCGCGCCGTGTTAACAACGTCGTATGGAAAGCCAGATGACAAAGTAGATCAAAGGGGTCAACCTCTAAAAACCCCATGGTTGACTCCAGGGCAATAACATTAATACCCCTTTCCTCCAATTGCGCCATTAACAACTCCCGTTGCCCCGTATTGCGCCAAGTAGCCCTTAAAGCCTCCGTATCCGGGCAAATTTTCCGCACCTCCTCCCCTGTGTAATCGGCATATTCCACACAGCGAAGGCGATTGCTTTGGGCATCCAATTCATAGACCAACTCATGAACAATTTCCACCGTACCACCATCAAAGTAATATTTTCGGGGTTCTGCCACTTCTGGCGTGGGGTGCAATCCTCGAGAACGACGGGGCGGATTGACCTCCTCAGCAGTCGGATCAGTATCCGTTTCTTCCTGCACTACTTCCGTAGTAACTACGATGCCATCATGGGCGATCGTTTCCTCTTCGATAAAGGCTGGATCACCATCAAACTCCGGATCAGCAAAATGCTCCGTCACCGTGCCTGTGTAATCAAGGATATTGAAAAACAGCTTGCCGTATTCCTCCCGTACCTGAGTGCCCCGCCCCAAAATTTGCTTAAACTCTGCTAGAGAAGTAACCCCCCGCGCCAAGACAATGTTTTTAGTAGTGGGGAGATCTATTCCCGTCGTTAACAGTTGCGAGGTTGTCAGAATCACGGGGGTATCCGTCTCCACATCCTGGAATTGCTCTAGATGTCCTCTGCCCACCTCCCATTCGTTCGACGTCACTTGACAAACATAGTTAGGATACTTATGAACTAAGTCAGAATTGAGATTGTTAAGTGCCGTCTTCATCTCTAGAGCAGTTTCCTGATCAACGCAAAAGACCAGGGTTTTGGCAAAGCGATCCGTCTTTTTGAGGAAGTCCGTTAGATGTTTGGCGATCGCCTCGGTTTCCGATCGTAGTACCACAACCTGTTCAAAATTGCTTGTTTGATATTCTTCGTCGGGCACTTCTCGCTCAAAACGGTCTAGTTCCCCTGAAGGAGGTCGCCACCCTCTTGCATCCGCACTGGTAATGACCCGATGCACCCGGTAGGGAGCGAGAAAACCATCTTCAATGCCTTGGCGGAGAGAATAAGTATAAAGGGAATTACCAAAATATTCATAGGTATTGCGGGACTCATCCCTTAAGGGGATTGCCGTTAGTCCCAGTTGCACTGCGGGGTAAAAATAGGTCAAGATTTCGCGCCAAAAACTATCGCTGTTTGCCGATCCCCGATGGCATTCGTCAATAATGATTAGATCAAAAAAGTCCGGGGGAAAGTCCCTGTAAACTCCTAGGCGTTGCTCATCTTCGGCGCACCGCGTAGCGGATATCCCCAAGATCGCCTGATAGGTGGCAAAGTAAATATCCCGACTCTGTACCGTCTTGCCCCCTTGGATTTTGTAGAGGGCATCCCCAAAGGGCGCATAGTCCTTTTTCATGGGGTCGTCGACCAGCATACTCCGGTCTGACAAAAAGAGGATCTTAGGGCGGCGACAGGATCCCTCCCGATTCCATTGACTTGCCCACAGCTTCCAGCAAATCTGGAAGGCCGTAGTCGTCTTGCCCGTCCCCGTCGCCATCGTCAACAACAGGCGTTTTTTGCCTTGCAGAATCCCCTGTACCGCCCGGTTGATAGCGATCTCTTGATAATAGCGGGGCTTTTTACCGCTTTGCAGGTTATAGGCCGCCAACAAAGTCTCCTCTTGCCCCAGGTTGAGCCCTTCGCTTTGACAATAACGGGCCCACAATGTATCAGGGGTGGGAAAGCTACTTAGCTCTAGCTCCCGTCCTGTGGTGAAATCAAACTCTACAATGCCAGAACCATTGGTCGCGTAGGCAAACTTCAAGCCCAGAATTTCCGCATATTCCTTCGCCTGCTGTAGCCCCTCCGCCGGGGATTTTTCATTGGGCTTTGCTTCCACTACGGCGATCGGAAAATTCCGACGATATTGCAGGATATAGTCTGCCTGCTTTTGCTTACCCCGTTTAACCTGATTACTAAAAGTGATGATGCGCCCATCGGTAAACGTCCGCTGTTCTGTGATCGAATAGGGCTTCTGCTCCCATCCCGCCTGACGTAACTTCGGTAAAACGTATTCCCGACAAGTATCCGCTTCATTCATAGCTTTGTCACCGATAGGAGTAACGTGTTGCCGCTTGCGTTTTCTGCGGGGTCGATTGCCCAACCCAGCCTCGATCTCCATTTGTAAGAGGTCAAGACTCAACGCCGTGACGCTCACCACTCCGTCTGCAATATCGTCTTGCAAGCGATCTGAAGAAAAAGGGGTAACTGTCAACACCTCGGTATCAGTATCCCATTTCAATAGATAGCGCTGACCATTTTCCGGCACGTTATATCGGGGGTCAATCTCTTTAAGTTTCCCCAGAACATCGCCCGCCGACTGAAAACTATAGCCTCGCTGAAGTAGATAGTGGACGATCGCCAGATCCGTCAAGTCCTCCCGACTGTAATAGACGCTGTGCCCAGTCCCTGATGGATTGATCTGGGGGACAACGACCTCCTGCTTTCGCCAATATTGAATCTGACGAATCGTACAACCAACAATTTTGGCCGCCTGCTTTGTCGTGTAAAATCCTTCCGCCATGAACCATCCCTATGAAACTAAACCATGCTTCTTTTTAGCACATCATACATAGCAATGCCGCAATGACAAGCTTTTATCTATAAAACAAAATTGTATTATACTTTATTTTTTTAGTCTTGCAAAACAAAATAACTTATTATTGAACTTGCAAGCGACGATTTATCAAGTTATAGTGAGAGGAGTGCGAAGTCAGCTAGGTTTTCATCTTGCTAGCAAGCATTGAACTTATGTGATATTATCTAGAAAAATCTCTAAAATTCATTAAACTCGTTATGCCAATTAGTCACCTCTGACAACGATCGCCTAGAGATCTGCTACACGGAAAATTAGCTCCTCTACAGGATGATGTCGGAGGCTCATCCCTCGTTTAATCGGCTTTTACAGCAGATGAACCTAAATGCAGGAGTAGGGGCAGTGACGAGCGAAGCGCTAAAATTCATCTCCCGGCCGCAAGCAACGGAGGATTACAAAATTTTTCCTTCGGATCGCACTATCGCCATTTAGTTTATTCGCCCCTTGGGGCAGGAAATTCAACCCGACAGAGATCAAATCACTATCCAAGCCGGCAAACATGTAAGCAAACCCCTTCTATTTATTGGCTTTACAAAATTAATCACCTACTCTGAGACAATTTCCCATGAGCACAAGATACGATACGAAAGAATTAGATTTAATAAGAAATCTAATAAATCGAGGATTTATTCCACACCAAGACTTCAAACTTTCAGAAGAAGGAAAACTAATTATATTCCCGGAAACTCAGAAAAAAATTTCAGAAAAAATACTTGTACATCAACAACAATTATTTTCCAGCAATAAAAATGAAAATGCACCCACATCTATGGAGGCAATGCTAGAGAAAATTGCCATGAATGCCTGTGGCGATCATAAGTACTTTGAAAACTTCTTTTGGAATGCCGCTAGCAAAATAGATTTATATGGCCCCAATTTTATTTTGGCCTATCTTGAAATTTTTGCTAAGGGAACAGAAAATAAATTCCTAGAATTAAAGAATATACCCTGGAGAAATTATATTCTCAATGAGGTGATCGAAAAGACTGAGCAAGTAGACCTCCTGACGAATCTTGACAACTCCTCAATCTCCCCAGGGGATACATACAATAGAACAATAAACGACGTTTTAATCGATATTACTTTAAGTTCCAGTTTAGACTTCGACGACGAAGTTAGTAATTTTATAGAAATAAATATTAACTGGACAGTGCGAAGTTCTGAAGGTGTAAAAGAAAAAACGGACAGCCAGGCGCAAAGAGACTGGAAATGTCCGAAACTGGCTAATAAGCAATATCGATAGCCAGCGCTATCTAAAATTATG
>JAYKJI010000002.1:0-3230 GCA_035285405.1 Snowella sp. | reverse complement strand
AATTTAGCGACACCACAGGCAAAGCCTATGCCATAGAAACCTTAAAAGCTTCTCAACTAATGACTCTCTATCACTATCCTATAGAACCGCTCAAAGAACTTATTAATGTCTAATCAAACTCATTTTAGTCGCCAGAGATATTAAGTAAACCTCACAAAAATTCTATTACTAACAAATAAATCATGGCTATTATTGTCCTCGAACAAATCCAAAAAGATATTGAAAATCTTTCCGAAGACGCTCAATATTTACTAATAGATTTCCTAGAAATTCTCAAAAAACGCTACTCAAAAACTGAGTCTAAACCCAATCTATCCGCCCCTAAGCCAGAAACAACAGAAGATGACTGGTCAGATCTGATTGGTTCCATCGAAGCTGAACCCGACCTATCCAGAAACTATAAAAACTATTTAAATATTTATTTCAGTAATTGTTCTAGCCTTTGATCCTCCCAATTTAAAAAAATATACAGTCTTTGCCGCCAGTTAATAATCGGTTTTCTCTAAAAACCCTTACTTCTCCTAAAAATTATGTTTTGGATTACCACACTAACTCCTACTTTTCTCAACGAACTATTGGATTTGCCCCGTAGTGTCAGTAAACGAGTAACTAAGAAACTTAAACTTCTTGAAGAAGACCCCTATTCTGCTGGGGGAGATGCCAAAAAACTTCAGGATCAAGACAATAGATACCGTATTCGTATCGGTGATTATCGGGTTTTCTATTCCATTGGAGAAAATGTTGTTAAAGTTCTGAGCATTCGTAAAAGAGACGACCAAACCTATTCTGAGACATCTACAACAATCCAGATTCCCAAAGCCGTTATTACTGAAACTCAATCCTCGAATACTTCATTTGAAAATCCGAAATTAACTCCTACTTTTGAATCTGCTCAATGGATTTCATCATCAGGAACCCCACTTCCTAAAACATTTACGGACGAACTCCTAAAACAGTGGCAAATTCCAAAACCTTATTGGCCTCAATTAACAGCGATCGCCACCGAAGAAGACCTTCTCAGCGTTGAATTACCTGAACGCTATTTAAACCGTATTTTAGATAATCTCTTTCCCCGCAGCATCGAAGAGATTGAAACCCAACCCACCTATCTACTCAACCAAGTCGAAGATTTGGATAAATTCCTGGAGGGTGATGTCACTGACTTTTTACTGAAACTTGACCCCGACCAGGAAAAGCTCAAAGACTTTGGTAGTGGCGGGCCTGTCCTCGTCAAGGGGGGGCCAGGTACAGGTAAATCTACCCTCGCTCTCTATCGCATTGAAAAACTGATTCGAGACAAATATTCATCCATCCTGTTCACCACCTATACCAATGCCCTCGTCAACTATTCCCAACAATTACTTCAACAACTGTTAAAATCTTCTCCCCTAGAAAAAGGCGTAAGGGTCAGCACTGTTGATTGGTTAGCAATGGAATACTATAAAGCCCAGTATGGTGAACCAAAATATGCCAAAAATCATACCTGCAAAAATTTCCTAGATAAAGCCTTTAAACAAGCAATTCACAAAAATAGCCTACCTGGTAAAAATCCTCTAACTCGTCGGGCCTGCCAAAAAAGCCTAGAGCGTCTCGGCTTAGATTACCTGCTAGAGGAAATTGAAACCGTCATTCTTGGCCAAGGTATAACCAACCTAGAAGATTATCTAGCGACTTCTCGTCGGGGTCGGGGTCAAGCTCTGACTCAAAATCTGCGCCAAGCTATCTGGATACTCTATGAAATTTGGTGTGACCAATTACAAAAGATGGGCTTAACCACCTGGGAACAGGTTCGTTGTCATGCCTGGGCGATCGCCCAGCAAATTCCTGCCACTCAAAAACCCTATCAAGCCATTATTGTGGATGAAGCTCAAGACCTTTCTCCTGTAGCTCTCCGTTTCCTGTTGGCTCTAGTTGCTGACTTTAGCGGTATCTATTTAACGGCTGATGCTTCCCAATCCCTATATCAAAAAGGCTTTAGTTGGAAACAAATTCACGAAGACCTCAACGTAACAGGCAGAACTCTCTTACTCAAACGTAACTATCGCAATACCCAACAAATTGCGATCGCCTGTCAGCAAATCCTAGACCAGTCTGAAGCAGGAGATCAGGACTGTATTCGACAAACCCTTTCCCCTTACCAGGGCGAAAAACCTAGTCTTCTGAGCTTTTGTTTACCCCAACCTGAAATTGAACAAATCAAACAGTTTTTATTCCAATCTGCTAAACGTCATCGTTTGCCCATTTCCAGCGCGGCTATCCTTTGCCCCACCAACGATATAGCGAAAGGCTATGCCAAACGGATTACAGAAGCAGGGTTAAACGCCAATTTTGTGAGTGGCCAAGATATTGACATCAAAGCCCCCTACATCAAAGTATTAACCCTTCATTCTGCTAAAGGCTTAGAATTTCCCTTTGTAATTGTGGCGTTGGCCCGAAGTACTTTCCCAAAAACAATGCAATACACACTACCTGAAGAAGAAATGCAGATTTTTTTAGATGGGCAAAGGCGTTTATTTTATGTGGGCTGTACCCGTGCCATGCGGGAATTATTAGTAACCTTACCCCAAGCAACTTCTACTTTTTTTGATAGTCTCACCTGTCCTCCCTGGCAAAATCCTTAAAATTTCCATCGTATTCCCATTTTTGCTTACCTCTTATCTTGTATAGTGTCATGCGTTTTCCTATTCCTCTCTCTAGCCTGCTCCAAAGTGATGAAACTGCCTTACAAAATATGATGCAGTTAATTATTCAAGGGAATGCCTATATTGATAGCACAGGCGTTGAACAATTATCAGAAGCAGAATTAGAAAAAATTCTCAGTCAGTTTCCAACAAATTGGGAACTAGAGCAATTTATTGAAGCCTTTGATGGCGATAATTTGAGTGAAGATCTAGGGGGACAAATTTTAGCTTGGCTAGAAAGGGATATTCAAGACAACACCCAGGGGGAAACGGAAAAACAGCAAGAGCAATCTGATTCACTGCCCAACTCCCCAACACCGTCTTATAACCTTGATATTTTTAATCTGCGAGATGAAATTATTGGCGATTATCGTAGCTACATCACCAGCTTTCTTAAAATCCAAGACCCCAAAGTTAAAGCCTTTGTCCATGAACAATTAGACCAGGGACAACTATGGAAAGACCCCCTTGTTCAGATTAACCCTGCCTATCAAGAAAGTTTAACGATTAACGAATTAATTGCCCAAAATATTCTCCATCCTGACTGTC
>JAYKJI010000001.1:0-4181 GCA_035285405.1 Snowella sp. | reverse complement strand
AGCCAACCCAAAATCATCCCCCCTAACAAAATAAAGCCGATCCAAACATTCTGTCCAAAAATCTCACCGTAGGCATTGACAGGAATTTCCGATTGACTGAGGCGAAGATACTGTATTACCCATCCCACGATCGCCATCCCTAGAGCCAACCAATAGAGAATATTCAGGGGCAAAATCATCCCCAAATAGATGAAAGCGGCGATCGTACTGGCAAAGAAAATACCAACGGCTTCCCCGGCATATTGACCAAAAAAGATGGCACTGGACTTCACCCCAATGCGTTGATCGTCTTCCCGATCCGCCATGGCATATACGGTGTCAAATCCCAATGTCCAAAAAATGGTTGCTAACCACAATACCCAGGCAGCAAAATCCAGATGGGCCGCGATCGCTGTCCAACCAATTAGCACGGCAAAGCCCCAGGCGATAGATAAAACCAATTGAGGGACTGGAAAAACCCGTTTAGCCAACGGATAACCAATAATCACAGGAACCGCCGCCACACAGAGCCAAAAACTCAGGGAGTTTAAATAGAGGGCTAGACCGGCTGCACAGAGTAGGGCAATAATCGCCACACCAATACCCACTTGAATAGAGAGAGTCCGGGCCGCGATCGGTCTGCTTTTCGTGCGTTCCACCTGGGGATCAATATTCCTATCCCAGAGGTCATTGACCACACAGCCCAGGGCACTGGTAGCTAGGGTTCCCAAAATAATAATGCCGATTAGAGGTAAGGGCGGTTTCCCTTCGGCAGCTAAAAAAATAGCCCACAGAGCCGGAATCATTAAAATTAAGCGTCCGGCTGGTTTATGCCAACGGAGAAGCCGAACAATGGTTAGCCAAGTCGGTTCAGAGAGGGGAGATTCAGTAATCATAACTGAGAGAATTCAAGGTCAAATATTATCTTTGAAGATGCCAAGTTTAAAATCGCAAATATTTAGATGCTCCACCGTTTCGGCTTTAGACAGCAATCATAATCACTTCTATTTTATTTTCTTCGGGCTGTTCCAATTGCACCTGAATATTGGGGCCAAAAAACTTTTCAATCTTTTCTCGTTTCTCTTGCCAGGTGGCTAAATGAATAAAAGGGGAATTAAAACTCAGAATTAAGCTATAGCGATCGCCGATGCTAGTTTCTCGAATTGCGGTTAAAACAGGACGTTCTTCACTGGTGGGACTTAATCCTAAGCGTTGCAGTGAATCATCCAAATGGGCTTCTTGACCATAACGATAGCGGGTGACATCCTTGCGAATCTGATTTTGAGTGGGGGTCGCCTGTTCTTTTCGCAGGGCCAACACGGATTCTGAGGTCGGTTCAGCCAAAGGAATCGGCTTTAGTTCTGCTGCTTTGAGGGCTAATCCTCCCAGTAACAGGGGAACACCGTAGAAAAAACCTGCCAGGTTTAGGGTGGCATAATCCAAGGCATAGGCGACAAAACCCATCACCGTCAATAGTCCACCAACGATCAAACCAACTAAAGCGAGAGGGATTTTACCGAACATTTTCTTTACAAAACATAACAATTATTTTCATTTTGACGGTTGTGGTGGTTTCTGTCTATAGTCGGGCAAGGGGCATTTTTTATTTACCCAGCGATCGCTGATTGAGGATGATCAAGAGGGATCGCCGTGAAATAATCAATAGGAGACTGTCCTACTGATAAGGAAAATCGACAGACGTTTTGCCTAAAGAATCCGTCAAACTAACTTCATCTTGGTAATGGCGAGGAGTCGTCATCAACAAATGTCAAGCTTCACCTGCATCCAGTAAATTCATTCGCTCAGGACAATGGGTTTGGATTAGCTCTTGAACTAAGGGATAATAATCAGAATTTAGACTGGGGAGAATTATGACCGACATTCCGCAGGTTGCTGCCACCCATGCGGTAATGAATTTAAACTACTCTATTCATGGCGCATTAAAACAAATTAATGCCATGTAGAAAGAGCATCTATTTGTATTTATGTGCTATCTGTAGCGTTTGCGGAATGTGGGTTATGATGCTCGGTATGATAGCAGCAAAAATAAATTCAGAACGATTTTGGGTCGTTTCAGCGATCAAGCAAATTATCAAGAATTGTAAAGTCCTTTTTGTGTAAGGCTTTCAGAACTATTAAATTTTGAATTTGTAATTGCTGGAATTTGAACTTGCTCGTTGACTTTTTGAGGGTTTTCATTTACAATAGAAATATTGTATTAAATCTTAAGATGTTTTTGCCATGGCCAGACAAAAGAGATCTGTTTCTGATGACTATGTTAATAAGTTAAAAGTCATTGCTACAAAGGTTTTAGACGATTGGGAGAAAACCCCGTCATCATATTCTGAGTGCAATATCCAAAAGATAACCTTAGAGCGTTGGCAAAAAGGGGAAAATTTGCCTAGTATTCGCTCCCTTGAGAGTTTTTTAAGGTTTCTCAGACTCACTCAAAAGCGGTGGGATGAATATCTGGACGACAAAATAGATTTTGATACCTTTTGGGGTCTAAGGGGGAAAGAACTGGAAGACAGGGTTATTACGATGAATACTTGTCTAAATGACATCAAAACGCTATCCTTTGATGAAAAAATGGGGATAATTAAAGAAATTGCCAATATGCTCATGACCACTGAAACAGTCAAAAAAGTCAATCTTATTACTTTAATGCCATCTCAATTAAAACGTCTTAAAACTTTGCTAATGTTTAGTCGCAAAGAGTTAGGTGAAAAAGACTTTGAAACCTTTAAGGAAGTTATTGATCAAGGAGCTAATCAGTCACTAATTACGAGTATTGTTAAGGAAGAAATTACGGGATTTAATAAGGAAGATTTTGAATACTTGACTCGATTTTTATTAAAACCTAGTCAGTGGGTTAGTGATGATTTTGTTCTCGTTATTCCAAATCAATTTATCAACTCTTTTGATGAACTAATGAAAGAACTTAAAGGATAAAATGTTTAATTTTGGCAACAATAGTCTGAAGATCTTTGCTAAGTGGGACACTTTTAAATAATCCCTTTTTGACTGAAATAGCTGAGACTTTGACTCACTATGGAGTTAACCAAGGTGCTTTAAAATGTATTAGTCTTAAATAAATGTTTTTTAAATTTAATTTTTATTTCTTTATGGCACGTTCACCCCCCTAAAAAATAGCTAAAAAATAGCGTCAGACAATACCAAACTGTCGACGCTACTGCTCTGGTTATGTATTTTTACGTTGACTATACCGACTGCAATCGGTCGTCACACCTCAAGTCCCCTGTACCACCAGGGGGCTTATCCCCAACTCTTAAAGCCCAAGGAAGCATTGCTTTATGATGGATTCAATTGTAAACCAAAAATCACAAATCGAGGCAACACAAGTCATCGGGACTTCACCTGTTCAACATTCTCCCGAATCTCCTCCAATTCCATATATGCCATATAATTTTGTTGAATTAATTTTGGCTTTGACTGCTCTGTTTCGTGCGCTTACCATTTTAATTCAGTCGCTAACAACATTAGTTAAAGTCATCACTAATGGTACTTGTGCGCTAATTAATGCTTTTGCAAAACTAATCAAAATGATTTTCAAACAAGGGAGTCAAAACACTTAAAAATCAGGCTTTGAGTTAAAATTGTTTAGGTGGGTCTTGATGGCTCACCTTTAACTAAAATAAGGAGAAGAATGCCTGCTAAAGATATTTACCACGATACAGTGTGATCGCCGCTTCTTTTATTGACAAAAGGAAACCCGACATTGACCCACAAACAATATTCCCTTCCAAAATTAATTAACATCATTATCGTTTAATTTGTTGGGTTGCGTTCCTTAACACAACCTACCGAATTAGGATACTCTCATCTTCAATCAAATCTTTAAGGCGATCGCTTAATCTAGAATCATCGTTAACAAACCAAAGAAATATATGTGTATCCAACAATAAATTCATCACATATATTCCTTAAAATCTTCAAGAGGTTGATCAAAATCATCACTCATCCATACTTTTCCTTTAGCACTTCCTCGTTTTAATGATCGTTTAATTGGGGAAATTTTAGCCACAGGTTTGTCGTCTTGAGTGATAACAATTTCTGTAAAGATTCAGGAAAGGGGGTTGACAGGAGCCAAAAAAAGTGTAGATTAAGGAAATGAAAAAAAAAGAAGTGCCTCAGCAATTAGATAGGGAAAATTTAGAGAAATTGCCACCAGAAAAACTGGT